>PLMQ01000024.1 GCA_003142535.1 Syntrophaceae bacterium
GCTCCTTAACTAGTCTAGACCCTAATTTAAATAAGCAAAAAACGACTTATCCCGATTCGCCAGAGTTTCACGGACTCATCAATGATGAAAGAATGTTTGTGAAAACATCAGGCTGGATACTGATATTTCCCGTAAAGAGATAATCCATGGCAATAATTGCCAAACCATTATAAACACCTGACCATTTACTACTTATCCGGTTTAAGATACGGCAGCGCCAGCTGCACCTTTTTCAGCGCTTGCTTTTCTATCTGGCGGGCGCGTTCGCGCGTGATATTGTATCTGTCGCCTATTTCCTGCAGTGTTTCCGGGTTATCCGCCATAACGCGGTTCTTGATAATATAGCTTTCTCGCTCGTTTAATTTGGCCAATGCGCCGGCAATATTGCGCTGAACCAGGCTTCTCTCTTCATTCTTGATTAGCGATACTTCCTGACTATCGCCACCAAATGCAAGAAAATCAATGTGCTGGGAACCGCCATCATCGCCGATGAATTCATGCAGAGAAACATCGCGCGACCCCATGCGCAGGTCCATCTCGGCCACTTCCGAACCCTTTACGCCCAGCGAATCGGCAATTTCGGCATATTCAGGATTTTTTTTGGAAAGCGTTTCCAATTGTTTTTTCGCCTGGCTTAATTTGAAAAACAATTTTCTCTGCGCCTGCGTGGTACCGATTTTAACAATACTCCATGATTTAATAAGGTAATTTTGAATATAGGCGCGTATCCACCAAACGGCGTAAGAAATAAGGCGGTAGCCTTTATAAGGATCAAATTTCTTTACCGCGTGAATCAGGCCGATATTTCCTTCCTGAATCAAATCGGCCAGTTTGAACCCGTAATTACGGTATTCGTGGGCAATTTTGACTACAAAACGCAAATTGGAAACAATCAGCTTTTCGGCGGCGTCCATATCGTTATATTTCTTTAAACGCACGGCCAGCTTGAATTCTTCCTCCGCCGTCAGCAGAGGGAATCTGTTTATTTCCGTTATATACAGGTCAAGCGTACCGGTGACTACAGGCAGTTTTAACAATTACGCCTCCAAATTAAATCATTAGTAATATGACTTTTTAATCGAACAACATTTTCCGGTCAAGATAATTTTAATGACACTCGCTGAAAACGAACTTTGTGAAGTTTGAAGCGTAAGTGGAATTATCCCGCAAGCATAGTGCAGCGGGATTAATGACACCTTACTCAGGAATTAATGAGCTGATATTTCGAAATCGAATTATCTCGCGAAAGCGCAGCGAAGCGGGAATTTTATTTTATTGGAACGATCCTCCTTGACAGAAAATGTTTTCATGTTTAAACTACTTACAAAAAAAACATCGAGGCAATAAAATGCAATCCATCAATAAGGTAATGATCGAATATGCCATAAAAATTGCGCGTGAGGTTGAGGCTGACTCATTGCTCGTCTGCGTTGATGTCACAAAAGACATCGCCGCCTTGCCGGAAGAAATAAAAAAAGCCATCGGCGTTATTATCGTTACCCGCGATGGTGAAGAGTTGCCGGAAGATGTCCAAAAATACGCGAAAAAGCTGGATGTTCCCAATGTCAATTTGACCCGCGTGGGAACTATTAAAATTGCCATTGCCAAAGGAATCGTCCTGGGCTTATTTAAAAAAGGAAATAAAATTGTTTGTTTAAGCGGTGTGCCGAAATTCGGCTATGCCGACAGCATTTTCGTTCTAGATGTAGGCAAAGAATTTGAAATTCTGACTTCGGATTATATCAATGACATTATTGAAAGCGTCCGCCCGGAAGTATTCAATGCTGTTTTGAATATTGCCTGCGAAATCGCCGCGCAGGGCAGAGAAAGCAGAAAAATCGGCACAATGTTTGTGCTCGGGGATGAGGAAAAAGTCATGCAGCTCTCCCGGCAAATGATTATCAATCCGTTCTTAGGTTATACGGAAGATCAGCGCAACATTTTAAACCCGGAACTGATCGAAACAATAAAAGAATTTTCCGCCATTGATGGGGCTTTTATCGTTAAAGAAAGCGGGGCAATTGTCACGGCCGGAAGACACCTCAATGCCGCGCTGGACAGCCGCGATTTCCCCGCAGGTTTAGGCAGCAGGCATATTGCCGCAGCCGGCATTACCCATGTAACCAAAGCGGTGGCCATAGTGATTTCCCAATCATCCG
The DNA here is from genome assembly GCA_003142535.1 of Syntrophaceae bacterium. GTDB lineage: Bacteria > Desulfobacterota > Syntrophia > Syntrophales > Smithellaceae > Fen-1166. The sequence goes on from PLMQ01000024.1 coordinate 2,160, forward strand.
GCAATGTCAGCGTTTATAAAAACGGCAAAATGTTTGTGACTATCGAAAAACCAATAGAGTAATGAGACTCAAATTTCAGAAGCGAAGCGCGCAACCTAAAGGTCACAAGCTGAAATTTGTAAGTCGAATTATCCCCGAAGCGCAGCGTAGGGGATAATGGGCACCTTAAACGTAGTGCCGTAATATTTGATAGAGGATAAAATATGCGTTTTGACAAATTTACATTAAAAGTACAGGAAGCATTGCAGGAAGCACAATCGCTGGTCAGCTCTTACGGTCATCAGGCCATTGAACCGGAACATCTTCTTGTCGCTCTTTTGCGGCAGGAAGATGGTATTGTCGGTGCTATCTTGAAAAAGCTGGGCGCCCAACCCAATAAAATAGAACAGGAGATAATTTCCTTCCTGGAAAAACAGCCGCGGGTGGAAGGAACGGACGCAGGTCAGGCATATCTGTCGACGCGCTTAAATAAGCTTTTCGATAAGGCGCTTGCCGAAGCGGCGCAACTCAAAGATGAATACGTGAGCGCTGAACATGTTTTAATCGCAGCCGCGGAAGAAAAGGAAGGCCAAGCCGTAAAAATTTTGCGCAAGGCCGGAGTTACTAAAGACAGAATTTTTCAGGTGCTGGTGGAAATAAGAGGCAACCAGCGTGTTACCGATCCCAATCCGGAAGGAAAATACCAGGCACTACAGCGCTATGCGAAAGATTTTAATGAACTGGCGCGCAAAGGTTCGTTCGATCCGGTAATCGGGCGTGACGAAGAAATCCGGCGCATTATGCAGGTGCTCTCACGGCGGACGAAAAATAATCCTGTTTTAATCGGCGAGCCGGGCGTCGGTAAGACGGCTATTGTCGAAGGATTGGCCCAGCGCATTGTCAATGGAGATGTACCGGAAAATTTAAAAGGCAAACGGGTCATCGGCTTGGATATCGGCTCATTGGTTGCCGGAGCTAAATACAGAGGCGAATTTGAAGAAAGGCTCAAGGCCGTTCTGAAAGAAGTAATCAACTCCGAAGGTGAGATTATTCTTTTCATTGATGAAATTCACACTGTTGTCGGTGCGGGCGCCGCCGAAGGTTCGATGGATGCCTCCAACATGCTGAAACCGGCGCTGGCGCGCGGTGAATTGCGCTGTGTCGGCGCCACTACTCTTAATGAATACCGCAAATATATCGAAAAAGATGCGGCTCTCGAACGTCGCTTCCAGCCCATTCTGGTGAAAGAACCGACAGTCGAAGATACTATTGCCATTCTTCGGGGACTTAAAGAACGTTACGAGGTGCATCACGGCGTACGCATCAAGGATTCGGCAATTATAGCAGCGGCAACTCTTTCCAACCGCTATATTGCCGATCGTTTTTTGCCGGATAAGGCCGTTGATTTAATTGATGAGTCTGCATCCCGCTTAAGGATAGAACTGGACAGTATGCCCTCGGAAATTGATGTCATCGACCGTAAAATAATCCAGTTGGAAATCGAACGCCAATCACTGAAAAACGAAACGGATAAAACCGCCAAAGAAAGGCGCGCCAAAATTGACAAAGAACTGGCCGAATTGAAGGAAAGCATGGCTCAGATGAAACTGCACTGGTTCGGCGAGAAAGATATTATTAAAAAAATCCAAAACATCAAAAGCCAGATGGAATCTTTTAAAACAGAAGAAGCCAGCGCCCAGCGCGAAGGCAATCTGGCCCGTGCTGCGGAAATCCGTTACGGCAAGCTGGTGGAGCTGAACAAAGCCCTGCAGGAAGATCAGCTCAAACTGGAGGAAATCCAGAAGAACAAAAAAATGCTCAAAGAGGAAGTGGATGCGGAAGATGTGGCCGAGGTTGTTGCTAACTGGACAGGTATACCGCTCGCCCGCATGCTGGAAAGCGATGTCCAGAAGCTGATTCATATGGAAGAGCGTTTGAAGTTGCGTGTTATTGGACAAGATGAAGGCATTAAAGCGGTTTCGGCTGCGCTACGCCGTGCCCGCTCCGGCCTGCAGGATCCCAACCGTCCCATCGGTTCATTTATTTTTCTGGGACCGACTGGCGTGGGTAAAACAGAATTGGCCCGTGCGCTGGCCGAATTTATGTTCGACAACGAGCAGGCTATGGTGCGCATTGACATGTCGGAATACATGGAGAAACATGCTGTCGCCCGCCTGATCGGCGCTCCGCCCGGCTATGTCGGATATGATGAAGGCGGTTTCCTGACAGAAGCCGTCCGGCGCCGGCCCTACTGCGTCCTGCTGTTTGACGAAATAGAAAAAGCTCATCCGGATGTGTTCAATATCCTGCTGCAAATACTGGACGATGGCCGGCTGACCGATGGACATGGCCGGACTGTTGATTTTAAAAACACCATTGTTATTATGACTTCCAATGTCGGTAGTCAGTGGATACAGGATACCGATCTGGATGATGAGGAAAAGAGCAACCGCACGATGGAAGCTCTTCGCGCCACTTTTAAACCGGAATTTTTAAACCGTATCGATGATATTATCACTTTCCGCGCATTAACTCTCGAAGACATCAACCATATCGTTGATATTCAGTTGGCGTTGATTGATAAACGGCTAAAGGAACGAAAACTCACCATCGAATTGACAGATGAAGCAAAAAAATATATAGCTGGTATCGGTTACAGCCCTGTTTACGGCGCCCGGCCGCTGAAGCGTTCCCTGCAAAAGCTTATTCTTGATCCGTTGGCCATGGAGATCCTTGCCGGTAAATACGCCGAGGGCGAACATATTAAAATTGGTTTATCTGCCAAAGGAGATTTAACGTTTAAGAAGTGAGGGAGGAGTGAAGTGGGAAATTCTATAAAAACTGCTCTTTTACTGGGAGCGTTAACCGGCCTGCTTATGCTGATCGGCGGCCTGATTGGCGGCCGGGGGGGAGTTTTTATCGCCTTCCTGTTCGCCATAATTTTGAATTTCGGCAGCTACTGGTTTTCCGATAAAATTGTTTTGAGAATGTATAAAGCGCAGGAGGTTTCCGAAAGTTCAGCGCCTGATCTTTATAATATCGTCCGCAATCTGGCGCTCAAAGCCGGTTTGCCCATGCCGCGTATTTTCATTATCCCCCAAGAAACACCAAATGCTTTCGCTACGGGACGAAATGAAGAACATGCTGTTGTTGCCGTAACCGAAGGAATCATGCGAATATTGAATAAAGAAGAACTCGAAGGCGTAATCAGCCATGAACTTTCTCACATTAAAAATAGAGACATGCTGATCGGTTCCATTGCTGCGACATTGGCCGGTGCAATTGTCATGATCGCGCATATGGCGCAGTGGGCGGCAATCTTTGGCGGTGGTCGCTCCGATGACGAAGATAGCGGCGGTATAATAGGCTTGATTGCCATGGCTATTCTGGCACCACTTGCCGCGACAATTATTCAAATGGCCATTTCGCGCTCCCGTGAATACCTGGCCGATGCCGGTGGAGCGAAAATTACCAAAAACCCTTATGGCCTGGCCAGTGCATTGGAAAAGCTTACAAAAGCTTCGCAAATTGTTCCCATGAATGCCAATCCATCCACAGCGCATCTGTTTATTGTCAATCCACTTACGGGAAGATCGCTGATGAACCTGTTCAGCACGCATCCGCCTCTTGAGGAAAGAATAGCCCGTTTAAGAAGCATGAAGCCGTATTAATATCAATTATTAATTTGTAACCAGGGGGGAATATATGTCTGAAGAAAAAAAAGGTCCCGGATTTGTAGTTAAAGATAAACGTTTATTTGCGGAAGGCGATCCGCCTGCCGAAAAAGAACAGGCTGCGCCGATTTCCGAAGAAAAACCAAAATTAAAAGAAGATGAGCAAAATAATATAAATCCGGAAAAGGAATTCAACTATCCGCCTATAAATTTTACCAACTTTGTTTTATCGCTGAGCACTTCGGCTTTATTTCATTTCGGAGATTTTCCGGATCCAGCAGGAGGTAAAACCGAAAAGAATTTGCCTGCTGCCAAACAAACGATCGATATTTTAGATATGCTCAATGAGAAAACAAAAGGCAATCTCAATGAACAGGAAAACAACCTGATTCAAGGAGTCCTTTACGAATTGAAGCTACGCTATGTCAAAGAAAATGGATGACGCACCAAGTCGCCTTCTTTGGCTAACTTTGTTGGCATCGTCGTCGGCTTCCTCAACGTATATATAATACGCCTCGTCGCCTTCTCCTTGCCGCCTCGTTATCCTTTGAATGCGACCTGGCGTAAAAATACTACCGACTTTGATTGGAACGAGATGCTTAAAGTTCTGGCACCGGCAAAAATAAATCTTTTCTTGCGAGTTTTAAGGAAGCGGGCTGATGGCTATCATGATATCGCTTCCGTTATGCAAAAAATATCTCTTTATGACGAGTTAGCCTTTTCCCTGCGCTCTGAAGGTATTTCCCTTAACTGTCCGAACAGTAATCTGCCGGCAGCGGAAGATAATCTGGTCTTCCGCGCCGCCCGTGCTATTTTTTCCTATACCGGTTATCAATCAGGCGTAGAAATCACATTGATTAAGAACATACCTACGGCTGCCGGATTGGGTGGCGGAAGCTCCGATGCAGCCACAACATTATTAGCTCTTAATGAAATATGCGGCCTGGGGTTAAAAAAATCAGATTTGATGAAATTAGGAGTAAAAATTGGCGCCGATGTGCCCTTTTTTATTTTTGGTAACTGCGCCTATGCCGGGGGTATCGGTGACAAGCTGAAAACCTTAAAAAACATCCCGAAAGTTAATGTTGTTTTAATCAATCCGCAATTTTCCTTATCCACTAAAATGGTTTACGAAAAACTCAATTTAAGATTGACAAAGGAACGAATAAATTATAGCATTCCGCGTTTTTTCGCAGTGGGCGATATAATCCGGGAAATGCACAATGATTTAGAAACTGTTTCGCTAAAAATTCACCCGGAATTGAACGATTTAAAAGATATTTTACTTCGGCAGGGTGCACGAGGAGCGATGATGTCGGGCAGCGGCCCTACGGTCTTTGGCATTTTTACTGACGAGAATTCGGCAAAAAAAGCCGTGGAAGCTATAAATAAAGAAGTTTCCCAACGATGCCTTGTCTTTTTTGCCCATTCTTTGTAATTGCGTAGCAATCCGATAAACGATTACATTAAATGAGTTTGATTTTTTGGGGCGTCGTCAAGCGGTAAGACACAAGATTTTGGTTCTTGCATACGGAGGTTCGAATCCTCCCGCCCCAGCCATATTTTTTTTAGAAAGGTTTTAAATGTTAGAAAGAATCAGAATATTTACAGGCAATGCCAATATTGCGCTCGCCAAACAGATTTGTGGCAACCTCGGCGTGTCCCTGGGCAACGCCAACGTGACCACATTCAGCGACGGGGAAACTCGAGTCGAAATAAATGAAAATGTACGCGGCATGGATGTCTTCATAATTCAATCTACCTGCTCACCTGTCAACGTCACCTGCATGGAACTTCTGATAATGATTGACGCCCTGAAGCGGGCTTCCGCCGATCGTATTACGGCCGTTATCCCCTATTACGGATATTCCCGCCAGGACAGAAAAGTTGCCCCGCGTGCCCCCATCTCGGCAAAACTCCTTGCCGACCTTATTACCACAGCCGGGGCTAACCGTGTTCTCTCGATAGATTTACATGCCGGTCAGATTCAAGGTTTTTTCAATATACCTGTGGACAATCTCTTTGCCACACCGGTTTTGCTGGAATATATGAAAAAGACTTATTCGGACAACACTGTTGTTGTTTCACCGGATACGGGCGGTGTGGAACGCGCCCGGGCTTTTGGTAAGAGACTCGGGGCTAGCCTGGCCATAATAGATAAAAGACGTGAGGGTCCCAATGAAGCTCAGGTGATGAATATTATCGGCACCGTCGAAGACAAAAGGGTTATTATTCTCGATGATATGATCGATACGGCAGGCACGGTAGTTCAGGCTGCCAACGCCCTTAAAAAAGCGGGCGCTCTGCAAGTATCCGTCTGCTGCACGCACCCGGTCTTATCCGGTCCAGCGCTCGACAGGCTGGAAGGATCAGACATCAAGGAAGTAATCGTTACGGATACAATTCCGCTGTCCGATCGTGCCAAAGCTTTTAATAAAATTAAAGTATTGTCGGTATCCGGCCTTTTAAGCGAGGCCGTACGCCGTATTTATTATAACGATTCTGTAAGCTCATTATTTATATAGGAGGAACAAATGGAAGTAACCGATTTAGCGGCTGAAGTCCGTAAAGAACAAAAGAAAGGACCGGCCCGCCGTTTACGGCAAAAAGGATTTGTCCCGGCCATATTTTACGGTCGTTCTGCCGAAAATATTTTGTTGGCAGTAAAAAACGATGAATTGCTCAAGTTGCACAAAGACAAGAAAGATCACGCCTTTATCAAACTGATTATTGATGACGGCGGCAAAAAAAAGCTGGAAAAACTTTCATTAATCAAAGAACTGCAAGTACAGCCTTTGACAGGAAAGTTCTTTCATGCCGATTTCTATGAAATTGACATGAAACGCAATCTGACCTTTGATGTGTCTCTGAGTTTTACCGGCAAGGCCCTCGGGGTGGAAAACGGCGGCGAATTGCAGCATATCAAACGCCAGGTGACTGTTTCCTGTTTACCGGCAAATCTTCCCGACCATATTGAAATAGACGTCACTGCTCTCAATATTGGCGATTCAATAAAAATAAAAGAACTGAAATTGCCCGATGGTATAACCGTCCTGGATCCTGCCGATGCGGCAGTCGTTACCGTTGCCGCAATTAAGGTTGTCAAGGCTACGCCTGCAGAGGAAGAAGCTGCGGCTGCTGCGGCTGCTGCAGAGGAAGCAGCAACCACGGAAGCACCGGCAGTTGAAGAAAAGACTGAAAAAGAAAAAGGGAAATAAGGCACTACAATCAAGGGTATGAACCCCAAAGCAAGTTTTGGAAACATTTCGCGAGCTCGCTGTGGGGTATTACACCCTCCGCTTCGCGGGATAATTCGACCAGCTAACTTCAGCTTGTGACCTCTTGTGACCTTCAGGTTACTTGCCACCTTTAGGTGGTTAGGTTATACGCTGCGCCCGACATGCGCCGGATTTTACTTTCGGAATTGGAGTTTCACGAATAACTGGGCGAGAGAAAATGTTTCCCTCTATTTTAGCAAAAATTTTTCCCGGGCACACAAAAGAGACGGAGCAAGCGATGTACTTGATTGTTGGTTTGGGAAACCCGGGAAATCGCTTTCGGGCTACAAGACACAATATCGGGTTTATGGTTTTGGAAAAACTGGCTTCTCAGCTCGAAGTGGATTTACGTCAAAAGAGTTTTAATGCTTTATGGGGCAAGGGCAAGATCGATTATAAGAATGTAATTTTAGCCATGCCTCAAACATACATGAATTTGAGTGGTAATGCTGTAAGGCAGTTGCATGCGTTCTTTAAAACGGAAATCAGTAATCTGATGGTGATCCACGATGATCTTGATTTGTCTTTTGGGTCAGTTCGACTGAAAACCGGTGGAGGAAATGCCGGACATAAAGGGCTGGCATCCATTGAGGAGAACTTGGGTTCTTCCGAGTTTATGCGGATAAGACTGGGTATCGGCAAACCAGCTGACAAATACCGCATTGAAAGTTACGTTCTGGAGCCTTTTAAATCAGATGAACTTCCTTTGCTACCTGAAATTATTGAAACAGCTGCAGGGGCGGTTTGTGAAATTATTTCGTCTGGAATACAAAAAGCAATGGGTAAGTACCATAAAATAAATATAAGTAATTCTTTAATGAAGGAGGTTGAATAATGTTGCAAAACAAACGAAGTATCTGGACATTTTTATTTAGCGGCATAATTTTTCTATTGCTTGCCGGAACTGCATTTGCAGGAGAAGCGGACATTAAATTGCCCGATTTAACAAATATTGCTTTTCTGGGCGGCGCCTTGAAAGGCATGACTATTTTAAATATCGGGCTTGTTATCTGTGTCATCGGTATGATTTTTGGTGTTATTCAATATGTGCAAACTAAAAATCTGCCCGCACACAAAGCAATGCTTGATGTTTCCCAAACAATCTGGGAAACCTGCAAAACGTATCTTTTCCAGCAAGGTAAATTTTTAATCGCTTTGTGGATACTTATTGCGTTATGTATCGTTTATTACTTTGGCGCGTTACAGGGAGCTAACGCATCAGGAATCGTTATTATTCTCATCTGCTCTATTGTCGGTATCCTTGGTTCTTATGCTGTGGCCTGGTTCGGTATTCGCATTAACACAGTTGCCAATTCCCGCGCCGCTTTTGCGTCACTTTCCGGCGAACCTTTAAACATCGTTAACATCTGTTTACGTTCCGGCATGAGTGTCGGTCTTCTTCTTGTCAGCATCGAACTTTTCTTTATGATCATCATTCTGGCCTACATTCCCAAAGATCTGGCCGGCCCCTGCTTCATCGGTTTTGCCATCGGCGAATCTCTGGGCGCATCAGCGCTGCGTATCTGCGGTGGTATCTTCACCAAGATTGCCGATATCGGCTCCGACTTGATGAAAATAGTTTTCCATCTTCCCGAAGATGACCCGAAAAACCCCGGTGTTATTGCCGACTGTACCGGTGACAATGCTGGTGACAGCGTAGGCCCGACTGCCGATGGTTTTGAAACCTATGGCGTTACCGGTGTTGCCTTGATTGCCTTTTTGGCTCTGGCTTTGGCGGGAAATCCCGCAATGGGCGGTAAGTTGATTGTCTGGATTTTCGCCATGAGAATTCTCATGATCATCACTTCTTTGGTTTCTTATTTTATTAACGACGCCATTAGCAAATCGGCGTTTGAAGGTAAAAAAGATTTTAACTTTGAGCATCCTTTAACCTATCTGGTCTGGATTACATCCTTAGTGTCTATTATCGTTACTTTCGTCGCCAGTTACTATTTACTTGGCGACTTAACCGATAAATACCAAGGCCTCTGGTGGGCGCTTTCCATCATTATCAGTTGCGGCACAATTGCCGGCGCTTTGATTCCGGAATTTACCAAAGTTTTCACCAGTACTTCATCACGTCACTGCGAAGAAGTTGTCAATGCGTCAAGACAGGGTGGAGCTTCTTTGAATATTCTCTCCGGTCTTGTTGCTGGTAACTTCTCTGCTTTCTGGGAAGGCATGACCATCATGATTCTGATGTTCATTGCTTATATGGTATCAAAAAACGCCGCCATCATAGCGATATTGCCTCCCGAATTCGTTTTCGCCGCTCCGGTTTTCGCTTTCGGTCTGGTGGCCTTCGGCTTCCTCGGCATGGGCCCGGTGACAATCGCTGTTGACAGTTTTGGTCCTGTTTCCGACAACGCTCAATCTATTTACGAGCTTTCCATGATTGAGTCTCGTCCCGATGTAAAAGAAATTGTAAAGAAAGAATATGGCGTTGAGCCTAATTTTGAATTGTCCAAACATTTTCTGGAATCCGCAGATGGTGCCGGTAATACCTTCAAGGCAACTGCCAAACCCGTGTTGATTGGAACGGCCGTTGTTGGAGCAACCACAATGGTGTTCGGTATCATTATCTTGCTGGAACGCCTCTTCGGTAATGTCATTGCCAAACTTTCTCTTGTCCAGCCGGAAGTAATCCTGGGCTTGATCATGGGCGGCTGCGTGATTTACTGGTTCACAGGCGCCTCTATCCAGGCAGTTACCACCGGTGCATATCAGGCGGTTGTGTTTATTAAGAAGAACATCGATTTATCTAAAAAAGAAGCTTCCATTGAAGATAGTAAGGAAGTTGTGAAGATTTGTACTCAGTATGCCCAAAAGGGAATGATCAACATCTTCATTGTGATCTTCTTCATGTGTCTGGCGCTGGCATTCTTTAACCCCTACTTCTTTATCGGTTACCTTATCGGTATTGCCTTCTTCGGTCTCTTCCAGGCGATCTTCATGGCCAATGCCGGTGGTTGCTGGGATAACGGTAAGAAGATTGTTGAAGTCGATCTGAAGATGAAAAACACTCCACTGCATGAAGCCAGTGTTGTCGGCGACACCGTCGGCGACCCGTTCAAAGATACGTCTTCCGTATCCTTGAATCCGGTTATCAAATTCACGACATTGTTCGGACTTCTGGCTACCGAAATCGCCGTAACCATGAAGAGCACCGAATTGAAGTATGTGCTCGCTTCCTGCTTCTTCATTATTGCGCTGATTTTCATTTACCGCTCTTTCTACAGCATGCGCATTTCCAGTGACAAGCTTGATGAAAGCAAGTAGTTAAATTTTGATTTACATTTAACAGAAAGGCGCCTCAGTTTGAGGCGCCTTTCTTGTTTCAATTATCTTTTTTTATTGAATATACAATATCATTTCTAAATCAAAGCGCTATCTTTGTTAGCAGCGCCTGCCCCGCGCATGTAGGGGTCGTCGGCTTGTTATCCTTTGAAAGCGAAACAATTTGACCATCATTTGCCAATAATGATTGATTATACGCATTACGCTTTTGCTGATAATAAACACATTTTACGCACATGTTCAATAAATAAATATTTGATTTTTATAAAATATTCGCGTAATTAATTCTTAATAAATAGATGGCGCTGGTCTAAAAACAGCGGAATTACGTATTACGTATATTAAATGTTAGGCACAATTTATTTTTGACATTGTGGATTCATTTATGAAATTTGAACTCAAAGATTATCACCAAAATATTACAGATGAAGAATTGATTGCCGACCTTAAACGGGTAGCAATCGAACTAAAACAAAATTATGTTACAGCAAAGCAACAGGATACATTTGGAAAATATTATAGTTCGACATTTTTAAGGCGTTTTGGTTCTTGGCTAAAAACTCAAGAAAAAGCGGGACTGCAAAAAACAAAGCAACAAGCTAACAATAAAATTCCTGAAGAAGACCTCTTTAATAATTTGGAAGAAGTTTGGGTTAAATTGGGACGTCAACCTCGATTTTCAGAAATGACACAACAAAATTCAAAATATAGCGGATTTGCCTATCGAAGACGTTTTAGTTCATGGTTAAAAGCACTAAAAGTATTCGTTGCCCTGATTAACAAGGAAAAAGATGATTCAACGTTGGCAACTATAGAACAATCCATTAAAATTTCAGAAATAGAGAAAACAGAACGAACAGTAATACGTAGGACAAGTAGAGAAGTCAATTGGAGATTACGTTTTATTGTAATGAAGAGAGATAATTTCAAATGTATTAAATGCGGAAGATCACCAGCGGCAGATCCAAAAATCATTCTACATGTTGACCATATAAAAGCATGGGCAAATGGCGGAGAAACAATATTAGAAAACCTACAAACTCTTTGTTCAAAATGTAATATTGGAAAAAGCAATTTGGAATAGAAATAAAAAAGCCTAACAAGGGCAATACAGCCGATCGCTGCGCTCCGGCTGATTTTTGCGTTGGGGATTATATGTATATCATAAGTACTAAGGTTGAGTTTTTTGAGAAGATAGCACGCGAGACAGCGCGTATGTCCTATCCAGGTTCTATGAGTCGTGGAAATAAACCAGTGGTTGCCAAGGGTACCAAAAAAGTATTAGAGAAGTACTTTGCTACTCACTTTCCTCTCGCAGAGGTGTGGAACCAAAGTTCAGAGATTGCCCCTCAGTTCGATCAGTGGCACACTGGAAGAGTAAACGAAATTGCGGAAGCAATTAAACTTCTCGTATCAACACATAACAAGCCA
>PLMQ01000043.1 GCA_003142535.1 Syntrophaceae bacterium
CCTGCGGCTTAAATCTGTTCTGCCGGCAGTACGCCTTTATATGATCATCTATGTTTTGCCTGAGCTCCGCTTCTTGCTCCGAAGCTGTCTTTTCCGGCTCTGGCGATTTTCCCAGGAACATTTCTCTTTTTCCAAGGAGGGCAGAGGACAGCGGAGTGATCCCGCCAGGGGCCGGAGTTAGGAAGAATCCCCCGCCGTCCTCTGTTGTTGCGCCACTGGAAGGGCGCGAAGCGTTGCGTTTTGCTTCAATAAAAGGTATCTGCTCCGCTTCAATCTGCGACTTTATATCGACAAACATTTGATCGCTCGGGGCAAAAACGTAGGCGCACTGAGTCTCGTATGGTCCGCCGTTAGGGTCAATGCGAACCCCTCTCGCGGCCATTTGAAGAATCCACTCATAAGATCTGATATTAGTAAGGCAAGCTATGTGCGAAATGGCGGGAACGTCCAGACCTTCATAACAGATATTGACGCTTACAAGAATATCGACCTTATTTGATTTATAGGCTTTGATCGCTTTTATAGCATCTGGTCCGTCTTCGCTGGTAGCTATCCGGGCATTTACTCCCATGTTTTTCAGATAATCAGAATATTGCTTCGCATATTTGATGCTGGCGGCAACAACAAGTAATTTTGCATGGCGGTTTATCGTGTTTCTGTGGTTTGTCCAGTGGTTTACCGCATAGGTCAATAGTTCTGTGGCATATTCGGTATGAAGGGCCGTATAGAGGGCATGACGCCCGTTTTCTCCGTATGCTGATGAAAGATCAGACTCCACAACCTTCCCGCTTTTTTTCTGCCATTTAGCTGATCCTTCGGCGAATATAAAATTAATCGGAAGAATAGCTTTTTCGTCCAGAGCATCGGCCCTTGTATATTCTATAACTGCGGTTTCGTGATTACCTTCAAGAATGGGAACGGAGCCGCCCAAAGTTTCCATATAGGGTGTAAAGGCCAGTTTTTTACCGTCCCCTCTTGATAAAGTACCGGACATCAGGACACGGAAAGCGGCTTGCTCGTATAATGGAATAAGCGCCTTTGTCCATGACCCGTCTTCGGCCTCTGCATGATGGTATTCGTCAAGAATAAGAATATAACGCTTTCTCATGAAATCTCTCAAAACAGTCTGCTCTTTATCAACTCCTATTGCCTGATAAGTTGTGACGANNCGCTCTGATAGTAAGCCAATGTTTAAACAAATCCCTAAAGAATGGATCAATGAAATTTCTCTCCGCCTGATCCTGCAAAGACATTCTAGGGCATACCCAGCAAAGGGCATCTGCCAAGTCTGCGGTAATAAGTTTGCCGGCAATGATAGGAAGTGAAGATTTTCCGGCTCCGGGAGTAGCCTTAATTATAATATCCCGTATTCCGGAACCGGCGACAATGCCGTCAATGATAGAGATCATTTCAGATTGAGGTTTTCGCAGCACGTTCTTTTCTCCTAACTTTTTTTACGTTTTCAGATAAAGTAATCCATTGGCAATTTTCAGGACAATAATTGCCGTCATTTTCTATTCGATCAATGGTTAATCCAGGTTTGTATCCATTGGCTAATGCCCATGTTCTGAAAGATGTAAAGTTATGTTTTCTCCGTCAGCATTGGATATCCGCTGCCTTTGATTTTCTCAAAATACGTCTGCTTTTGCGCCGGGAAATAGACGTAGGCGAGAAACACCTGCATAATCTCAACTTGATCAAGCTCGATAAGTGACATTTGGATATCCACCCAATCGCTTTGGAGTTTCCACGCTGTCCGCTCCGCCTGTTCCTTTATCCTATCGTAGGTTGCCGCCGTTGGCTTTTTTACGGCTGCTTTGAGAACTTTTTCCACGCGATCTGCCGAGGCCGGAAGTTTGAAGGGAATATCTTTCCCATCTACGGCGATGATAAAACAAAGCGATTCCAGTTTCTTTTCATCATCATACAGTTTCATGATATTCTTAGCGCCGTGCCGTATAAGGCAATCTTCAATGTGCTGAACACTACGGTTTACTGGTACGGTGGATGTATAGTTTTTGATCATTCGTTAATCTCCTTCATGTTTATTTTTTCGGTCTAAATTGTGAAAGGAAAAATAAACATACCCTTCAATATGTGTTATTCTGGTGGACGTGGCCGGATTTGAACCGGCTTTGTTTCTCTTGGATTGGGTACTTTTTCATCAAGCGCATTCCTCGAAACCTCGTTGACTTGCCAGACCGGTCAGGTCAGCCCCCATTTCGGTAGCGTGTTCGCACCACGCCGCACGTCCATAATTCATAGTAACGACTCTCTCTTCGCAAACCATTCCGGGACCGATATAGTCATAGCTTTTTCATCAATGACGGATATGCTTTTTGGCACCCAAATTTCCTCGCCTTCGATTAATACGAGGGCGCGTGGATTGAAACCTTTGATAATCGCCTCAATATCAAAATCAAGAGTCTCATCTGTCAAATCAATATCGTCAAACATATTTCTAACTCCACGCCGGATTTTTCCCGGCCTCAAACATTAAATTGTTATCGGCCAAAGCCCTGCAAGGCGGTTTGTGACTGATGAAATAACCGTCCTGAAAGGCTCCTATCTCCATAAACGACCGATACATATTGACGAAGTTCAGAGTGTTTTCAGGGTCAAGTGCTCCGTCCATTTCGTCACTGAAGAACGTTTCAAAGTTCCTTCCGGATTTCTCTTTGTTCAACAAGATCATTGCGAGCCTGAGCGCCATGAGGCAGGGAACTTTCTGCCCTCCTGAAAGGTTATCCAACAAAGTTTCTTTGCCGTCATCTCCCATGATCAGAATGCCCAAACATTCCTTCCCTTCATCATCCAGTGTGCGAAGTCTAACCGTAGAAATGCAGTTGAATGTCCGAGTTAAAAGCTGATTAGCGAAAGAGGTTATTATCGGCGCGGCTCCTGCTATTTCCATGGCCTGCAGACCGTTCTTTCCGCAGGCGATTTTAAGATATGTCCAGTCTGAAATGTCTTGCTGAAGCTTTTCCTTTTCCATGCGCGCAGTTTCAATCTCGCTCTCAACTTCGCCTTTTACTTCCAGATCGGATTCAAAGCGCATAATTGATGCGCGGATAGTATTAAGGTTTAATTCCATTTCCGGCAGGTCACGATCAATATTGTATTGCCCGATTGCTATCAGCGATATTTGAGCCTCAATATCATTGTCAATTCTCCCGTTAATCTCGTTAAGTGAAGCAGACGCATCTTTAATGCTACCGTCCAGATCGATCTTGCGGTTTTCCCATTTAACCTTTAGCTCTTTGCCTCTGGCCACGTTTTCTTCCATCTGGCGCGTGACATTATCGTAGTGAGTCTTTGCCACTTCCAGAGCGGTCTTTTTGGCGGCAAGGTCCTTGTTTTTTCCGAGTTCAAAACGAAGCGTGGCGAGTTCTTGCCGGTATTTATTTATGGCTTCATTGGTTTCGGAAACAAACTTTTTCGCGTTTTCTAACTCTTCGGTGGCACTCTTAATATCGCTTTTTATATTCTCGTTAAATTGCTTAATTGATTCCATCAATGCCATCTTTTCATTCAAAACAGTTTCTGTTAATTCCTTAATATCAGCGATTGCGCTCTTTAGATTT
>PLMQ01000035.1 GCA_003142535.1 Syntrophaceae bacterium
CGCTCATCTAGTCTAGAGCCTAATTTAATTATGATTAATAAAAAAGCAAGTCATCGTACGACAAATAACAATTTAGTTTATGCGGGATCAATGGAACTTGCAGATATTCATAGGTTCATCGACTCTAAAGTTTTCAGAATTCAGCGTCCGGATTTTCGCGAAAAAAAGTTTAAATATAAAAGTGCTTTGCAAAAAAATAGGGCGGATACTAAAGATTATTAGCAGCCGCCCCGGTTTTAAGAAATATTATATTATCGGAGCCTTAGCTTTTACCCCATTTGATGCAGGCGGCTCCCCAGGAGTAGCCGATGCCCGCCGCCGCCAGCACTACCAAGTCGCCTTCTTTGATTTTGCCGCGTTTGACGCCGAACTCGATGGACATGACGCCGTCATTCTGCCCCATGTGCCCCAGATAAACGAAATCATCCCAGTAAGTCGTCTTTGTCTTCACATCAACGCCGATTTCTTTGGCGACATATTCAAAAGCGCTGGGTTTCATGTGCAGCAGCCCCAGATAGTCAATATCCTTTCTCTCGTAGCCGGATTCCTCCAGTGTCATGTCAATAACTTTAATGAAGTTGGTCATGGATAGTTTATCGAGCCTGTTTTTCATTCCTTCGGGGTCCGGCACAGCCAGGTAAAGCAGTTTCTTTTCCAGCGCTTCATAAGCCGTTGGAGGATTATCGCCGCCGCCTGCGATTGTCATTGGTATGCCCGAACCGCCACCAGGAACATATACGTCTTCCGCAAACTGGCCATCGGTGATTACATCTGCCGCTAAAAGAATGTTTTCGGTATGGTCACGCTTTAAGATAACAGCGGCACCGCTGGCGGCCAAACAGGTCAGGAATCTTGTTTGGGAATCAGCATAGTTCACCAAATCGCAGTTGCGGTAGCCCGAAGCAATCAAAACGCGGTTGATGCGCTTATCCATAATCATCAGGCCCTTAACCAAATTAAACGCCAACATGAAAGTGCCGCAGCGCTGATTGATGTCAAACGCCCAGGCTCTGGTCGCCCCGACATCATTCTGCAATTTTATTCCGTAAGTCTGCAGCAAACGCTTGTCGTAAACTTCAC
The DNA here is from genome assembly GCA_003142535.1 of Syntrophaceae bacterium. Lineage (GTDB taxonomy): Bacteria > Desulfobacterota > Syntrophia > Syntrophales > Smithellaceae > Fen-1166. Next base: position 1,081 of record PLMQ01000035.1, read on the forward strand.
CGGCCCAAATCACCAGGTCAATATCCGTAGGCTTTATGCCCGCTCTTTTTATGGCAACATTGGACGCTTTTACTGCCATCGCCACATTGTGATCTTCCGGTCCGGCAACGCTCTTGCTTTTTAAACCAAATTTTGTTTCCAGAACATTCTGTGGAATACCGGTTTTCTCTGATAAATACTTCGAGTCATGTCTTAATTCCGGAACATATGTCCCCCAACTCTCCAAACCTACTTTTACCAATTCATCTACTTTTGTCATTTTCTCTTCTCCATAAAAATTGATATATTTAGCAGAAAGCTTCATAAATAAATATTAACAAAGTTACTTATCTTATGGTGTTTTATATGTCAAGTTTCAATGTATGTTCGGGATTCAGTTTGTTTTCTTCAATGCACAAAATAACAATCACAGGGTTTTAAGCATCGCTTTTATCCATTTAAGCGGGAACAGCATTGATACTTTCTGCTGATATTCACGATACGCATTGCCGAATTCCAGGATTAGTTTGCGTTCTTCCAACAATGTGCCAATCAGCACATATATACTCAGGATAATATTAACTATAAGTCCTGTGGTATCAAGATCGCTTGACCAGATAAACGGAAATATACCCGCATAAAATGGATGCCGGACAAAGCCCAGAATTCCGCGGGAAGAGAGCTTGCCGGTTTTGTTCATCAGGTTGTGATTTGCTCCTTCCTTAATCTGTGCCAGGCCGAAGAATTGACCAAAACTATAGCGCATTGCGCCCATAACGAAGCAAAGAATCCCGAGAAAAAGAAGGATATATTTAATGAGTAACAAATAACCATTCCAGACGAAAAACGGCGGCTGCCTTATAAATGCAGTATAAATGAGTACGGGAATCAATGTAACAATAGAGAAGATATTATAAAACAATCTGTAAAACCGATAGTAATCACCGATCTTTTTTTTAATAAAGTTGGTAAAAGTTACACTGATCAAAGCACTGTGTAATGCGCAGAATATAATCCAGAGGACTGCCAGTATAAAATATTTCATCATTGCTCCGTCATCAGATGCTACATTAACAGCAGCATCCGCCCTGTTTGTTTGATGAGCCGCCCGCTTCTATGCTGCACCCACACTCACTTGCATCGCGTCCCAACAAAGAGTTGATGACAGCGGCAGCACAGCCAACGCCGGACTCCACTGAAATGGCATCAAACGGGCAATTACGGCTGCATGCGCCGCATTCCATACAGGCATCGCGATTTTGAATGACCACATGAGAGCTATTCATTTTAAAAACTTCATGCGGGCAGACTTCCAGGCACATTTCGCAGCCCGTGCACTTATTTTCGTCGAGCTGTAGAGTAACGACATTTTTCAGGTAGATTAAATTTTTCATTTTTCACTCCTATGTGATTAATCGCGATCCTATCCATGTTGCCAGACCGCAAACGGCGGCGGCAAGCTGAAAAGGCAAAGCCCAGCGCATTTCCCTTTTTACTCCCGATAATGAAGTATAAGTTGAGCAGCCGGTAAAATTCATGGCAAGGTATGATGATATGGCCGGCACAATAAGTATCCAGGCCAGAGATTCAATTCGCCCGGTTCCCGTATGTAAATTGATATTTCTCAGGTAAAGAAGAATGATGGTTGCGACAAAACCTAAGGCAAAACCTTTCATGGAAAAGGCGCGAAAGGGCAGGTAGGGCAATAAAAGCGGATGGATAACAGCGCCTGCGATAATAGCGCATAAGAAAGCCAACACTGCAAATAAACCGTAGTTAAATGCATTTGCCCAGAATCCGGCGGGACCACCAATGCCGCCCAGTATAAATAAAATCGGTGTTATAATGAGAAAAGGTTTCAATGCTGCCATAACTTCTATGGGAATCAAAACAGCCCTTTCTTTTAAGGGAAATGTCATTATGCGCATTTGAGGCGTTGTTTTCATTCCGGCGTCAAGATATTCGGGCAAGTCTTGCGCTCTTATAGGACCATAATAAACTTTAAAGCCTGATATTTGCTTCACTATATGAGCAGCTACGCCCGGTGCTCCCAGTTGAGGCAGGATTAATTTCCGGTGGCTGACAATTTTTTTCAGGCCGCTTGATTCTATCCTTCTCACAAGTTCTTCTGTGCCGAAAGTTCCTTTGCCGGCGGCGCACCAGACATTGATTCCTTTTGTATCCAAAACCAGAATCCAGGCGTTTCTGCCGGGAAGCTCCCGGCGCAGATAATCAAAGCTCATTTTATAGTTAGCCGTAACAAAAACCGGTGAATTATTATCGGGATTGTCGAGTGCATACAAGCCCGGATCAACGGTATAATCCATTCTGCCGACACCGAAGCGCGCTTTAAAAGTTCCCCAGATATCCTGCCATTTCAATTTGGAAGAGACTTGCGGCAGATTTCCTGCCGAAGCATTAATAGTTCCATCAACAAATTGTTGATCCAACCCCGGAATGATAATTTGAGCCTCAGTTGCAGCTGAGCAGCAGATTGAATCCTCCGCAATTATTGGAAATGAAATTTTATTTTCTGAACAGGAACGTTTTTCTGTATTATTCATAAATACCTCTCAACATTATTTACAGCAACTGTATTCCGCTGCTGCTTCTTTTATGGCATTGATAAAAATATGAATAGATTTAAGCACATTGTCCTTCTGATTTTTCGGGATATTCCGGCTGACTTTATTAAAAAAACTCAAAAGACACACCCATACCTTTTTATGAATATTTTTGCCTTCCGAGGTCAAGACCAGTTTAACAGCCCGCAAATCATTTTCTGCCCGGTCCCGCCGCAATAAGCCTTTTTGAATCAGAGGAGTTACCAGACGGGTAGTGGTGCTCTTTTCCACGGAAAGAATTACATGCAGATCAGCCATGCTTAATTCTTTCTTTTTAGCCACTGCATCCAGAATCATAAACTGGTGAAAAGTAACCCCCTCGCAAAAAGCTATATCCTGCCGGCAGTAGCGGGTCACCTGCGACATACCGACGAATATTTCTAATAAGTCACCGCAATTTTCATCTATCTTATTCAACATGGTTGTATAATACAACTATGTTTGTATTTGTCAATCAAAAAAATAATATTATGTAAAGAAGCTTTTTAAAAGGCACAATTACTGGAAGATATTAAAAAATATATTAGTTTATTAATCATGTTTATAATCGATAATATCTTCAAATCAGCAAAATTATATAAGCAGTCGAGATTTTTTCTTGACAATACGTGGCTATTTGGCTATATTACCAAATAGATTAATAGGGGGATAAAAAAATGAAAAGCCGATTAGGAACGCAGCACGAAGCACGGGCAAAAATTATTAAAGCAATAGCTCATCCCAGCAGGCTCTTTATCATCGAGGAGCTAAATAAAAAGGAGCGATGCGTGGGTGAACTCACGGAAATGATCGGTGCCGATGCCTCAACTGTTTCCAAACATTTAACTGTCTTGAAAAACGCCGGGCTTGTTGCCGATGAAAAAAGAGGCAATTCCATTTTTTATCATCTGCGAGTTCCCTGTATCATGCAGTTTATCGGTTGTGTGGAAGAAGTGCTGTCTTCCAATGCTCAAGAGCACATAGAAATTTTAAAGTGCTGTGGAGCCCATCCGTCAGAAGCCGGAGGCTCCTTTCGAAAACACGACATCCCGCGGATTGCAGAACGCATTCATCCCCGGGCGGGTGCAAGGAATGTTCTGCAGCGGGGCAAGAGAAACGGAGAATAATATGAAGATTGAAATTTTAGGAACGGGATGCGCCAAGTGTCATAAACTCGAAGATCTAACCAGAGAAGCCCTGAAGGATTCAGGCATTGTTGCCGAATTAACCAAAGTAGAGGACATTAAAAAAATCATGGGTTATGGTGTGATGACTCTTCCTGCTCTGGTTGTGGATGGCGAGGTGAAGGTCGCGGGGAAAATACCGGGAAAAGAAGAAATATTAAAGATGCTTGGTGGTAAATGAATGAATTAGTTAAAATTGATACAGGTAAAAAAATAAAAAGCTACTGGCCTCTTTTTTTGATTCCCATAGCTATTGTTGTGTATATCTTTTTGGAGGATGGCGTTAATTTTTTAGTGGATAAAGTTTTTCAATTAGATAAAAGCGCGCATCTGACCGAGGCAATCAAATTCTTCCTTTATGATACCCCTAAAGTGCTGCTTTTACTCACTGTAATTGTTTTTGTTGTGGGAATTATCCGTTCCTTTTTTTCGCCGGAAAAAACCAGAAAAGCGCTGGAAGGAAAGCCGCTGTTTATCGGCAATATCATGGCCAGTATGCTCGGTATTGTCACACCGTTTTGCACCTGTTCGGCAATACCGCTCTTTATTGGTTTTGTGGAAAGCGGCATTCCGCTGGGTGTCACCTTTTCTTTTCTTGTCGCCGCACCCATGATCAATGAAGTTGCTCTGGTGCTCTTATTCGGCCTCTTCGGCTGGAAAACAGCGCTGCTCTACGTTTCTACCGGTTTGTTAATTGCCATAACTTCCGGCTGGATTATTGGTAGACTGAAGCTGGAGAGATTTGTCGAAGAGTGGGTCTATGAAGTAAAGGCCGGAGATTTTCAGAGTTTTGAGCATAAAATCAATTTTGATGACCGCATCCGGGCGGGCTATATGGCAGTTGTTGATATTGTTTCCAAAGTCTGGATTTATATCGTGGCGGGTATTGCCGTCGGTGCAGCCGTGCACGGCTATGTGCCGGAAAATTTTATGGCCTCGATTATGGGCAAAGGTGTGTGGTGGTCGGTGCCGCTGGCCGTACTTATTGGCGTGCCGCTATATTCCAATGCGGCGGGTGTCATTCCGGGTATAAATATAGGTAAAGTG
>PLMQ01000020.1 GCA_003142535.1 Syntrophaceae bacterium
TTTCATACCTTTTATAGAAGAGAGAATTACCGACATTCCCGCGGCCAGTGATACTGCGCCACCGGCTCTGCCGGTTAGCACTTCGCCGGTCATACGTTCGATTTCAGGTAAGTTAGCGATGTGTAATCCTAACTTAGTAAAAAGTTCAGGTGAAAGGTTAATCGCAAAATAGTCTCCCGGTAATAGCACGGTCGCGGCAATCAGGGCCATGATAGAGACAACCGCTTCCACAAGCATTGCTCCGTACCCGATGAATCTGATATCGGATTCGTTGTCAATCATTTTGGGCGTGGTTCCGGAACCAATAAGGCTATGAAAGCCGCTGATTGCGCCGCAAGCAATGGTGATGCAGACAAAAGGCCAGACTTTACCCGGGATGATGGGGCCTCCGCCGTGGATATACGCAGTAACCATTGGCATATTGATTTTGGGGTTTACGGCAAATATGCCAATGATGAGCAGCAAAATTGTTCCTATTTTCATGTAAGAACTCAAGTAATCACGCGGGCACAGCAGAAGCCAGACCGGAAGTACGGAAGCCGCAAAACCGTAAAAGGGGAGAATAACGGAAAGCGCGGGTTTGGAAAAAAGAAAATAAGCACCCAAACTTGATTTTGATAGTGGTTCTCCGAATATAACGCCGGCAGTAACAATNNACAATCAAGGCAGCAGGTATAGTTATGGCAATGGTAAAAGTGGCCCAGGAGCTTTCATTTAAGGCATTTACCACGACCAGGGCCAAGCCAGCTAGTGCGGTGATGATAATAAAAAGTATGGCAAAGCCAGTAGCGATTCCGGCAGTGAAGCCGATATGTTTTTTAGCTAGACGCGTCAGAGATTGGCCTTTCATTCTCACCGAAGCAAAGAGGATTACCATATCATGTACTGCTCCGCCAAGTACTGCTCCGATAAGTATCCAAAGAAAGCCCGGAAGAAATCCGAATTGCGCCGCCAGCACTGGACCGACCAGAGGCCCTGCTCCGGAAATGGCCGCAAAATGATGGCCGAAAAGCACAAATCTATTGGTCGGATGATAATCTTTACCGTCGCGTAAGGTATGGGCTGGGGTTTTACGCAGGGGGTCTAAGATAAGTATCTTAGTAATGATGAATTTGGCGTAGAATCTATACGCCAGCGCAAATACCAGGAGGCTTATAATTATAAAAGTTAATGCATGCATTGTAATTTCACTATTGGTGGCGGTGCGATGAGCCGGGAGGCACCGAGCATGGTTTATGGAGTAGGCTATGGTTGATACCGTATAAGAAATATACAATCATACCGATGATAAACCAGACAATAAATCTTATCCAGGTAATGCTAGGGAGCGCCGTCATCAGGAATACGCAACTGGCTACACCCAGAAGCGGGGTGATTGGGTTAAATGGGACCTTGAAGGTGCGGTGCCTTAAGGGTTCTTTGATGCGCAGGATTATAATGCCGAAGCAGACCAAGACAAAGGCAAAGAGAGTGCCGATATTAGTTAGGTCAACCATTTCATCGATATTGGTAAAGGCGGCGATAGAAGCAATAATTACGCCTACGACAATCGTGGTTACATGTGGCGTTTTAAATTTTTCATGGACGCGGGCAAAAACTTGCGGCAGAAGGCCGTCGCGAGCCATAGAAAAGAAGATCCTGGATTGCCCGAGTATCAAGACCAGGAGCACGGCGATGTGCGCCATGATCGAGCCGAAGGCCACTACTACTGCTGCCCAGGGAAGATTAATATACTGCATGGCTAAAGTTAACGGCTCAGCTTTTTCATGAGCCAGGGATGTTTTTAATAGCGAGAAGGGGACGATACCGGTAAAGACCGCGGCCACCAATATATAAATAATTGTACAGATAACCAATGAACCGATAATTCCGATAGGCATATCGCGTTTCGGATTACGCGTTTCTTCAGCCAAGGTAGAAACGCAGTCAAATCCAATATAAGCAAAGAAGGCAATGGCTGCACCCGCTTTAATTCCGGCGAACCCATTAGGCGCAAACGGAATCCAGTTCTGCGGTTTTACGTAGAAAGAGCCGAGTACTACAAAGAAACCCAGCACGAGAAGTTTCACGGTAACCATGGCGATATTAAATCGGGAACTCTGTTTTATGCCGGTTACTAGGATGATGGTTAAAAGTAGAACAATAAAACAGGCAGGGATATTGCATATAATCGGTAAGCCTAAGATATGCGGCGCGCTATTCACCGCATTCCAGGCGTTCTGCAACACCGGTTGCAGTTTATCAAAACTGGTTCCGGAACTAAGTAGTTGGTAAGCTTTGTGAAAGCCATGCATTGCTGAACGGTAGTCGATCGTTGCCCAGGTGGGTAAGGTTATTCCAAATCCCCGCAGTAGCGCGGTGAAGTATCCTGACCAGCTGATGGCAACCGCAATGCTTCCCACGCAATATTCGAGCATTAAATCCCAGCCGATAATCCAGGCAATTAATTCTCCGAATGAAGCATAGGAATAGGTATAAGCGCTGCCGGATATCGGCACTAGCGAGGCAAATTCTGCATAGCAAAGGGCGGCAAAACAACAGGCTATCGCAGTAATGGCAAAAGAAATTATCAGGGCTGGACCGGCTCCCGGACGCAGGGCATCTCCGGCGGCAGCTGTTCCGACCGTGGCAAAGATTCCTGCGCCGATAATTACACCGATACCCAACAGGATAAGCTCAAATGGTCCGAGGACCTTTTTTAGCCGGTGCCCGGGTTCATGGCTCTCGGCTAAAATCATATTCAGGTCTTTAAGCCGGAATAATTGGCGGGAGAGTTTTTTCATACTCCATATATTCTACTAGAAAAATTTAATTTGTGAAATAAAAAAATAAGTTTTAGGCAAATTTCTCAACCCAGAATATCCTTGATGCATTAAAGTATTGCGTATATAATTAGCTATCAAATTAAGAAAGAGTTCTTTTTAGTTGGCGAAGGGTAAATTGTTTCAAACAAATATTTTTTTAAACAGAAAACATCTGTCTTACGCGTAAAAAAGATTGACAAAGAGCACAGAAGTGTTATACTTTTTGAAATTTTGTTAGTGTTGCGCTCGCCTTATTAGCCCGCACACAATTAATGTATAACCATATAAGAAGGAGTGAGTAAAAATGCTACAGGGGCTTGCTTTTTTTGAAAAAATTGCTATTTGGAGTGTTCTGGGAGTTTCTCTGTTGGGATTATTATATGCCCTTTTCCTGCGTAAGCAGATTATGCGCGAAGATAAAGGTAGCGCTAAGATGCAGGAGGTCTGGGGCGCTATCCGTGAGGGTGCAGATGCCTATCTGCATAAGCAACTGAAGACTATTCTTCCCATTATCGGGTTGCTTACCTTTGCACTTTTCTTTTCAGTATATGTGGTTCCTCCCTCC
>PLMQ01000047.1 GCA_003142535.1 Syntrophaceae bacterium
GAAGAAATCGAAATCATCGAAGTATGGGGCATTGGCAAAAGAGATAAAGAAGAGATTTATCGATTAATCGGTCATCGATTAAAGAAGAAGCAAGGCTGAGGTAGTAATCGGGACGCGCATATATTTTATCGGCAATCTACCGGCATAGCAGGGCGATGAAGGACGGCTCAAATGCTCTCCTTTAGTAAAGGAGGGGTAGGGAGGATTCAACCAGCAAATTTCAGTGCGCTGCGCTTTCGTAATTGGAGTTTCACTAATATGTTAATATATACCGCAATCAAATCACGGAAAGTAAGACTTCATTGTAGAATATTATTTCTATTTGCCGTTTCCATTTGTCTCATGTCTTGTGCGACTTTGATACTGGAGAATCCATCCTTTACTCTTCGTAGAGTCAGTCTCAGTCCGATCTCCTTCACAGAGTCTAATCTTCTTCTTGACCTCGATGTACAAAATACAAACCATTTTGATCTTACACTCAAGTCTTTTGGGTGCAGCATTTACCTTAAAAATGAGGAAGTCGGAAATGGCCACCTGGAAAAGGAAATCTTGATTCCATCATCATCAACAACGCAGATACAGGTACCACTTGCTGTAAAATATAAAGATTTGAGTGGAGTCCTGAAGGTTATTTTCACACAACATGACCTGCCTTATAAGATAGAGGGAAANNCTTTCTCAAAAGAGGGAATAATCAACTTGAAAAAATAGTGTTTGAAAACGAAAACAACAAAGCTCCCAAAACCATCCAAATGAGAAATTGCTCCAGGAGAATAATCGGGGACGGTTGTATTGAAGGGATGCGTCCGGCATACGCCGGATTTCATATCTCGTCGTGAAGCGTGAAGCGCATAATAATTGGTGAAGGTTCCAATAAATTGGAATTGTCCGCAATACGTAGCCATTCCTATACTTCCGGCGGTTGGGGCTTTATACTTCAACCGCTTTCAAGGCGCAGGTTTTCATCACGCTATCATTGATGTTACTTCTCTAATATTTTCCTTGATGTTACCCAAATTTCCCATTGCTGAAGATCAATTCGCATGTTATAAATTAAGTGTCATCACGGGTATAATATCCCAAAGCAAGCTGTGGGGTATTATACCCTCCGCTGAGCGGGATAATTCGACCAGGAAACTTCAGTGTGCTGCGCTCCAAGTCCCACGTCGCTGCGCTCCTGGGACAATTCGACTAACGCTTCAATCTTCGTCCCGACTAGTCGGAACTCGATTTCAGCGAGTCTCATTGCAAATAGGTGGCGGCGCGCCCGTGGTATTGAAAGTATGAAGATTATTCGTCTTTAAGATAAGGAGCAAAAAATGAAATTCAATATTGAACAATATATTGCGAAAGCGGACATTGATTTTTTTTGCCGGCAGAACCACATTAAAAAACTTGCCCTGTTCGGTTCAGCGCTGCGTGATGAATTAAAGCCGGGTAGCGATATTGACCTGCTTGTAGAGTTTGAAGAGGATCATATTCCCGGCTTAATTACGCTGGCGGGAATGGAAATTGAATTGAGCGATAAAATCGGCAGAAAAGTGGACCTCCGCACACCGCGCGATCTCAGCAGATATTTCCGAGATGAAGTTGTCCGGCAGGCAGAGGTGCAATATGAAGCTTGATGACAAAATACGGCTACAGCACATGCTCGATGCCGCTCAGGAGGCGGTTACATTTCTAAACTCCTTAAATGGAGAAAATATTGAAAACAACCGCCTTGTTTCTCAGGCTATTGTTCGATTAATTGAAGTTGTTGGCGAAGCAGCCTCGCAATTATCCAAAGAATACAGAAATTCACATCCGGGACTGCCCTGGCCGCAGATTATCGGAATGCGCAACCGCATTGTTCATGCCTATTTTGACATTGATTACTCCCTTGTCGAGAGCACTGTGAAATCTGATTTCCCCGCACTCATCAAACAACTGATAAACCTGATTGCATTGTATAAGGAGTAGGAATAACGCGTGACAAAGTCAATTGCCTAATTAGTGAGCATTAACAGCAGCGCCCTTTTCCTCCTATTCTTGAGGGTGCTAATTAATTGACATTATCAGCAATCCCTTGCTATTCCTATACTTCCGGCGGTTGGGGCTTTATACTTCAACCGCTTTCAAGGTGCAGGTTTTCATCACGCTATCATTGATGTTACTTCTCTAATATTTTCCTTGATGTTACCCAAATTTCCCATTGCTGAAGATCAATTCGCATGTTATAAATTAATCCCTAATATAACGATAAGAAAGCGGGTTCCTGTGGAGCATTTATCTTCAATAAAGAGACGAAAAACAAAAAAGATAAATCTTGGTAATGTGCAAATAGGTGGCGGCGCGCCCGTGGTAGTCCAGTCCATGACTAATACGGATACACGCGATGTGGAGGCAACTGTAGCCCAAATCCACGCACTGGAAGAACTTGGTTGCGAAGTCATCCGTATCGCCGTGCCCGATAACGAAGCCGTGGAGGCGATTCCATTCATTAAGAAGAGAATTCACATTCCGCTGATTACTGATATACATTTTCATTACCAATTGGCTATTGATGCCATAAAAAAGGGTGCTGATGGAATCAGGATTAATCCCGGCAATATCGCCAAAGATAAAATACGTGAGATAGTTTCCGTGGCCAAGGAACGCGAAACAGTAATCCGTATAGGAGTAAATGCAGGTTCTCTACAAAAAGATTTGGTTCTGGAATATGGCGGGGTCACCGCCGAAGCTTTATTTTTCAGCGCAATGCGCAATATTGAAAT
>PLMQ01000038.1 GCA_003142535.1 Syntrophaceae bacterium
CCATTACACCCGAAATGACAAACTGATAATTTCAAAAGATCTCTTTTCATAAATTATTGTTTGTTAAAATTGAAGCGCCACCACGCGGCGGCGCTTCCTAATCATCTATACAAATTTTTGACTCTGCGATATTTACTTTTTACTGCTTTTCGTTTTTGCTGGAGCAATCAGCGGTACAAAGCCTTCTTTAGCCACCATCTTTTGCCCTTCCGGACTTTTCAAGAAAGCAATGAATTTGGCTGTTTCTCCCGTTGGTTCGCCGTTTGTGTACATATAGAGTTCGCGGGAGAAAGGATATTGTTTAGAGAGAGCGCTCTCCGGAGTGGCTACAACACCATCTACTTCCAATGCCTTAACACCTTTCTTCACGTAACCCATTCCCAGATAGCCGATGGCATATTTATTGTTGGAAACCGCCGTAAATACAGCACCGTTGGATGCCAGCATCTGCGCCCTCGGTGTTACTTTGGCTTTTTTCATCACAAAGTGATCCCATGATTCAAAAGTTCCCGAGGAAGAATCTCTGGAAATTACGATGATTTTCAGATCATCACCGCCCACTTCTTTCCAGTTGGTAATTTTCCCCTGATAAATCTGGCTTAACTGATCAGTGGAAAGCCCTTTTACTTTATTTTTGGGGTTCACCACGGGGATAAGCGCATCATGAGCAACAACATGGGCAACCGGTTTCACTCCCTTGGATTCCGCCAACGTAATTTCTTCCTTCTTAATTTCCCGTGACGAATTGCCGATGTCTGTTGATTTATCTATCAGCGCCTTGATTCCCTCACCAGAACCGCCGCCGGACAAAGAAATCTGCACACCCTTATTAATTTTGGTATAAGCTTCCAGTGCTGCTTGAGAAATCGGCAAAACCGTTGTTGATCCTTTAATAATAATAGAATCAGCAGCAATAGCCAGGCTTCCCGTAAAAAGGACTAAAGTCACTCCGAAAATTATTTTCTTAATCATACTAATCATGTTTTGTTCCTCCATCAATTTTAATTTGACTGCATTATATATATGAAATGTTACAATTTGATTACAGAATGATGAAGATATAAAAAAGATTATTTTGATTCGGCAAATTTATAGCCAACACCGCGAATAGTAGTTATATATTGAGGATTATCAACATCTTTTTCAATTTGACTTCTGAGCCTTCTTATATGGACATCAACAGCTCTTGGTGTAACGAAAGTGTCATCGCCCCAGACATGATCCAAAATCTGATTTCTGGTATAAACTCTTCCCGGATTACGGGAAAAGAAGAAAAGAAGTCTTAGTTCTGTGGGGCTGAGTGTTACTTTCTTACCTTCAATTTCGACTTCATAGGATGCGTAATCAATTTTCAGGCTACGATATGAAAATTTTTCTTTCGGAAGTTGTTTGTTTTCATCGTGCTGGCGGCGGAGTATTGCTCTGACACGGGCAATGAGCTCTTTAATGCTGAACGGCTTGGTAAGGTAGTCATCTGCCCCAATTTCCAGACCGATTATTTTATCTGTTTCATCAGCTTTCGCCGTCAACATGATTATGGGCAGACTCGTAGTTTCCTGATTACTGCGAATGGCTTTGCAAACATCAAGCCCTGACATTTTGGGAAGCATTAGATCAAGAATTATCAGATCAGGCTTTTGTAACCGAACAGACCGCAAGGCGGCCTCACCGTCATATGCTTTTAAAACTGAAAACCCCTCTTTCTCCAGATTGTAAGAGATCAATTCGACAATGTCTTTTTCATCGTCTGTAACAAGGATTTTTTTCATAACTACTTACATATGCAGTTAATAATTTTATTTATTATTGAGTTAAAAACGCAAAATTGCCTTAAAATATCTTTATTGCTAATTATCTCTTAAAGATGTGACAATTTAAACAAAAACTAATCCGGTATTACTTTGAAAACTTCGTCGCCCGGACGTACACGGTCGGATGTTTTAATCCCGATAAAATCACCGACAACAGCTTTGGGCACAGGCTTGTTATCCACTTCCATTGATTTAACTTCATCAGTAAAATCAGTTGTGTGTCCGGTATATTTAATTTTATCACCGACATTCAATTCTCCGTCGGTAATCTTTACCGCCGCCACTGAGGGCTTGGAAAAATATTTTACAACTTCGCCGATTTTCTTTTCCGCCATGACCAAACCTCCTTTGCTTCCCCAAAAGGTAATTGATTTAAGCTGTACCGTTAACCGCATCTCAAATATGCTTTAATACTTAGCACTTAATACTATTTGATTTTAAACCCTTTCTAAATCAAAGATGATATCGAGGCGGCAAGGAGGAGGCGACGAGGCGTATAACCTAAAGGTCACGCGTTGTACATACGTTGAGGAAGCCGGCGACGCTGCTAACAAAGATAGCGCTTTGATTTAGAACTGGTATTAGATACATTTTTTGTTTTTAAAATACAAGAATAAAAAAGGCAGGGTAAATGCACCCTGCCTTTCTATGTTTTAATGAAAATGTGATTTATTCCGCTGCCGCCTCTTTTGCTTTAGCTTTAGCTTTAGCTTTTGCTTTTGGTTTTGCTTTTTCCTTCTTTTTCTCATCAGGAATATATTCGATAATGGAAACGGGAGCATTATCACCAAAGCGATATCCGACTTTGATTATCCTGGTGTATCCGCCTTCCCGTTTGCGAAAACGCTCTGTAAGTTCGCCGAATAGTTTGCCTACTGCTGTTTTATCGCGGACAATAGAAAGAGCCTGACGGCGCGCATGCAAATCACCTCTTTTACCAAGAGTAATCATTTTTTCCGCCAGTTTTCTTAATTCTTTAGCCTTGCAGTCTGTCGTGGAAATACGCTCATGTTTTATTACCGAAGTAACCATATTGCGAAGCATGGCTTCTTTATGGCTAGAAGTTCTGCCCAGTTTTCTGCCCGCCTTACCATGATACATTGTCAGTATTTTCCTTTCCTATACTCAAATCCGAATAGATATCTTTCGCCGTTATTGTTGCTCGCCGTTTTCATTCCAGGGAGCAAACTCAAGTTTCATCCCGAAAGTAAGACTATATTCATTAAGAATATCTTTGATTTCACTCAAAGACTTACGACCAAAATTCTTCGTTTTCAACATTTCTGCTTCTGTTCTCTGAACCAATTCACCGATTGTATTGATCCCGGCGTTCTTCAGACAATTTGCCGAACGCACAGATAGTTCCAGATCTTCTACGGAGCGTGTCAATACATCATTAACATTGCCTTTCTCGTCAGTCATTTCCGGCAGAATTTCTTCATCAACTTCCTCAAAATTGATAAAGACATCCAACTGCTGTTTTAAAATTTTTGCGGAATAAGCTATCGCATCTTCCGGATTCAAGCTGCCGTCAGTCCATACTTCCAGTACAAGTTTATCGTAATCGGTAATTTGACCGATACGGGCATGAGAAACAGTATAGTCAACTTTCTTAATGGGCGAAAAAATAGCATCAATATTGATTGTTCCTTCAGGCTGATCCGGTTCCAACTCTTTCTTCGCCGGATTATATCCCTTACCCATTTTTACTACTAATTCCGCTTTAAAAGAACCGCCTTCCGACGACATTGTGGCGATGTAATGATCGGGATTTAAAGCTTCAACCGTACCATCAGTAATAATATCTGCTGCCGTTATTGCACCGGCCCGTGAAACGTCTATACGTACTACTTTCGTATCCGCTGCGCCCAGCTTAAAACGGACACCCTTCAAATTTAAAATAATGTCTGTGACGTCTTCCTTTATACCGGGTACAGTTGAAAATTCATGTAATACACCATCAATTTTAATCGAAACTATAGCGGCACCTTGAATAGAAGAAAGCAGTACTCTCCTTAAGGCATTGCCCAGAGAGATACCAAAGCCTCTTTCCAAAGGCTGTATTGTAAATTCTCCATAAGAATGCGTATGCGTTGCTTCATCAACATCTACACGCTTGGGACGAATCAAACTCGACCAGTTTCTCTGCATAATTAAACCCACCCTTTAGCTGGTTTATAAAAATAATTTGTTTTACTTCGAATAAAGCTCTACGACAAGTTGTTCCTGCACCGGCATTGTCAAATCTTCCCGCACCGGCAGCATTTTAATAGTGGCCTTGAAGTTTTCTTTATCCAATTCCAGCCAGTGAGGCACACCGCGTCTGGCCACGGTTTCCATTGCTTCGAGAATCCTCGTGATTTTGCGGCTGCCTTCTTTCACACAAACTTCATCTCCCGCTTTAAGCAAGTAAGATGGAATATTTACCGGTTTGCCATTAACCAGGAAATGGCCATGTGTAATTAATTGCCGTGCTTCTACTCTGGAGTTTGATAAACCCATGCGGAATATCATATTGTCCATTCTTCTTTCCAGAAAAACAAGCAAATTTGTTCCTGTAATGCCCTTATGCTGATCGGCCTTTTCAAAATACCCTCGGAACTGCTTTTCCAAAAGCCCGTACATCCTTTTCAGTTTTTGTTTCTCTCGGAGCTGAACGCCATAATCAGAAGTTTGCTTTTTATGCGCCTGTCCATGATCTCCCGGAGCAAAGCCCCTTCTCTCAAAGGCACACTTTTCCGAATAGCACCTATCGCCCTTCAGAAAGAGTTTTAAACCTTCCCGGCGACACAACCTACATGAGGAATCCGTATATCTTGCCAAAAAACGCCTCCTAATTTTCCAAATATTATTGGTTATCTATTGCTTTGTTAGACCCGGCGACGCTTCGGTGGCCTGCATCCATTGTGTGGAACAGGTGTCACATCGCGAATCATAGTTATCGTAAGCCCGGCAAGTTGTAATGATCTTAAAGCCGATTCCCGACCGGCTCCGGGGCCTTTTATATATACCTGCACCTTGCGCATTCCTTGTTCCTTCGCTTTACGCACGGCATCTTCCGCGGCCATCTGCGCGGCAAAAGGAGTACTCTTACGCGAACCCTTGAAGCCCTGCAAACCGGCTGACGACCAGGCAACAACATTACCGCTCAAATCGGTTATCGTTACGATTGTATTATTAAAAGTGGATTGAATATGCGCAACCCCTTCGGTAATATTTTTCTTTTCCTTCTTCTTGCCAGATTTTCTGACTGCCTTTACCATTTTTCCTCCGGATCAGCGTTAATCAATTTACTTTTTCTTGCCGGCGATTGCTCTGCGCGGCCCTTTTCTTGTTCTACCGTTGGTATGGGTTCTCTGTCCTCTTACGGGCAGACCCTTACGATGACGCAAGCCACGATAGGCACCGATATCCATCAATCTTTTTATCGACATGGATATCTCCCGGCGCAAATCACCTTCTACCTTATGATCTTTATCAATAATACCTCTAATCGCCGATATTTCCGAATCAGCCAGCTCATCCGTTCTCGTATCCGGACTTACACCTGCATCCTTGAGGATTTGCTTAGCCTTCGTGGTCCCAATGCCATAAATGTAAGTCAAAGCAACTTCCATTCTCTTATTTTTTGGTAAATCTACACCTGCAAGTCGTGCCACCTTATATAACCTCCTGATCTATTACAAAACTATCCCTGACGCTGTTTATGCTTGGGGTTTTCACAGATAACTCGTAAAACACCCTTCCGTTTAACAATTTTGCACTTCTCGCATATTTTTTTTACAGACGACCTTACTTTCACGCTATTGACTCCTTTTTCTCGGTAAAAAACTCTACTTCGTTCTATACGTGATCCGGCCCCGGGTTAAATCATAAGGCGAAAGTTCTACCGTTACCTTATCGCCCGGCAGGATTTTAATAAAATGCATGCGCATTTTACCGGAAATGTGAGCTAAAACCTTATGACCATTTTCTAACTCTACCCGAAACATGGCATTGGGCAAGGGCTCAATAACCTTACCTTCAACTTCTATTGCTTCTTCCTTGGCCATATTCTTTTCTTTCCTGCCGATTTATGTGAACCGGCTTCTAACAAGAAGCGCTTCAGCTTAATTTACTCAATATTTCCGGGCCGTGTTCAGTGATCGCTATCGAATGCTCGAAGTGAGCTGATAACTTACCGTCCTCAGTCACTACCGTCCAACCGTCTGATAAAACTATGACCTTATAATCACCTTGATTTACCATCGGCTCAATCGCGAGAATCATACCGCTCTTCAACTCGACACCGCGGCCTTTTTTCCCGAAATTGGGAATCTGCGGTTCTTCATGCAGATTCTTCCCTATGCCGTGGCCGACAAAATCCCTGACCACTGAAAAACCAGCTGCCTCCACTGTCATCTGCACCGCAGCAGAGATATCACCGAGCCTGTTGCCTTCCTTCGCCTGAGCAATACCGGCATACAGACTTTGCTCGGTCACTTCCATAAGCCTCAGAGCGCCCGCAGCTACCTTACCCACCGGCAGGGTAATAGTCGCATCACCGAAAAATCCCCTGTAACAAACACCAAAATCAAGACCGATGATATCGCCTTCTTTTAATACTCGCGCCGAAGGCATTCCGTGAACTACTTCCTGGTTTATCGAAGTACAAAGAGCATAAGGGTAGCCCCGGTATCCTTTAAATGCGGGCTTAGCACCCCTCTTTTCCGCTATCTCCTCGGCGAATCTATCCAGCTCTCTGGTTGTAACGCCGGGTTTCACTTTTTCTTTGAGCTTGCTTAAAACCTCAGCTACTATCCGGTTACTTGCCCTTGCTTTTTCAATTTCCTCCGGAAGCTTCAGAATTACCATTTGCCCAACCTTCAGAAAAATCTTCCGTTAACGCCTGCGGGCAATGTGTCCTTTTTTCATAAACCCTTCATATTGCCTGGTCAACAGATGCGATTCGATTTGGCTTGCCGTATCCATAGCCACGCCGACAACAATCAGCAATGATGTGCCGCCAAAATAGAACGGTATATTCAACTGTGTTATCAATACACTGGGCAATACGCAGACAATGGAAACATAAATTGCGCCACTAAAAGTAAGTTTTTCCAGTATATCTTCAATGTATTCAG
Source organism: Syntrophaceae bacterium (assembly GCA_003142535.1). Classification (GTDB taxonomy): domain Bacteria; phylum Desulfobacterota; class Syntrophia; order Syntrophales; family Smithellaceae; genus Fen-1166. The sequence goes on from PLMQ01000038.1 coordinate 6,935, forward strand.
CCGTCTTTTTGCCTGGTCTTATTCCCGGCACATATCCACCGAACTTTTTCATATTATCTGCCACATCATCCGGTTTAAAAGTAACCGCTGTATAAAAAAAGCAGAAGAAAAAGATAAAAGCAACATAAAGGGACTCATAACCTATTGTCCCTGGTCTTAAATAACCGGCGATATCCTTAATCCATCCCTGTGTAGCAAAGGTGCCTATTGTTGCTGGAAACATAATTACGGATGAAGCAAAAATCGGCGGAATAACTCCAGCGGAATTGATCTTGAGCGGCAAATGCGTTGTCTGACCGCCATACATTTTGCGACCGACAATTCTTTTGGCATACTGCACGGGAATACGGCGTTGACCGCCTTCCATAAAAACTATCCAGCCAATGACGGCAATCATTAAAATCACTATAAAGAGAAGAACAAAGAAATTTAATTCACCGGCAGAAAACAAACTCCATGTACTTCCTATTGCCGCGGGCAGACGGCAGACAATTCCGGCAAAGATTATGAGCGATATGCCATTGCCTATTCCTTTTTCTGTAATCGTTTCACCCAGCCACATGATAAAAGCCGTACCGGCTGTAAGTGTAAGAACCGTCATAATAATGAACGATAAACCTGCCTGTAAAACAATAGGCGCGCCGTTCGGGCCGGCCATTTGCTGCAAACCTACGGCAATAGCAGAACCCTGAATCACACTCAGAAGAACCGTTCCATAACGGGTGTACTGGGTAATTTTACGGCGCCCTGTTTCGCCTTCCTTGGAAAGCCGCTCTAAATGTGGAACAGCAACTGTCAATAATTGCAGGATAATCGAAGAACTGATGTAGGGCATTATACCTAAGGCAAATATCGAGAAATGGCTGAAAGCACCGCCGGCAAACATATCAAAAAGTCCGAACATTGAACCTTTTGCCTGTTCAAACATGGCTAAAAATGCGGCATTATCAATTCCCGGAGTCGGAATATATACACCTATACGGTAAACAGCCAAAAGAAGAAATGTAAATAAAATCCTTCTTTGCAATTCCGGAATTTTAGAAACGCCACCCAGTCCTTCTAACAAGTTATAATACCTCTTCTATCGAACCACCAGCGGCGGTAATTTTTGTTTTTGCAGCCTGGCTTATTTTAGCTATCTTCAATGTTACGGGAAAAGTGATTTCACCCTTTGCTAAAATTTTGATGCCGTCTCCCCTTTTTTTGACAAGTCCACTGGCCAAAATAGCCGCTTCATCAATAACTGCGCCCTTGCTGAACTTACGGCACAAATCCATCAGATTCACCGCAACAAACTTCTCACGGAAAGGATTGCGGAAACCTCTTTTCGGTAATCTGCGGGCAAGCGGCATTTGACCGCCTTCGAAACCGGCACGCACCTTTCCTCCGGAGCGGGCTTTTTGCCCTTTATCTCCTTTACCGGCTGTTCCGCCCTGGCCGGAAGCATCACCGCGGCCAACGCGTTTTCTTTTTTTTGTCGCACCGGCGGGAGCCTTTAACGAACTCAAATCCATATGCTACTCCTTTGACTCTTCTACAGAAACTAAATGGATAACTTTATTTATCATACCGCGAATCTGCGGAGTATCAACTAAAGTCACAGTATTATTTAATTTGTTCAGACCCATACCGCGCAATATTTTTCTTTGCTTTTCCGGGCGGCCAATTTCACTTCTCACCATTTTAATTTTTAACATCTTGCCCACTTTAAGCTACCTCATTGACTTATTTATAAAATTACCTGCCTCTTTGCGCGGCAATTTCTGCCGGATCTTTCAACTGGCAAAGGCCCTCGAGAGTGGCTTTGACTAAATTGTGCGGATTATGGGATCCGAGACACTTGGTTAAAATATTGTGAACTCCGGCAACTTCCAAAACGGCCCGCACGGCACCACCGGCAATGAGTCCGGTACCTTCTGAAGCCGGTTTTAACAATACTTTCCCCGCGCCATATTTACCCACCACTTCGTAAGGAATCGTCCTTCCGGCAACGGCAACCTTGACCATGTTCTTCTTGGCCATTTCCATTCCCTTGCGGATCGCTTCCGGCACTTCATGTGCTTTTCCTAATCCGGCACCAATCATTCCCTTGCCATCGCCAACGACAACTACAGCGCTAAAACGAAATCGCCTTCCTCCCTTAACGACTTTTGCTGTTCTGTTAATAGCAATAACCCGATCGAGAAGCTCCGCATCTTTAAATTCTTTTTTATCCAACGATTTTTCCCTTATCATGAGTTTTATTCACAAATGCTAAAAATTAAAATTTGAGACCATTTTCACGCGCGCCTTCCGCCAAGGCCTTAACGCGACCATGATAGAGAAATCTACCTCTATCAAAAACGACTTTATCTACGCCCAAAGACTGCAGACGAGCTGCAATTAATTTGCCTACTTCTTTGGCAACATCTACCTTCTTCTTGCCTTTTAACTTTTTGGCCAACTCCTTGCTCAGAGTAGAAGCCGTTGCCAGTGTACCCCCCTTGGTATCGTTGATAGCTTGGGCATAAATATGTTTATCGGATCGAAATACGGAAAGACGGGGGCGCTCCTTGGTTCCAATAACCTTACCCCTTACTCTTTTTTCTCTTTTTTCCCTGATCTTAAGTGTCTTTTTGGAAGCCACTGCTCCACCTCATTAACAGCAATATTAATTATTAGTATTCTTAAGCACCGGCGGATTTACCAGCTTTGCGCTTGATATATTCACCGACATATTTAATACCTTTACCTTTATAAGGCTCCGGCTTTTTCAATGCCCTTATTTCCGCCGCAACCCTTCCCACCAACTGCTTATCTATTCCGGAAACATTTATCGTTGTTTGTTTATCCACTTTAACATCTATTCCCTTCGGAATAGTATATTGAACCGGACTCGAAAAACCCAAAGCCAGTTTTAAACTGTTTCCGGCAAGTTCGGCCCGGTAACCTACACCGGATATTTCGAGGCTTTTTGCAAAACCAGCACTTACACCTGTAACCATATTCGCAATCAGTGTCCTGGCCAAACCATGATAAGACCGATCTATTCTTTCATCTGACTTTCTTTCAATAACCAGATTATCAGCACCGATTACCAACTTAATACCTTCTGGTAATTTCGAAGAAAGAATTCCTTTTGGCCCCTCTACTTTAACAATTCCGGCATTTTGGCTTATTTTTACATTCTTGGCAAAAGTTACCGGCTTTTTACCTATTCTCGACATGAACAAGTACTCCCGCTTAATATCATTATAGTGAATTTACCAAACATTACAAAGAACTTCACCGCCAACATTTAATTCTCTAGCTTCCTGATCGGTGATCACGCCCCGGGAAGTGGAAAGAACAGCAATACCGTAACCATTCAATACTTTGGGAATTTTATCGGCATTAACATAAACTCTGCGCCCCGGTTTGCTTATCCTCTTAATGTCAGTGATTACGGTACGTTTGTTATCCGGATATTTAAGGGTTATCTTCAAAATTTGATATCCTTTTTCATCCTTCACATTTTCGTAGCCGGCAATATACCCCGCATTTTTCAACACATTTGCTATATTCATATTTACGCGAGACATATTAGCATTTACGCTCTTAAAATGAGCCTTATTTGCATTTCTGATTCGTGTAAGCATATCGGCAATAGGATCAGTCATCCCCATGCTTTTTCTCCTTAAAACAAATTTACCAACTTGATTTTATTACACCGGGAAGCTCTCCCTGTAGGGACAATTTCCGCAAACAAATTCTGCACATGTCAAATTTTCTGTAATACGCCCGCGGCCTTCCGCAAATCGGGCAGCGGTTATATTGTCTTACCGAAAACTTCATCTTTCTTTTTGCTTTTACAATTAATGACGTCTTTGCCACGCAAATTTCCTCCGGAGCTTCCTCAATTAATTCTTAAACGGTACACCCATTAGCTTTAATAAGACCCGGGCTTCGGCATCAGTTCTCGCCGTAGTCACAATGGTGATATTCATTCCCTTGACCTTTTCCACCTTATCGTATTCAATTTCCGGGAAAATAATTTGTTCCTGCAACCCCATAGAAAAATTCCCTCGGCCATCAAAGGCATTTGGTGATATCCCCCGAAAATCTCTCACCTTGGGTAAAGCAACGTTAACCAAGCGATCGAAAAATTCATACATTATTTCTTTTCTCAAGGTAACAGAGCAACCAATCGGCATTCCCTGCCTTAATTTAAAAGTCGCAATGGATTTCTTGGCCTTGGTTACAACCGGTCTTTGGCCGCTGATCATCGCCAGCTCCTGTACGGCGACATCAATAATTTTTACGTTTTGGATTGCTTCACCAAGCCCCATATTGATAACAATTTTTTCCAGCTTGGGTACCTGCATCGGATTTTTATAATGAAATTCCTTAACCAAGGCAGGAACTACATTTTTTTTGTAATAATCTTTCAATCTTGCCATTTTATTAACCTACATTAATTACTTCATTACATTTGCTGCAGATACGCACCTTCTTACCATCTTCCAGTAGCTTGCTTCTCACCCGTACACCGGTGTTGCACTTACCACACAACAATGCTACTTTAGAAATATGAAAAGAGCCCTCTTTCTCCACGATGCCCCCTTTATTTTTCTGGTCCGGCCTCTTATGTTTTTTAACTAGATTGATTTTTTCTACAACAATCCGGTCTTTCTCGGGAATAGCCTTCAGTATCTTGCCGGTCTTACCCTTATCCTTGCCGGCCAGTACTTTAACCATGTCCCCTTTTTTCAATCTGCTTAAACTCATCTTTCCCCTCTTTTCAAAAGGTTTATAAAACCTCTGGAGCCAAAGATATAATCTTCATAAATTGCTTTGCTCTCAGCTCACGGGCAACTGGTCCAAATATTCTTGTCCCAATTGGTTCCATTTGATTAGAAATCAAAACAGCCGAATTATCGTCAAACTTCAGATAGGACCCGTCCGGTCTCTTCACTTCCTTCACTGTTCGCACAATGACCGCCTTCATCACATCGCCTTTTTTTACTTTCGAATTCGGAATGGCTTCTTTCACCGAAACAACAATGACATCTCCCAAGCTTGCATAGCGACGCTTCGATCCACCGAGCACCTTAATACAAGCGACTTTTTTGGCCCCGGAATTGTCGGCAACATTCAGTATGGTCTGCATTTGAATCATAAATAAAACCCCATCAAAACAACTTACTTGCCACTGCAAGCGATCTATTTTGCCCTCTCCAGAATTTCCAGCATGCGCCAACGCTTTTCTTTACTCATCGGACGTGCCTCAATAATCAAAACAGTGTCTCTCGCCTTGCATTGATTTTGCTCATCGTGGGCTTTGTATTTAACATGCTTGCGCACATACTTATGAAAAACAGAATGTTTTACCAAACGTTCGGCCTTAACCACAATAGTTTTGTCCATTTTGTCGCTTACAACTACACCCTTCACAGTGCGTTTATTACTTTGCTCAGCCATGTTAATTCACAGCCTCCTTTTCCTTCAGCACCGATTTGATGCGGGCAATGTCTTTCCGCAGACGTCCCAGCATTGCCGTTGATTCCAGCTGCCCTGACGCATGACGAATCCGTAACCTGAAAAGCTCTTCCATCAATTCACTATCTTTTTGCTTGAGCTCGTTTATACCGAGATCTCTGATTTCCTTAATTTTCATCAGATATCTCCCTTGCTAAGAATTTAGTGGCAATCGGCAATTTGTGTGCTGCCAGGCGAAATGCTTCCTTGGCCACTTCTTTGGTTACACCTTCCATCTCATAGAGAACCGAACCGGGTTTCACAACGGCTACCCATCCTTCCGGAGCTCCCTTCCCTTTTCCCATTCGGGTTTCTGCCGGTTTCTTTGTCACCGACTTGTGAGGGAAAACTCTGATCCATATTTTTCCGCCACGCTTGACATGACGGGTCATAGCAATACGTGCCGCTTCAATTTGCCTAGCTGTGATCCAACCGCACTCCGCCGCCTGCAATCCAAAATCGCCAAAAGATATTGAGCTTCCTCTTGTTGCCTTGCCCCCCATGCGGCCTTTCTGCAGTTTCCTGTATTTTACCCTCTTCGGCATTAACATAAATTAAAACTCCCGTTGTCCTTCACCACTAAATTCCTAACTCACTGCCCGCCGGTAAATTCAATCGGCATCCAGATGAGTATTATTTTTCATTCTTTACTGGTAACACTTCTCCGTGAAAAATCAAAACTTTGACACCAATTAAACCATAAGCAGTGTGTGCTTCTGTAAAGCCGTAATCAATATCAGCTCGTAAGGTATGCAATGGGACACGGCCTTCACGGTACCACTCCGAACGTGACATTTCCGCACCACCTAATCTTCCGGAACATGTAATCTTGATGCCTTTCGAGCCGAACTTAAGGGCATAACCAACGCACTTTTTCATTGCCCGGCGAAAAGCAACTCTTCTTTCCAGCTGCATGGCCACATTTTCCGCAACAAGTTGCGCATCTACTTCCGGTTTACGTACTTCTAAAATATTGATTATAATTTCTGATTTAGAAAACTTTTCTGTTTCCGCTTTCAGCTTTTCAATTTCCGAACCCTTTTTGCCAATAATCACACCTGGCCGCGCCGCATAAATATTCACTTTAGCTTTATTAGCGGCACGCTCAATCTCAATTTTCGAAATACCGGCATGATAGAGTTTTTTCTTGAGGTATTTTCTGATCTGCAAATCTTCGTGCAACATTGCACTGTAGTTTTTATCGGCAAACCATACCGACTTCCACGTTTTAATGAAGCCTAATCGTAATCCTACCGGGTTAACCTTCTGACCCAATATCGTTCCTCCTTACTTTTCATCCAAGACGACTGTAATGTGTGAAGTTCTCTTCTTGATCCCTGCCGCTCTTCCTTGTGCCCTGGCTCTCCAGCGTTTCAATGTAGGCCCCTGATCAACAAAGACTTCCTTAACGTAAAGAATATTTTCATCAATGTTAGGATTTTGCGCTGCATTGGCAACCGCAGATTTAAGAACCTTAAAAACTATTCCTGCCGCATATTTCCTGGTGTAAAGAAGAACGTTCTGTGCTTCCTGAACCTTCTTCCCCCTGATCAAATCGACCACCAGCCTGACTTTCTGCGGTGACATCCTGATATATTTTGCAACTGCTTTTGCTTCCATATTTATTAACCTCAAACGTATCCGCCAGAGCGTAAATTTTATTTGCGGACTTTCGTTTTCCGATCTCCCGAATGTGAATAAAAAGTCCTAGTTGGTGCAAATTCACCCAGCTTATGTCCAACCATATTTTCTGTAACATAAACCGGTATAAACTTTTTCCCGTTATGTACGGCAAATGTATAGCCGATCAGCTCCGGCGTTATAGTTGAACGCCGCGACCAAGTTTTGATAACATTTTTACTGCCTTCGGCTTCCATCTTGCGGGCCTTGGCAAGTAATCTTTCCTCGATATATGGACCTTTTTTGATCGAACGTGCCACGCTTTTTTAACCCCTTCTCTTTACTATATATTTATCAGTGCTCTTGTTTTTCCGCGTTTTGTGACCCTTTGTAGGTACGCCCCACGGAGTACAGGGATGCCTGCCACCAGAAGACTTGCCTTCACCACCACCCATCGGGTGGTCAACCGGGTTCATCGCCACACCGCGAACATGGGGCTTTTTACCCAGCCATCTTTTTCGGCCGGCCTTGCCGATACTAATATTCTCATGTTCGTTATTACCGACCTGACCTATTGTGGCCATACACTCGATGAATACCTTACGCACTTCACCCGAAGGTAACCTTACCTGAGCATAATCGCCTTCTTTAGCCATCAATTGCCCGTAAGCACCGGCGGAACGAATAAGCTGGCCACCGCGGCCGATCTTTAATTCGACATTATGAATCAAAGAACCCAAAGGAATGTATTTTAAAGGAATAGCATTACCGGGTTTGATATCCGCTTTCTCTCCGCTGACTATGACATCGCCGACGTTAATTTGCGCGGGAGCGACAATATATCTCTTTTCACCGTCACGATAATTCAAAAGAGCTATTCTTGCCGTCCTGTTGGGATCATATTCAATTGCTGCAACTTTTGCCGGAATATCGGCCTTGTTGCGGCAAAAATCAATTATGCGATATTTTCTTTTGTGTCCGCCGCCAATATATCTGGCAGTAATGCGTCCATAGCAATTACGTCCACCCGTTCTCTTTACCGGTTTTAACAGGCTTTTTACCGGTTCGGCGGAAGTGATCTCTTCGAAATCGGAGACACTCTGAAATCTTCTTCCCGCTGAAGTTGGTTTATATTTGATGATTCCCATTATCCCAATCCTTCACTAGTTCTTATACGCCTTCGGCAATCTCGATGCGGTTACCGGCAGTTAATGTCACGATTGCCTTTTTCCAGGAACTCTTCTGGCCCATAATCTTACCCGTTCGTTTCTTTTTGCCTAAAACATGCATCACGTGGACATCAACAACTTTAACTTTAAACAGCTTTTCCACTGCCCTGCCAATTTCCACCTTGTTGGCCTTTCGATCCACTTCAAAAACATACTTATTCGATTCATCCCGGGCCACGGTGCTCTTTTCTGTAACCAGTAATTTTCTAATAATCTGATGTACTTCCATTATGCCAGCAATGCTCCCTCAATCTTCTTTACGGAGGGTTCAAGAAGGACTAAATGCTCACAATTTAAAACATCATAAACATTAATACCCTCTGACCTGATCATTTTAATGTTTCTTATGTTCCGCGACGACTTCAATAAAACTTCATTTTCCATATCTAAAACAAAAAGCGCCTTCTTTAATTCAAAGAGATCCACGAAACCCTGGAATGCTTTTGTACTTATTTTTTCCATCGGAAAATCTTTCAATATTAACATTTTATCTTCTTTAAGTTTCATGCTCAGAACTGAAATCAAAGCCTTTTTACGTACTTTCTTAGGCACAGAGAAAGAATAATCGCGGGGATGAGGACCAAAAACAATACCACCACCACGCCAGATGGGTGATCTGCTTGTTCCCGCTCTGGCTCTTCCTGTTCCCTTTTGCCGCCAAGGCTTTTTACCACCACCCCTTACATCAGATCTTGTTTTCGTGGAAGATGTCCCGGAACGGCGCGCCGCCATTTGCATTTTTACGACATCATAAATAACCGCTTCGTTGACTTCAGCACCGAAAACAGCGTCATTTAACTCAACCTGAGCAACTTTCTTCTTTTTAATATCAAAAACATCTGCGACTGACATGTTTATAACTCCAGATGTGACTTATTCACTTATTTTTTTGGCCTGTTTAATCAGCACAAAACCGTTTTTACTACCAGGAATTGAACCTTTGAGCAAAATCAAATTTCTATCAGAGCGTACCTGCCAGATTTGCAGATTCTGAATAGTTTTACGCACACTGCCCATATGGCCGCCCATTCTTGTTCCTTTAAATACACGCGATGGATCGGCACTGGCACCAATTGATCCCGGAGCGCGGTGGAACATCGAACCATGAGTAGCACGACCGCCGCGGAAACCATGCCTTTTTACGACACCGGCAAATCCTTTTCCTTTGGACGTTCCGACAACATCCACAAAATCACCTGCTTTAAAAATGTCCGATGTGATTTCCTGTCCGACTTCATACTTTTCGGAACCTGCCTCAAATTCCTGGAGTTTCCGGAAAAATCCTTTGTTTGCTTTAGCAAAATGACCTTGGAGCGGCTTAGTAACACTTTTTTGTTTCCGGCGGCCGTAACCCAGTTGAATTGCATCGTATCCGTCTTTTTCTTTGGTCTTCACCTGAACGATAACAGACGGCTCGACTTCAATTGCCGTGACGCCGACAGCAGCACCGTCATCAGCAAACACTTGAGTCATTCCTAATTTTTTTCCAATGATTCCCTTGTTCATTATCTTCCAACTTTTTTAAGAAATATAAAGCCAATAAGCTCCATTTTGAAGAATGGCAACTATTCTTACCACCTCCCAATGCCTGAATCTCACCTACGCTTTTATCTCGACATCCACTCCGGCAGAAAGATCCAATTTCATCAAAGCATCTACCGTAGCTTGTGTAGGCTCGACAATATCAATCAGTCTTTTATGTGTTCTGATTTCGAACTGCTCGCGGGATTTTTTATCTACATGTGGTGAGCGGTTTACGCAATACTTATTGATTTCCGTAGGAAGAGGAATAGGACCAGCGACTCGTGCACCGGTCCTTTTTGCCGTTTCTACAATTTCTTCTACAGAACGATCCAGCAGTTTATAGTCGTAAGCTTTGAGACGAATTCTAATCTTTTGGTCTTTCATTAATCGGATAACCTATTCCCTGTTTCTATTCAATAATCTTGCTTACGACACCTGCGCCCACTGTTCTGCCACCCTCGCGAATAGCGAATCTTAATTGCTCTTCCATAGCGATGGGGGTAATCAACTCTATCCGCATGTTAACGTTATCACCAGGCATAACCATTTCTACACCTTCGGGAAGCGTAGCAACACCAGTCACATCCGTTGTACGGAAGTAGAACTGAGGACGGTAACCGGAAAAGAAAGGTGTATGGCGTCCGCCTTCTTCCTTGGTCAGAACGTAAACAGCTGCTTCATATTTTGTGTGCGGAGTAATGGAGCCGGGTTTGGCAATAACCTGCCCTCTTTCCACTTCCTCACGTTTAATTCCTCTTAAAAGCAAGCCAACATCATCACCGGCACGGGCTTCATCAAGCGTCTTGCGGAACATTTCCACACCGGTAACAACTGTTTTGAAGGTAGGACGAATACCGATTATTTCCACTTCATCGCCAACCTTCGCAATACCTCTGTCCACTCTACCGGTAACAACCGTACCACGTCCGGAAATCGTAAAGACATCACCAACAGGCATAAGGAAGGGCTTTTCGATATCACGTTTTGGCATGGGAATGTAGCTATCAACTGCTGCCATTAATTCCCAAATAGACTTCGCATCGGCCGAATCGGGATCATCGGTTTCCAAAGCTTTCAGGGCTGAACCACGAATAATGGGAATATCATCACCGGGAAATTCATATTGGGTTAAAAGCTCTCTTAACTCCAGTTCAACCAGGTCAAGAAGCTCAGGATCATCAACCAAATCTACTTTATTGAGATAAACGACAACGGAAGGTACCTGAACCTGACGGGCAAGAAGGATATGCTCTCTAGTTTGCGGCATGGGACCATCGGATGCAGCAACGACAAGAATTGTTCCATCCATATGCGCAGCACCGGAAATCATGTTTTTGATATAGTCGGCATGGCCCGGACAATCGACGTGGGCATAATGCCTTTTTTCCGTTTCATATTCCACATGACAGATGTTGATGGTAACGCCTCTTTCTTTTTCTTCGGGAGCATTATCAATGGAATCGAAAGGTCTGAATTCCGCAAAACCTTTCTTGGCCAACTGTTTGGTGATTGCGGCTGTCAACGTGGTCTTACCATGATCGACGTGACCGATTGTTCCGATATTTAAATGCGGCTTAGTCCTTTCAAATTTTTTCTTAGCCATCTCAACTTACCTCCTTAACTTTGAATGGTTAGTTCATCTTGTCGTTTTAAGTTATATACCCTTTAATTAAAATTTATAATGAGCGAAAGCTTTGTTTGCTTCGGCCATTTTATGCACTGCTTCTCTTTTTTTGATCGCTCCGCCGCGATTATTGGCAGCATCAATCAATTCTCCGGCCAACTTCTCACGCATGGTTTTTTCCGTACGCGCCTGAGCGTTGGTTATCAGCCAGCGAATCGCGAGAGCAATTCGTCTTGCCGGTACAACTTCTGTTGGCACCTGATAAGTAGATCCACCAACTCGTCTTGACTTAACTTCGATTACCGGCTTTACATTATTCACCGCTTTTTCAAACAGCTCAACCGGCTGCTCTTTCATTTTCTTTTCGATGATATCGAAAGCACCATAAAGAATACTTTCAGCAATACTCTTCTTGCCCCTCTTCAACAATGAATTGACAAATTTCGCTACCAGTTTATTATTGAACTTGGGATCGGGCAAAACATCCCTTTTTTCTATTTCCCGTCTTCTCGGCATTTGGCTATCCCCGTTTAACTCGGCTTTTTCGCACCGTACTTTGATCTACTCTGTTTTCGATCTTGAACGCCGACAGCGTCAAGCGTACCCCTGACAATATGATATCTCACACCCGGCAAATCTTTAACTCTTCCTCCCCGAACCAGAACAACCGAGTGTTCCTGCAAATTATGACCGATACCCGGAATGTAAGATGTTACTTCATAACCGCTAGTAAGACGAACCCTGGCCACTTTCCGTAAAGCGGAATTAGGCTTCTTGGGTGTTGTTGTATAAACTCTGACACAGACACCACGGCGTTGCGGCGAACCAGCCAGCGCCGGTGTATTTGTTTTCTTCTGTACTTTGGCTCGGCCCTTACGAACCAATTGACTTATCGTCGGCATTTTTCCTCCCAGACCAACTCTTACCGCTATTTTGTCAGCAGCAGCAAATCTGCGGTAACTATCAATTCAACGCCTATATGTCAAGCTTTTTCTCAACTTTTTTTAACTTTGTTCAACATTCAGGTCAGGATTCTGATCCTCAACCTGAATACCCAGTTTTTTATACATTACAAGACCGGTACCGGCAGGTATTAAACGGCCCATAATGACATTTTCTTTCAAACCTCTCAGATAATCGGTTTTACCGGAAAGTGATGCTTCAGTGAGAACTCTGGTCGTTTCCTGGAAAGAAGCAGCAGAAATAAAACTCTGCGTACTGAGCGATGCCTTTGTTATACCAAGAAGCAACGGCTCTCCAATTGCCGGCTTGCCTCCTTGCGCCATTACCTTTTCATTTTCTTCCTGAAAACGGTAACGCTCAACCTGCTCATCGGCAATAAAAGCAGTATCGCCGGGATCAGTCACGCGAACTCTGCGCAACATCTGGCGAACAATGACTTCCATGTGCTTATCGTTGATTTTCACGCCCTGCAAGCGATAAACTTCCTGAACTTCATCGACCAAATACCTGGCCAGCTCTTTTTCACCCTTAATGGCCAACAAGTCATGTGGATTGTTCACGCCATCCATTAACGCATCACCAGGCGTAACACGATCACCTTCCTGAACGCTTATATGTTTACCTTTGGCTATCAGATATTCTTTTTCTTCACCGACTTCCGGCGTAACAATTATTTTACGCTTACCTTTGGCATCTTTGCCGTAAGACACAACACCATCGATCTCACTGATAACTGCAAAATCCTTCGGCTTCCGGGCTTCAAACAGTTCGGCAACGCGGGGCAAGCCACCTGTAATATCTTTTGTTTTTGTTGTTTCACGAGGTATTTTAGCGATAATGTCACCGGCACGAACCTCGTCCCCTTCGGAAACAACAATATTTATGCCTACGGACAAAAAGTAGCGGGCAACGGAATTTGTACTGGCAAGCTTAGCGGTTTTACCTTTGCTATCTTTAATAGAAACGCGCGGCCTTAAATCTCCGCCTTTGAATTCAACAATGACTTTACGCGACAGTCCGGTTACTTCATCCACCTGTTCCTGCATGGTTTTTCCTTCAATAATATCACCGTACTTAATGGTTCCATCTACTTCCGCCAAAATTGGTATGGAGAACGGATCCCATTCCGCAATCAGTTGCCCGCGCTTGATCGTACTATTATCCGACACTTTCAAATGAGCACCGTAAGGAACTGTATATTTGCCGCGACTACGCTGTTGTTCATCTAAAACGTGTACTTCGCCGTGGCGGTTCATAACGACGAAATCATTTTCTCTGGTTTTTACCGTATTTAAGTTAACAAATTTAATCACGCCATCGTGGCGAGCTTCCAGTGTGGAGTGTTCATCAAATTTCGCTGTACCACCGATATGGAATGTTCTCATGGTCAACTGTGTGCCCGGTTCACCGATGGACTGCGCGGCAACAATGCCTACCGCCTCACCGATGTTGACCAGATGGCCGTGCGCCAGATCACGTCCGTAGCACATGGCACAAACTCCATGTTTCGCCCGGCAAGATAAAACCGACCGGATGTTTACTCTTTCAATACCGGAACGATCAATTTTTTCCGCTAAAGCTTCATCTATTGCTTCATTGGCCTGAACTATAACTTCACCGGTAAAAGGATCCTTAATTTCCTGCAGGGCTACTCTGCCCAGCACGCGCTCGCCGGCAGGCTCGATAATTTCACCGCCTTCCATCAGCGCGGAAACATATATACCGTCAACTGTTTCGCAATCCTGTTCCGTAATGATACAATCCTGTGCCACATCAACCAGCCGTCTGGTCAAGTAACCGGAGTTGGCTGTTTTTAACGCCGTATCGGCCAAACCCTTACGAGCGCCGTGAGTCGAAATAAAGTACTGGAGAACCGTTAAACCTTCACGGAAGTTTGCCGTAATCGGTGTTTCAATAATTTCGCCGGAGGGCTTCGCCATCAAACCGCGCATACCGGCCAATTGTCTTAATTGTACCGCCGAACCACGGGCGCCGGAATCGGCCATCATATAAATGGGGTTGAAGCTTTCAATCTTGCGTTTCTTACCATCAGCAGCTGGCACATCTTCGGTGCTGATACCTTTCAACATTTCAGATGCAATTTTTTCTGTTGATTGCGCCCAGATATCGATAACTTTATTATAACGTTCACCGTCTGTAATCAAACCATCCATGTACTGTTTCTGGATTTTCAGCACATCTTTATACGCCTGCAAGACAATCGTCTTTTTGTTTTCCGGAATAATCATGTTGCTTATGGCAAAGGATAAGCCCGAAATAGTCGCATACTTAAAGCCCAAATCTTTAAGCCTATCAGCCAAAAGAACTGTAGTTTTATCACCGCACAGGCGGTAGCAATGATCAATCAAATTGGCCAGTTCTTTCTTATTCATTAATTTATTTATCGCATCGAAAGCTATTTCCTTGGGAACAATTTCCGAAAGAATAATCCTTCCTACTGTCGTTTCTTTCAGTTCCGAATCAATGCGCACTTTTATTTTGGCATGCAAATCGATTACGCCCGCATCGAGGGCGCAACGTACTTCTCCCGGGTTGGCGAAAATCATCCCTTCGCCCTTCACTACGGTCTTGGCTCTGGTTAGATAATAAATACCCAAAACAATATCCTGACTCGGAACAATAACCGGTTTGCCGCTGGCCGGAGAAAGAATATTATTCGTGGACATCATTAGCACTCTGGCTTCTGTCTGCGCTTCTATAGAAAGCGGAATATGGACAGCCATTTGGTCACCATCGAAATCCGCATTGAATGCTGTACAAACTAATGGATGTAGCCGGATAGCCTTGCCTTCGATCAATACCGGTTCGAAAGCCTGCATACCTAAACGATGCAGAGTGGGTGCGCGATTCAGCATAACCGGATATTCGCGTACAACTTCATCCAGAGCATCCCAGACTTCTGCAGTTTCCCTTTCGACCATTTTCTTGGCGCTTTTTACTGTAGTAACATATCCTTTTTCCAGTAAGCGGTTATAGATAAATGGTTTGAATAGTTCCAGTGCCATTTTCTTCGGCAAGCCGCACTGATGCAATCTTAAATCGGGACCGACGGTAATAACTGATCTGCCCGAATAATCAACTCTCTTCCCCAGCAGATTCTGCCGGAAACGTCCCTGTTTGCCCTTCAACATATCCGATAAAGATCGCAAAGGTCTTTTGTTGGTGCCGGTGATGGCCCGGCCGCGGCGACCATTATCAAAAAGAACATCCACGGCTTCCTGCAGCATGCGCTTTTCATTACGGATAATAATTTCCGGAGCATTCAATTCCTGCAAACGTTTCAGGCGGTTATTCCTATTGATAACCCGGCGGTATAAATCATTGAGATCAGACGTGGCAAAACGACCGCCATCCAAAGGTACCAAAGGTCGCAAATCCGGTGGAATTACAGGTAAAACCGTTAAAATCATCCACTCTGGCTTATTGCGGGATTTCCTTAACGCTTCGACGACCTTTAATCTTTTCACCAGCTTCTTTTTTTTGGTATCGGAAACGGCGGTAACGACTTCAGCCCGCAACTCCTCGTATAACTTTTCCAGATCAATTTCTTCCAGCAGTTGCCGCACGGCTTCTGCGCCAATTCCTACTGTAAATCCATTCTCGCCATACTGTTCTCTATACTCGCTGTACTCTTCATCGGTGAGTAGTTCTTTCTTTTTCAAAGGACTATCTTTGGGGTCCAGCACAATCCAGGATTCAAAATAAAGAACCTTTTCCAACTCTTTCAAAGATAAATCCATGACATTGCCGATACGGCTGGGCAAACTCTTTAAAAACCAGATATGAGCGACAGGTGTCGCCAGCGTAATATGCCCCATTCTCTCCCGGCGTACTTTGGATTGAATAACTTCGACACCGCATTTTTCGCAAACAACGCCGCGATGCTTCATCCGTTTATAACGACCGCAAAGACACTCGTAGTCTTTTACCGGTCCGAATATTTTTGCGCAAAAAAGCCCGTCTCTTTCCGGCTTGAATGTCCTGTAGTTGATAGTTTCCGGTTTCTTTACCTCGCCGTGCGACCAGGAAAGTATCTTCTCCGGCGAAGCAATGGAAATTTTCATTGCATTGAATCTTATGGGGTTTTTTGGTTTTTCAAAATAGCTGAAAACGTCTTCCACAGCTTTTCTCCTGTACAATTAAATGCTTAGTGAAATATCTGGGTTGCTTATTCTTCCTCAACCAATTCCACGTCTAATCCGAGACTCTGGAGTTCTTTAACAAGCACATTGAAGGACTCCGGCAGACCCGGCTCAAATGTATGTTCACCTTTAACAATGGATTCGTAAATTCTTGTCCGTCCAGCCACATCATCAGATTTGACTGTCAGAAACTCCTGCAGCGTATATGAAGCACCATAAGCTTCCATTGCCCACACTTCCATTTCACCCAACCGTTGGCCGCCGAATTGAGCTTTGCCGCCCAGAGGTTGCTGAGTTACCAGCGAATATGGCCCAATGGAACGGGCATGAATCTTATTATCTACCAGATGGTGCAACTTCATCATATAAATAATGCCAACCGTAACCTGCTGGTCAAACGGTTCACCTGTCCTTCCGTCAAAAAGAACGGCCTGCCCTGATTGCGGCAACTCCGCTGTTGTTAACAGCTCTCTGATTTTATTTTCCGGACAGCCATCAAATACAGGACTGGCCACGAGCATTCCTTTTTTCAGACGCCCGACAAATCTTTTCACATCCTCTGCGGAAGCCTCATCGACAAATTTATCAAAATCAGGTGACGAATAAGCTTTTTTCAATTCGCTCTTAATATTGCCAAGGTTATTATTCTTTTCTAAAAGTTCATTTAACTCTTCCCCAATTGATTTTGCCGCCCAGCCCAGGTGCGTTTCCAAAATCTGGCCGACATTCATACGCGAGGGAACGCCCAATGGGTTTAATACTATATCCACTGTGGAACCATCGGCAAAATAAGGCATGTCTTCTTCCGGCAATATTCTGGATAAAACGCCTTTGTTGCCGTGCCTGCCGGCCATCTTATCCCCGACGGATAATTTCCTCTTGATGGCGATATAAACCTTAACCATTTTGATTACACCGGGCGGAAGCTCATCGCTGGCTTTAATTTTCTCCAGCTTCTCTTCAAAATGAGCCCGGACAAAATCAATTTTTCGCTCCAGAGACGAAAGTAAGTTATTCAACTTTTCTTCCGCCCCGTCAGTTTCGGCAATGGTTATATCCTTCCAGTAGGTAAAGGGAATGGTAGACCAAATTTCTTTAGTAATTTTATCGCCCTTTTTGAGAAGGGTTTTCTTTTTCGCATCGACAATTTTTGTTGAGACCGTTTTCCCGACAACAAGTTTTGTTACGTCTTTTCTTATTGATTCGGTCAGAATGTTGATTTCATCGTTCCTGTCTTTTGTTAATTGTTCAATGGCATCTGCTTCAATGGCTTGCGAACGCAAATCTCTTTCGGCACCTTTTCTTGTAAATATCTTGGCATCAATAACCGTGCCTTCGACTCCGGGAGGCACGCGCAACGATGTATCACGCACATCGCTGGCCTTTTCTCCAAAAATAGCCCTCAACAGTTTTTCTTCTGCAGATAGCTGGGTTTCGCCTTTGGGAGTGATCTTGCCAACAAGAATATCGCCGGGTTTCACTGAAACACCGATGCGAATAATACCGCTTTCGTCCAGATTCCGCAGAGCTTCTTCACCGACGTTGGGAATATCTCTTGTTATTTCTTCTTTGCCCAATTTTGTATCGCGGGCCATGGTTTCAAATTCTTCAATATGAATGGACGTGTAAATGTCTTCTCTGACAATTCTTTCGCTGACCAATATCGAATCTTCATAGTTATAGCCGCCCCAAGACATGAAGGCCACCATAACATTTCTTCCCAATGCCAACTCACCATTATCTGTTGCCGGCCCGTCGGCAAGAATATCTCTTTTCTGCACCCGGTCGCCAACATCGACAATCGGCTTCTGATTGAAACAAGTATCCTGATTCGAACGCTGATATTTAGACAATGAATAAATATCGACCCCAGTATCAATACCATCCTCTTCCGGATGGTCGGCCCGGACAACTATCCGGGAGGCGTCAACACTTTCCACAACTCCCACTCGCCTAGCAGCCATAACCGCACCGGAATCACGGGCAACAACTGATTCCATACCAGTGCCCACTACCGGCACTTCGGGACACATCAGCGGGACAGCCTGCCTCTGCATATTTGAGCCCATGAGGGCACGGTTAGCATCATCGTGCTCGAGAAAGGGAATCAGAGCGGCCGCCACCGAGACGAGCTGATTGGGAGATACGTCCATCATTTTGACGTCTTCCGGAACAACCGAGATAAAATCACCGCCTTTTCTGACGGAAATTAATTCCTCTATAAATTTACCATTTTTATCCAGAGGACGATCGGAAGGGGCAATTATTTGATTTTCTTCTTCAATTGCTGTCATGAAACGGATTTCATCCAGCACACGGCCATTTTCAGCCATTTTATACGGGGTTTCGATAAAGCCAAATTCATTAACCCGCGCATAAGTACTCAACGACACAATTAATCCGATATTCGGCCCCTCCGGTGTTTCCACCGGACAAATACGGCCATAATGTGTCGGGTGAACGTCACGAACTTCAAATCCTGCTCTTTCCCGCGTTAGACCTCCTGGGCCCAAAGCAGATAACCTGCGCTTGTGTGTGATTTCCGACAAGGGATTTGTCTGATCCATAAATTGGGAAAGCTGACTGGAACCAAAAAATTCATTGACAACCGCGGAAACAGGCTTGGCATTAATTAAATCATGCGGCATCATTGTTTCTATGTCCTGCAGGCTCATTTTTTCTTTGATTGCCCGCTCCATCCGCACCAGGCCGATACGATATTGATTTTCAATTAGCTCTCCAACAGAACGCACGCGCCTGTTACCCAAATGGTCAATATCATCAACACTGCATTCGCCTACGCCATTTTTCAAATCAATAAGGTATTTTACGGCAGCCAGAATATCATCATTACGCAATACGGTAACATCCGTCGGCACATTGAGACGCAGCTTGTAATTCATCTTAGCCCGGCCGACATTCGATAAATCATAAGTTTCCGATTGAAAGAAAAGGCTCTTAAAAAACTTCCTTGCCGTTTCCGGAGTCGGCGGGTTGCTTGGCCGCAATCGACGGTATATTTCCAAAATGGCATCTTCGGCAGTATCAATTTTATCCATTAACAAAGTATCACGAATTGATGCATTATCGAGATCCTCATCAAGATGGATAAAGTTCAGCTCGGATATACCCTTCTCGCGGGCAATTTCCAGTCCGTTCAGAGGTAATTCTTCGTTGCAACGGAAAACAATTTCTCCCGTTTTGGAATCACGAATATCTGTTGAAAGAATTTTCCCGGCAATATCTGCTTCCTTTATAGAAATACGTTTTATGCCGGCATCCATTACCCTTTTCAAAAGTGGTCTGGTCAGCTTTCGCCCTTTTTTGACAATCGTTTCCGCACTTTTCGGATCCTTAATATCTTCGGGAGCTTTCTGCCCGACCAGAGATTCATCAACTGTAAAGAATAGTTTTTCACCCTCAATGGCTATTTTTTCAATATTGTAAAAATAATTGAGAATGAATTCTGTTGAATTGCCCATTGCTTTGAGCAGAATGGTTACGGGCATTTTACGGCGGCGGTCAATCCTCACATAAAGGAGGTCTTTGGAATCGAATTCCAAATCCAGCCAGGAACCTCTGATGGGAATCACCCGCGCTGAATAAATCAATTTACCGCTGGCGACAGTCTTACCTTTGTCATGATCAAAAAAGATGCCGGGCGAACGGTGTAACTGGCTGACAATCACTCGTTCCGTCCCATTAACGATAAAGGTCCCATTTTCTGTCATCAATGGAATTTCGCCAAAGTAAATTTCCTGCTCTTTGATATCGCGGATAGGCTTATTTTCTGTAGATTCACGGCTTATCTTGCCGTCGGCAAGACGGTCGGTGTCAAAGACAACGAGCCTGACCACAATTTTCAGAGGAGCAGCATAAGTCATGCTCTTTTGAATACATTCCTTCACATCATACCGGACATCGCCAATTTTATAGCTGACAAACTCCAGCGAGCATTTCCCGCTAAAATCTGAAATGGGAAAGACACTCTTGAATGCTCCCTGCAAACCAACATTCGCCCTTTTTACCGGAGGGAACTCTTTTTGCAGAAATTTTTCATAAGATTTTGTCTGGATTTCAATCAGGTTCGGAATGTCCAGTACTTTTTTTACTCGGCCAAAATTTTTTCTAAAATCGCCCATAACATCCTTAAATAATAATGATATATTAGAAACTATTATTTAATCTCGACAGCTCCGCCCACTGCTTCGATTTTCTTCTTGATATCTGCGGCTTCATCTTTAGAGACGCCTTCTTTAATTGGTTTGGGCACACCCTCAACCAGATCTTTAGCTTCCTTCAATCCCAATCCGGTAATTGCCCGAACAACCTTGATTACCTGAATTTTCTCCGCGCCGAATCCGGTCAGAACCGCGTTAAACTCTGTTTGCTCTTCCGACGGAGCTGCGGCAGTGGCTCCACCAGGAACGGCAACCGCCGCCATCATCGGAGCTGCTGCGGAAACACCAAATTTTTCTTCTAATTCTTTAACTAGAGCGGAAAGCTCCAATACCGTCATACCTTCAATAAATTTTACCACATCTTCTTTTGTAATTTGATTTGACATTTTTTCTATCCCTCTCTGTATGTTTTATTAATTTAAAGTCTTTTTCTTGTCACAATAGGCATT
This sequence comes from Syntrophaceae bacterium, assembly GCA_003142535.1. Taxonomy (GTDB): domain Bacteria; phylum Desulfobacterota; class Syntrophia; order Syntrophales; family Smithellaceae; genus Fen-1166. Next base: position 28,184 of record PLMQ01000038.1, read on the forward strand.
GAGCACCTGTACAAAGTTTCTCGGTACACCGCTTAACACTGTTACCAGCGATGTCGGTACCGCTATCATGACAGAAACCAGTTTACCCAGAAGAATATCTCTGCTGGGTAACTCTGCCAGAACCATAAGATCACTCTTTGTTAAAAGCTTGCCATCCAGCACACCAACCTTGATTTCTAATTCGGGATTTTTCTTGGCGAAATCGATCAGAATCTTTGTTGGCTCCACCGGATCTTTGTAGCTTAAAACAACGGCGACAGGCCATGTAAAATGGTCGGCAAGAACACTGAATCCTGTTTCTTTTGAGGCAATTCCCAAAAGAGTATTTTTAACAACCTTTAATTCAGCATTGGACTTACGCAGCGCATTTCTCAGCGCTTCCATTTTGATAACGTTCATTCCGTTGAAACTGGTTAAAACGCCCAATTTGGCTTCTTTGAGTTTCTCCTGCAGTTCGGATACTATTTGCTCTTTCGTTCTCCGATCCAATCTATCAGCCTCCTTTCAATTATTTAATTTCATTTTCTGAGGCCGGAGAATCTAGCCACATACAGAGTAAAAAACGGCAAACCTACCTGAATCCGATTCCCGTTTTCCAAAAATTGTTTACTTTAAGATAAAGCCCAGTAAATTCTTTTATTCTACGAGTCTCGGCAGGCCGCTTGTACGTTTAAACTTCGGTACCTGCTATCTTCGACCTTCTATTTTTTAAAAAACCGGCCCCTCACTAAATACTCTTAATATCGAGGGGATCAATTCTTACACCGGCACCCATCGTGCTGGAAATGGAAATACTCTTAATGTATATCCCCTTGCTGGAAGCCGGTTTCAATTTAATTATTGTCTCCAGTAGCGCCTGGACATTTTCACTTAACTTTTCGGCACCAAAAGAAACTTTCCCCACTGGTGAGTGGACAATTCCAGCTTTTTCCACACGGAATTCAACTTTACCGGCCTTTACTTCTTTCACTGCATTGCCCACTTCAAAAGTAACTGTTCCAACCTTGGGATTAGGCATCAATCCACGGGGGCCTAAAATTTTACCGATCTTTCCCACAGCACCCATCATATCCGGGGTAGCAATAACACTGTCAAACTCCAACCAGCCACCCTTAATCTTTTCGATGATTTCGTCATTGCCGACTAAATCGGCACCGGCTTCCAAGGCTTCTTTTTCCTTTTCACCCTTGGCAAATACTAAAACCCGCACCGATTTTCCCAAACCGTTGGGTAAAACTACACTGCCCCGGACCATTTGATCGGCATGGGCGGGATTAACTCCCAAACGGACAGCGGCATCCACTGTTTCATCAAACTTCACTCCCACCATCGATACAACCATTTCTGTAGCCTCTTTCAGCGTATAACGCTTGGCCGGCTCGACCTTTGCTTTTGCTGCAATTATTCTTTTGCCTCTTCTTAACATGATCAAACCTCGTCTTTATTAACCTGCAATTTCAATTCCCATTGATCTTGCCGTACCGGCAATTATCTTGATGGCACTTTCAATATCTACGGCATTCAAATCATTAAATTTCAACTCAGCAATTTCCTTTACCTGCTTGACCGTAACTGTTCCCACCTTCTCTCTTTTCGGATCACTCGCCCCTTTGGCAATTTTCGCCGCCTGCTTGAGCAATACCGAAGCCGGGGGTGTTTTGGTAATAAATGTAAATGACCTATCCGCATAAACAGTTATCACAACGGGAATAATCATTCCTTCCTGATTTTGTGTCAAGGCATTGTAAGCCTTACAAAATTCCATGATATTAACGCCGTGCTGTCCCAACGCCGGACCGATAGGCGGTGAAGGAGTTGCCTTGCCTGCCTTAATTTGCAATTTGATGCTCGCAATAATCTTTTTTGCCATGATGATCACCCTGATCCAAAATTTTTAAAGGCTTATCAAATACGCCTCTGATAAAGCAAATTACCCCTGCATAACCTGAATAAAATCCAACTCTACCGGTGTAGGACGGCCGAAAATACTCACAATGACCCGCAGCTTGCCTTTTTCCGGCCTTACTTCATCGAGAATACCATCAAAATTGGTAAACGGTCCGTCAATGATTTTAACGTGATCGCCAACATCGAATTTAAACTTCGGTTTGGGCTTGAGAGTCCCTTCATCAATCCTGACCTTTAAATTTTCCACATCCTTATCCGGAATAGGTGAAGGCTTGTCTTTGCTGCCTATAAAACCGGTTACTTTCGGAGTATCTTTAACAATATGCCAGGTATCATCATTCATTTCCATCTGGACGAGAATATAACCGGGGAAAAATTTACGTTTAGAAGTTTTTTTCTCTCCAGATATTAACTCTACAACATCCTCCTCGGGAATGAGGATATCGGAAAAAGAAGCCTGCGCACCAGCCAATTCTATTCTCTCCTGCAGGCTCATTTTTACTTTATTTTCATATCCTGAATAGGTATGAACAACGTACCATTTAAAAGCCATTTTGCTAACCTATAATAAACTTAACCAGTTTGGCCAAACCATAATCAATTATTCCTAAATACAACGCTATTATAAAAACTATAATTATTACCACTGACGTAGAAGCCATTGTTTGCTTCGGAGTCGGCCAGGTGACTTTCTTTAACTCGGTCTTCGCTTCGCTGAGAAACTGGATTATCTTTTGTATTATAGCTTTGATCTTTTCCATATTTTTAAACCCTCAAAAAGAAAAAACTGGCAGGCCAGGAGGGACTTGAACCCCCAGCATCCGGATTTGGAGTCCGGCGCTCTATCCATTAGAGCTACTGGCCTGTGTACTTAATGTGCCAATTTCTTACTACTTTGTTTCCCTGTGCAGTTTGTGCCCCCGGCAAAACTTGCAGTACTTCTTCATTTCCAAGCGGTTTTGCATGGTGCGCTTATTTTTCGTTGTTGTGTAATTCCTTTGCTTGCATTCAGTACAAGCTAAAATAATATTGTTCCGCATAACTCTCCCCTAACTGGAGCCCACGACCAGGATTGAACTGGTGACCTCATCCTTACCAAGGATGTGCTCTACCAACTGAGCTACGTGGGCGCAATCTCTGAAGCATTCCGCCTGCAATTAAATTCAACTTGTCTGGAGCGGGAAACGGGATTCGAACCCGCGACCCTCAGCTTGGAAGGCTGACGCTCTAGCCACTGAGCTACTCCCGCTTATATTCGCACTGCTAAATTCTGGTGGAGGGGGGAGGGTTCGA
>PLMQ01000008.1 GCA_003142535.1 Syntrophaceae bacterium
AATATATACTCGTTATTACGAGTATATTAATATTTATATTTTCCTTGGGAGGGACTATGGCTGAAGAGACAAAAAAAATGACTAGAGCGGAACGGCGGGAAAGAGACAAAGAAGTCAATCTGAAACATTGGGAAGAGCAGGATTCTCTTTTATTGAAGCATCGGGAAGAAGCCTATAACATCGGAGGGGAAGACCAGAACGCAAGGCTGTTAAAGCAGGGTAAAAAGCCGATGCGTGACCTGATTAAAAAGCTTATTGATCCGGGCACAGATTTTTTTGAGGTTGGTCTGGATGCTGGATATAATATCGGCGAGAAAAAACTCTACGGCGGTGTTATTTATGAGGAAGAGAAACGCGGTCATATACCTGGCGGCGGAGNNTTTGCCAATGAAAACAGATTTGCCGCGGGAACGTATTTTCCGATTACTTTAAAGAAACATATGCGAGCGCAGGCAATTGCCGAACAATGCGGGATTCCCTGTATTTATATCGCCGATTCCGGCGGCTTAAATTTGCCAATGCAATTGGGTGGTTTTGCTGATGACGGCCATTTCGGGACCATGTTTTATAATATGTGCCGCATGTCCTCAAGGGGGATTAAACAATATACTCTTTCTACGGGAGGAAATACAGCCGGCGGCGCCTACATGGTTTATCTTGCCACCGAATCGATTATGATTGAAAAACTGGCGTTTGCTTTTTTAGCCGGCCCACCAATGGTTAAATCGGCTATCGGTGAAACGGTTTCTCAGGAAGATTTAGGAGGAGCTTACGTTCATACGCAGCATTCCGGTGGTTGCGACCATTTTGTGAAATCGCAGGAAGAAGGAATAGAAAAGCTACGCGCCATGATTGAATTCGAACCATCACAAAAAATTTACATCGACAAGCGGGAATCCCGCGAACCAAAATATGATTTCAAAGAAATGATGCGCACAAGTCCTGCTGATACATATCAGCAGATCAATATCAAAGACACGATAAAATGTCTGGCTGATGACAGCTACTTTCATGAATATAAACAAATGTATGGTCCGGGACGAGGTGATTCCATCATCTGCGGCAAAATGTGGTTAAAGGGAATGCCCATAGGTGTGCTTGCCTCCAATGCCAGTGGAATTATCTATATCGAGGCAGCCAGAAAAGCTACAGAGTGGATGATCCGTTGTGGTAATTCCAAATTACCTGTTTTATTTTTGCAGGGTTCGCCGGGTTATATGGTTGGTAAGGATGAAGAATGGGGTGGCATCGGCAAATACGGTTCTGATATGGTTCGGGCATGCTCCTGCCTGGAAGCACCGAAAATCACTTATGTTATCGGGCCTGATCATGGCGCTGCCAATTACGGTATGTGCGGCAGGGCATTTAAACCGCGGTTTGCCTTTACTAACATGAGAGGAAGAACATCGGTTATGTCCGGCAATACGGCAGGATTTGTTGTGGAGACAATTCGAAGGAAGAACATTGAAGCTAAAGGGGGTGTCGTCAACGAGGAGGACATGGAAAAATTCCGCCAGATGATGCGGGATCGCTATAGCAGTGAAGGTCATCCCTTTTATACAGGTTCTCTTGTGTTTCATGATGGAGTAATCGCATTTAGTGAGGCGCGAGATAAACTGGCGCGTGCTTTTGAAATTGCTTTACGCATCCCCATAAGAGAATCCGATTGGGGAGACTTGAAATTTTAATCGTAAATTACAAGGAGAAATAAAATGGCAGATGTTTTATTACAGGAGAAAAAAGGCGACGGGATTCTACTATTGACATTAAACCGTCCTGAAGCCATGAATTGTTTTAGCTTTGATTTGCTCGCAGCACTCGGTGAGGCAATTCGTGAAGCCAATTTCGATGCTGGTTTGCGCTGTTTGATTATAACAGGTGCCGGTGGCGATAACCCTAAGAAAGCATCATTTTCTACGGGTGCGGATTTAAAAGAGCGCAGGACTATGTCTCCAGATCAAGTTCGACGTTTTATTTATACTATCCGCACGGTTTTTACTTCTGTTGAGCAATTACGGGTACCCGTGATTGCGGCAATTAACGGGTTTGCTTTTGGCGGCGGGATGGAATTGGCTCTTGCCTGCGATTTGCGTATTGCTGCGAATAACGCCGTTATGGGGTTGACGGAAACTTCTCTGGCAATTATTCCTGGAGCTGGTGGAACACAACGATTGCCACGCATAGTTGGCATAGCTAAAGCAAAGGAATTGATTTATACAGCGCGAAGGATAAACGCTCAGACAGCACTGGAAATTGGATTGGTCAACAAGGTTGTAGAACCGGAAAAATTAATTGATTCCGCCTGCGCGATGGCTCAGGAAATTGCTGCTAATGGACCGATTGCCGTGGCTCAGGCGAAATTTGCGATAAATTGCGGAATGGATGCATCATTGTCGGTTGCCTTGCCTTTAGAATCGAAAGCTTATGAAGTAATAATTCCGACCAAAGACAGAGTGGAGGCATTAACCGCATTTGCTGAAAAAAGGAAACCAAATTTTAAAGGCGAATAAGCCATAATATTATGAACAAACGGAGAATAAAATTATGACTGAATATGATTATTGGANNACCAAAAAAGGTAACAATTGGAGATATAACCATTAGAGATGGTTTTCAACATTCCGAAAAATTCATATCCACCCAAGCGAAAATATTTTATGGGCAGGAGATGATCTTAGCCGGTTGCCGGGAGCTGGAAGTGACCAATCTGGGATCGCCAAAAGCAATGCCCCAGTTCAGTGATGCGGATGAGGTCATGAAGGCCATGCGCAACGACGCATTTAAAAAACGCTGCACAAAAGCCGGCATAGATGCAGACAAGGACATCACATTAACATGTGTGACAATCCGGGAAGCTGCTGTGGATCGGGCTATTGAGATGAAAAGAAATGGTTATGGTCC
>PLMQ01000016.1 GCA_003142535.1 Syntrophaceae bacterium
TGGCCATTGAGGACATCACCGAGAAAAAGAAACTGGAAAGAGGGGTGGTGGAGGCAAGGGATACTGCTGAAGCTGCCAACAAGGAACTGGAGGCATTTAGCTATTCCGTATCCCACGATTTACGGGCGCCGCTGCGGGGCATGGACGGATTCAGCCAGGCGCTCCTGGAGGATTATAGTGACAAACTTGATGCCCCAGGGAAAAAATACCTGGAGCGGATCCGCACGGGTGCACAACGCATGGGGTTGCTGATTGACGATATGCTGAAATTATCCAGGATAAACCGGTCTGAATTTAAGCGCGAATCCGTTGATTTAAGCAAAATAGTTCGGGCCATCATCCTTAAGCTCCGACAGAATAATCCGGCAAGGCATGTTAAGATGAGTATTCAGAAAGGCATTATCATTAATGGCGATAGAAACCTGCTGGAGATTGCGCTCACAAACCTGGTTGACAATGCCTGGAAGTTTACGGGCAAGACGAAAAATGCCCGCGTCGAATTCGGCAGTCTGCTTAAGGACGGCAAGTCGGTTATGTTCATTCGGGACAACGGCGTCGGTTTTGATATGATTTATGTGGATAAATTATTCAGCGCCTTCCAGCGCCTGCATACGCCAGAGGAATTTCCCGGCACGGGAATTGGGCTTGCCACTGTGCAGCGCGTCATCCACCGCCACGGAGGGCAAATCTGGGCGGAGGGCGAGGTGGGCAAAGGGGCAGTTTTTTATTTTACGTTACCGTAAAATAAAAAACGTATCTCGTAATTCGTGAAGCGTATCTCGTATCTCCCTCTTCACGTGCGACGCTTCACGCTTCACTAGGTGCGCTTCACGAAATACAAAAGGAGGATTTATAATGGAAAACAAAATTATTTTGCTGGTGGAGGATAATCCCGATGATGTGGATTTAACCCTACGGGCTTTTGAGAAAAACAATATCTCCAATAAAGTTATCGTAACCGGCGACGGTGCGGAAGCTCTTGATTACCTTTACGCCAAAGGGAAGTATGCTCAGCGGAATGTAAAAGATTTACCCGTTCTTGTCCTGCTCGATCTGAAACTTCCTAAAATAGACGGATTGGAGGTGCTGAAGAAAATACGCCAAAGTGAGTTGACCAAATTTATACCGGTAGTCATCCTCACATCTTCATCACAGGAAGAGGACGTGGTCAATGGCTATAAACTGGGCGCCAACAGCTATATCCGCAAGCCGGTCAATTTTAATGATTTTCAGCCGGTCATCAAGTTGCTGGGACTCTACTGGCTGATCTGGAATGAGCCACCTCCGGCTTCAAAATAAACGTATCTCGTGAAGAGTGAAGCGCAGGAATATAAGCAAACACTGAATTGACGCTATTTTTCGTCATTCCGGCGAAAGCCGGAATCCAGGAAGAGAGAAAGTGGAGAGCAAACAATCGGCTGTATATATACTGGCAAGTAAAAGAAATGGCACCCTCTATATTGGTGTGACTTCAAATCTCATCAAGAGAATATAGGAGCATAAGAACGATTTGGTAAAAGGATTCTCAAAGCGATACGGTGTTCATAATTTGGTTTGGTATGAATTGCACGAGAATATGGAATCGGCAATATTACGGGAAAAGATGTTGAAAGAATGGAAACGGATATGGAAACTGGAATTAATTGAAAGTAGTAATCCGAATTGGCATGATTTGTATAATACAATAGTTTAACTGGATTCCGGCTTTCATAACCTAAAGGTCACAAGACCGGAATGACGAACCAATTGTCGCGCTTCGCGCTTCACGTTTCACGAGATACGAAAGGATTTTTGATAATGGCAAAGAAAATTCCATCGGCAGTAAGCAAGCTAAAACCTAAAACCGGCGATTCTCAATCATTGCGGGTATTAATAATTGAGGATTCGGAAGACGATGCCCTGCTGGTCATCCGTGCCCTGAAAAAAGGCGGCTACGCTCCGGAATACGAAAGAGTGGAAACGGCCGCGGCCATGCTATCATCACTAAAGGATAAAACATGGGATATCGTTATGTCCGATTATGGAATGCCGCATTTCAGCGGCGAGAAAGCCCTTGCCCTGCTCAAAGAGACAAACATTGATATCCCTCTGATCATTGTATCCGGAAGCATCGGCGAGGAGACGGCAGTGGAATGCATGCGGCTGGGCGCTTGTGATTATTTCATGAAGGGTAACTTGACGCGCCTCTCTGCGGCCGTGGGGCGTGAATTGGCCGAAGCTCAATCACGAAGAGAGCGAAGGATAGCCGAACAATCCGTCATCGCCAGTGAGTTCCGGTTTAAAGAACTGTTCGAGAACATGAGCAGTTGCGTTGCCATTTACGAAGCCCGAGCCGATGGCGCTGACTTTATCTTTAAGGATTTCAACCGGGCGGCAGAAATAGCAGAAAAAATAGACAGAAAGAAGCTCATCGGCAAATCAGTGCTGCAGGTATTTCCGGGTGTCCGGGAAATGGGATTTTGGGAAGCGCTGCAGAGAGTTTGGAAAACCGGCCGGCCGGAGCATTATGCCGCCAGCTTTTATAAAGACAAACGCATTGAGGGCTGGCGGGAGAATTATATATATAAACTGCCCACCGGGGAAGTGATAGCGATTTACAATGATATCACCGAGCGAATAAAGGCGGAGAGAAAAATATTGGAAAGTGAGGAAAAGTATCGCCTGCTGGTGGAAAACAGCAGCGAAGCGATATTTATAGCTCAAGATGCAAAGCTGAAATTTGCTAATAAGGCGTCGCAAAAATTGTTTGGTATGTCTAATGAAGTCTTGACCTCGATCCCCTTTGTAGAATTAATTCATCCGGAAGATCGTGAAATGGTACTCGGGTTGTACTTGCGCAGGCTAAAGGGTGAAAGGGTTCCTGAGTTCTATCCATTCCGGATTGTTGCCAGCAACGGGATAGTCAAACGGGTCGAGATTCATTCAACATTAATCTCCTGGCAGGGAAAACCAGCAACCTTGAATTTTCTCACCGACATCACCGAGCGCAAGCAGGCGGAAGAAAAGCTGGCGCTGAATTTCGAGACACAGGCCGCGATGAACGCCTTGCTTGGTCTCTCTCTGGAGGGCAGAACCATCAAGGAGTTCCTGGAGAGCGCCCTGGATTTGGTCCTCTCGCTCCAATGGCTGGCGATCGAGTCGAAAGGCGCCATCTTCCTGGCCGACAAGGCGGGAGAAACGCTGCACCTTCACGTGCACAAGGGTTTCTCCCCAGAGCTTTGCACTATATGCAAAACGGTTCCGTACGGCCACTGCCTGTGCGGAAGAGCCGCAGCTTTGCGGGCGGTCCAGTTCGCGGATCGGGTGGACGAGCGCCACGACACTCGCTACGAATGCATGCCGCCGCATGGGCATTACTGCATACCCATCCTGTCCGGTGATAAAATCCTGGGCGTCATCGTTCTGTACGTGAAGGAGGGGCACATCCGGAGTCCGTGGGAGGAGGATTTCCTGAAAGCCGTGGCCAACTCACTGGCGGGGACCATCGAGCGCAAGCAGGCGGAAAAAGCACTGCGCGAAAGCGAACAGCAGCAGAGAATTATCACTGATAACATTCAGGACACAGTATGGCTGATGGACATGAATTTGCACGCAACATGGATCAATCCGGCAATAACCAAAGCAGTAGGATTTACTCTGGACGAACTTACCCAAATGCCTCTGGAGCGGCAATTAACGCCGGATTCTCTGCAGCAGGCACAGGGTCTCATACTGCAGCATCTGACGGCAGAAAATTTGGCCGATAAAAACAAGGAAATTAATGTCAGCGGCGAGTTTGAATATTACCGGAAAAACGGCGATATATTCTGGGGTGAAATGAATATATCGCTCCTGCGGGATGCAGATGGAAAGCCCGTAGGCTTTCTGGGCGTAGGCCGCGATATCACCAAGCGCCGGCAAATGGAAAATGCGCTGCAAGAAACGCAAAAGCAGCTGCAGGTTGCTTACCGTCTGGCGGAAATAGGAAGCTGGAACTGGAATTTCAGCGACAAAACAATTACCTGGTCGGAAGAAGTTTACCGGATGATCGGCCGGGATTTCCAGCAGCTGGATTTTCATGATACCAAACATCCGCAGATTTATACGCGCGAAAGCTGGGAGTTGCTGAAAAAGACGGCCAATGATAGCCTGAAAACCGGCAAATCCTGCCAGATAGAGCTGGAACTGGTGCATCCCGACGGCAGCAATCGCTGGGTAAACTGGATCGGCGGTGTAATATATGATCATCGTGGGAAAATCGCCGGCATGCACGGCACAGTGCAAAACATCACCGAACGCAAACGGATGGAAAAGGCTCTGCTCGAAGCGCAAAAGCAACTGCAGGACGCTTACCGTCTGGCGAAGATAGGAATCTGGAACTGGAATCCGAGCGAGAAAACAATTACCTGGTCGGAAGAACTTTACCGGATTACCGGCCAAAAATTCGAGCAACTGACATTTCCTGATACCCATCATCCGCAGGTTTATACGCGCAAAAGCTGGGAGCAGCTCAAAAGGGCTGTCAATGATTGCTGGAAAACCGGCAAATCCATCCAGTTGGAACTGGAAGTTATGCATCCCGACGGCAGCACTCACTGGTTGAACTGGATCTGCGGTGCAATATATGACAATAGCGAGAAAATTATCGGCGTACATGGCACAGCGCAAAACATCACCGAACGTAAACGGGCGGAAGAGGAGATACGACAGCACCGCGATCATCTGGAAGAACTGGTAGCAGCGCGCACAACGGAATTAAGAAAGGTAAATGCCGAGTTGGCTGATGAAAATAACAGGCGCAAGGCAATAGAAGAAGCCCTGTATATCGCCAAGGAGCAGGCCGAAGCGGCTAACCAGGCGAAGTCGGATTTTCTGGCGAATATGAGCCACGAATTGCGAACACCGCTTAATTCGGTTATCGGTTTTTCCGAAGTGCTGAAAAACCAGTTATTCGGCCCGCTCAACGAAAAACAACAAGAGTATGTTCAATTTATTTTAGGCAGCGGTAAACACCTCCTGAATCTCATCGACGACATCCTTGATCTCTCCAAGGTCGAAGCGGGCAAAATGGAACTGAATCCGCAGATATTCTCCATCAAAGAAATGCTGACCGGCATCAATTTGATGTTCAGGGAAAAAGCTTTGAATCACGGAATCCATATCAGTATGGAAATTGCCGCAGATGTTCCCGCGCAAATCAATGCCGATGGAAAAATAGTAAAACAGATTATGTTCAACCTGCTGAGCAATGCCGTGAAATTCACGCCCGATAGCGGCTCTGTAAAAATAACGGCAAAATTCGCTAAGGATAATAATTCCGTTACCCTGGCAGTGGAAGATACGGGCATAGGAATAAAAACCGATGATCTGCCGAAAATATTCTTGCCCTTCTCCCAGATCGAATCGCCTTACACCAAAACAAAAACAGGCACGGGACTGGGCCTGGCCGTAACCAAAAGGCTGGTGGAGTTGCACGGAGGCACTGTCCAGATGGAGAGCAAATTGGGCAAGGGCAGCAAAGTAACCATAATAATACCGATCAGTGCGTGAAGCGTAAAAAACCCGTGAAGCGTCGTTCGTGAAGCGTATCTCGTATTTTTCGCTTCACGCTTCACGAGATACAAGATACGAAAGGAATGTTTATAATGGCAAAAAAAATACTCATTGCGGAAGATCATGAAATGAGCCGTATCCTCCTGCGGGATGTTTTGCAATATCATGGTTATGAGATCATCGAAGCAACTAACGGTGAAGAAGCAATAAAAGAGGCCGGAGCGCATCTGCCGGATTTGATCTTTATGGATATACAGATGCCGGTTATGGGCGGATATGCAGCCATAAAAGCTCTGAAGAGTGATGATAAAACCAAGCATATCAAAATTGTTGCTTTAACTTCGTTTGCAATGATCGGCGACAAGGAAAAATCTCTAGCAGCTAGAGCGGATTATTACATTCCCAAGCCGATTGATACGGTGCAGTTGCCGATAATGGTTGCAGAATGGCTCAAAGAGTGAAGCGAAAAAACCCGTGAAGCGTATCTCGTAGGGATGAGGAAAAATGGAAGAAAAAAGCAAGATAAAAAGTTTCAGGGATTTGGATGTTTGGCGACTGGCTATGGAAATAGTCGTCGATATTTACGAACATACAAAAGGATTTCCCAAAGAAGAAGTATATGGATTGGTAAGTCAAATGAGACGCGCTGCCGTGTCCATTGCTTCCAATATTGCCGAAGGATTCAACCGCTACCATAATAAAGAGTACAGACAGTTTTTATATATTGCACTGGGATCATGTGCCGAACTGGAAACGCAACTTGAGGTGAGTTTGCTTTTGGGATATATTACACAAGCCGTGAGAGATAAAACAATCGAGAAACTCGATCACGAATCACGGATGTTGAGAAACTTAATAAAACGACTTAATGAATAACGCGCACCTCGTGAAGCGTATCTCGTAGTTCGCGCTTCACGTTTCACGAGCGACGCTTCACGAAATACGCTTCACGACTTAGGAGGGCTCCATGATTAGTGTGAAACCGATTATTCTCTGCGTGGATGATGAGCCGGCTAATCTGGCTCTGCTGCAGGCGGTGCTTGTGCCTCAGGGCTATGAAGCCATTATAGCCAATAATGGTGCCGAAGCCTTGCGGATTATTGGCAAACAACATGTTGACCTGATCCTGCTGGATATTATAATGCCTGATGTGGATGGCTTCACCATCTGCCGGAACATCAAAAAAGATGAAAGGTTCCAGCAGATACCTGTAATTATGATTACCGTCCTTTCCTCCAAAGAAAACCGAATCAAGGGCATCGAAGCCGGGGCGGAAGATTTCATCAGCAAACCGTTTGACCATGAGGAAGTGCTGGCCCGCATCAAAATGCTGCTCAAGATGAAAGACCTCGCCAATGATTTGAAAACCGCTTACACCAACATCAATAGCCTGACGACATTCGGCAAAGCGACAATCGAAAACTTTGATCCGCTATCCTTCGACTTTTCCGCCCAGATAAACGCTATTGTGCCGAGATTGATTAGAAATACTTCCGATGAAATTGATAAACCGCAAATAGTGCTGGTAGGAACAAGCGATCAAAATAATAACTGGACATGGCACCAATATGAAAATGTCTTCAATGAACCGGATACGGCTATGGTGGATTCCAATTCCAGTTTCAGCACAATTTTCAATCTGCCTGAAAAAGGAAAATCTCAGACAGTCTTTTTAAACCACGAAGATATTCAAAAGTCACAGCTACAGAAATTTGTCAACGCTTTGGTATCCTTTAACATTACTGTCTCCGATGCGGTCTGCTACCTGAGCCGCGATATCTGCATCCTGGCACTCAATTACGGCAGAGATGTGTCCACTTATGATGCCGCTCTGTTAGACGGCCTTGTTCTGAATATTCTTTTTTTAAAATCACTTTCCTCGCAAATGAGAGAAGTGGAAAATGCTTTTGAATATACCGTCTATGCCCTGGCGCGGGCGTCGGAAGTCAATGACTATGATACGGGCAACCACATATTGCGAGTGGGCGAATACAGTGCGCTTCTGGCGCGCAATCTGAAAATGTCCGATGAATTCATCAGAACAATCAGGGTTCAGTCAACTTTACATGATGTGGGCAAAATATGCATTCCGCCGAATATCCTCAAGAAACCGGAAAAGCTGACACCGAATGAGATTATAGAAATGAAGGAACATACATTGTATGGCGCCAAAATCATCGGCAACCACCCCAAGCTGAAAATGGGCAAAGCTATCGCGCTCACGCATCATGAAAGATACGACGGCACCGGCTATCCTCATGGATTGAAGGGCGGCGGCATTCCTATGGAAGGAATGATCGTGAACATTGTGGATCAATATGATGCCATGCGCGATGTCCGTATTTATAAACCGGCCTTTGACCACGCCACAACATACAAAATAATAACGGAAGGTGACGGCAGAACAATGCCGCGGCATTTTGACCCGCAGGTTTTAAAAGCATTTAAAGAATCGGCCTCTCAGCTGGAAGATTTACACGAAGAAATGAAAAAATAGGCGAAGGCGGAAAAGCCGCCGTGCCCTAAATGTTTAGTTATTCGTGATTGGTCGCTCATAGCGCGCTGCTCGTTTTGTGCTGATATCGACACATCATAAAAATTAACGAGTCTGGAGGGGGTGCAAGCAATGATTTGCCCGAAATGCAAAGCTGAGTATCGTGAAGGTTTTTACAAATGTGCTGATTGCGGTATTGATCTTGTCGCGGAATTACCTTTGGAAGCTGCACCGGAAGCCATTTTTAAAGATCCTGTAGAAGTTTTCTCTACTTATCAACAAAGTGAAATTGCGTTTGTAAAATCCATTCTGGAGAGCGAAGGAATTCCCTACTTCTTTCAGGGAGATAGCTCTCTTTTAATCAGTGCGGCTGGGGCTTATGCCCGATTGTTTGTGGATGCTAAGGATGCCGATCGCATCAGAGAACTACTGCACGAATTGGAATTATCAGTACCGGAATCGGAAAATATTTAAAAATATAACTATTGCTGATTAGCAGTAAGACAAACTGAGGATTTATTATTGTGTCGGGATTACTTTTTGTATTCCGCATCCACGGTAATGCCGATACCGCCGCGAACGGAAAATTCCGCGCTCACCTTGCACCAACGCGGCTTCAAGGCGGCAACTAAATCATCGAGAATCACATTGGTCACGTGTTCGTGAAAAACGCCTTCGTTGCGAAAAGACCACAGATATAATTTGAGCGATTTGGATTCGACGATTTTTTTATCCGGGATATACTGAATTTTGATTTTCGCGAAATCAGGCTGGCCGGTCATCGGGCAGACACAAGTGAATTCCTCTGTTTCCAGCGTAACAGTGTAATTGCGGCCGGGGTGGTGATTAGGAAATGCTTCCAGCTTCCGGGATGGTTGAGCGGGTTTACCCAGCAACGTCAAACCGGCCAGATCATTTTTCTTAGCGCTTTTTACCATTATTTTATCTCCATACTTAATGTTCTATGGGTTTACCGAAAGAAAGAAATAATTTCAAGGATATTCATCTGCAAATAATTTATTCACAATCCGCAGTGCATTTATGCTAGATTTACAGATACAAATTTCAAGGAGAAATACAATGGCCGAATCTAAAACAAATATTCCCGAAAACACATGGAAATGCGGCAATTGCGGCAATACTTTAGTAGCTATAACACCACCGGAAATATGCCCAGTCTGCCGGCAAAAGTGCGTTTTCCTCAACGTCACCTGTTTCGAACCGGACTGCGGCTTTACCGGAATGGACAAACGGCTGAAATAATACTGTCGTGTGGATTTTAATGATTTATGCTTGATATTTAGCCTCTTTAGGTCTAATCTTTTACCAATATTTTATTTGTGAAACTCCAATTCCGAAAGCGCAGCGCATAACCTAATAACCTGAAGGTCACGCGAGGTTACAAGTAACCTAAAGGTCACAGGTCGGAATTGGTAAGTTGTAATGAGACCCAAATTTCGGAAACAAAGTGCATAACCTAACCACCTGAAGGTGACAAGAGGTCCCAAGCTGAAACTTGCAGGTCGAATTATCCCGCATAAGCGGAGGGTATAATATCCCAAAGCGAGCTCGCGAAATGTTTCTAAGCTTGTTTTGGGGTTCATACCCGTGATTTATAAATTTGAGGAGGAATTTTATGATGAACATTAAAGTAGGAACTCTTGCTGTGGATAAGGCTCAGGCAACTGACAAAAAATATAATTATCCGCTTCTTTTCGTTCATGGCGCAGGAGGCACAACCGAATACCTGAAAAACTATCTTGATTTCTTTTCCAAGGCGGGATGGGATTGTTACGCGGTAAATCTGCGCGGCCACGGCGCAAGTGATCCCGATCCCAAACTGGCTCTATTAACAATGGAAGACTATGTTGATGATGTAAACAAAGTCCGCACAACCCTGGGCATTGAAGACTGTGTCCTGATCGGACACAGCATGGGCGGGCTCGTTTCCCTGAAAACGGCCGAAGGCGCAGCCAAGATAAAAGCTCTGGTGTTGATTGCCAGCGCCCCCCCCAAAGGCATAAAACTGGAATTCAAAAAGGATTTCATGCTGGTTAAAATAATGTTGCGGGGCATTTGGTTTACCATCCGGAAGAAACCGCTCCTTCCCAACTACGCCATTACCGTCAAGCTGGCGTTGAACAACATTGAGCCCAAAGATCAAATGACCGTTTACAAAATGCTCGGCCCGGAATCCATGGCAGTCGGAAACCAGGTCGGCAAGGGTTATCCTATTGATGTAGATAAAATCCGTTGCCCCAAACTGGTAATAGGATGCAAGAGAGATAATATCGCCATTGAAAGCATGGAAGAAAAATTTGCCCGGCTGATCAAGGCCGACAAATATATTGCCTACAAACAATTCGGCCATATGATTATGATTGAAAAAGGCTGGGAAAAATCAGCGGAAGACATCAAAAACTGGCTTATCTCCGCGGTAAAAAATTAAAACTGATAAAATCATTTAAAATGCCTCAAAATCTGAAGTACAGGTCTTGAGGCATTTTTTTAACTTTTTTCTATTGTCTTATGAAATTTAATCCCCGGCCATTCTTCCATTACATGGCCCAACCGCCATTCGCTCAACGCCAGATAGACAAGATTTTCTTCTGTATCTCGCGCTAAATTAGAATGATTTTTCTTTTGGAAATCTTCCATTAATTTTGCATCATCGGATGTGACCCAGCGGGCAGCCGCATAATCTGTTTTTTCATAGTCCGCATAAACACTATACTCATTTTTGAGTCGGGACATAGTTACATCAAACTGCAAAGCACCTACGGCACCAAGAATATTATCCGAACCCCACAGCGGCTTAAAAACCTGAATGGCACCTTCTTCGGATAGCTGGGTCAGCCCTTTTTGCAAGTGCTTGATGCGCAGCGGGTCTTTCAGGTGCACGCGGCAAAAATGCTCCGGTGCAAAATGCGGAATGCCGGTGAACTTCAACGGTTCTTTTTGCGAAAATGTATCACCGATCTTGATGGTGCCGTGGTTATGGATCCCGATGATATCACCGGGATATGCCTCTTCAATATTGGTGCGATCCTGCGCCATAAAAATAGTGGCGTTGGCTAAAGTGACTTCCTTGCCGATGCGATGCTGCTGCACTTTCATGCCGCGCTGAAATTTGCCCGAGCAAATACGCAAAAATGCAATGCGGTCACGATGCGCCGGATCCATGTTGGCCTGAATTTTAAAAACGAAGCCGGAAAAATCATCTTCATCCGGCATTACCTGTCTGGTTGTCGTCGGGCGGGGCATAGGAGCCGGAGCAATTTCCACAAAAGCGTCCAGAAGTTCCTTCACCCCGAAATTGTTGACGGCGCTGCCGAAGAATACTGGCGTCTGGCCGGCTTTCAAATATTCCTTATGGTCAAAGGGATTAGCTGCCCCTTCCAAGAGAGCAACTTCGTCTCTGAGTTCATCAGCCTGACTCTCCAGTAATTCGTCCAAAAGTGGATCGGATAAATCTTCGATAACCACTCCTTCATCGGTACGCTTGCTTTTACCAGACGTGAAAAGGTGCAGTTTTTTATCGTAAATATTATAAACCCCTTTAAACCGCTTGCCCATGCCGATCGGCCAGGATAAAGGCGAACATTCAATTTGCAGCTTATCTTCAATATCCGCCAGAATATCCAGCGGCGCCAGGCAATCACGGTCCAATTTATTGACAAAGGTGATGATCGGCGTATTGCGCAGACGGCAGACGTCCATCAGTTTCTGGGTCTGGGTTTCCACACCCTTGGCGCCGTCAATTACCATCAGGGCGCTATCCACGGCTGTCAGCACCCGGTAAGTATCTTCCGAAAAGTCCTGATGACCGGGTGTATCCAGCAGATTGATTTCGCAGCCGGCATATTCAAACTTCATGACCGACGAGGTGACGGAAATACCGCGTTCCTTTTCAATAGACATCCAGTCACTCAGGGCATGTTTGGATGCTTTGCGTGCCTTTACGGCTCCCGCCATCTGGATAGCCCCGCCGAAAAGCAATAATTTTTCCGTGAGCGTTGTCTTGCCGGCATCGGGATGGCTGATAATGCCAAAGGTGCGGCGGCGTTCTATTTCTTTTTGCAGTTGTTTACTCAAAAATATTTTCCTTTAGGGCTTTACCTGAAATACCTCTCGGCACTTTTTATATGCTAACTTTAAAGCCTTAATCAAGTGCTGGCGCAGGTCTTTGATATCCGGTATCGTCCAATCCACAAGCCCCGTGGAAGTTGCATCATTCTTCGCTTTGGCCTTTTCCAGATACTTTTTATAAAAGCTCTCTTTCATTTCTCTGGCTTTTTCAATTTCTCCGGCGGCGACCATATGATTGTATTTAGAGCCGTTTAAAAGATCGAAAGCGGCAGTAACACCAAGAACGGCCATAACAGCAGATTCCAGGGCAATATAGACTATACCTGGCCTTAAAAATTTATTAAAAGCCTGAATGAGTCTTCCGCCGTAATTTTGATTTAAGACTACAGACACAACGGGAATCTGTCCCAAAATGTTGGCATCCAGCGATTCGGCGCCGATTGCCTGGATACGATAACGCTCCTGCTTGGAGCCCGGCACAAAGCCCGATGAGTTGGATAGCATCACCAGGGGAATGTTATTTCTGTTCAAAAATTCGGTAAATACTCTGAATTTTTCCGTTCCGGGAGCATCTGCGCCGCCGCCTTTATACATGGGCTGATCAGCAATAATCCCCACCGTCTGACCGGCCAAAGAGGCAAGTCCAGTAACGAGATTAGGCCCGCTCAACGGATTATTCATTTCTCTGTAAAACTCGACAAAGCTATCTTGGTCAAAAGCCTGCGTGATCACGCAATCAATTATATCGTACGGCTGAGTAGTGTCGGAGGGTATTGAAGGCTGACCTATAGGCAGTTCAAATGCCTGCCTGCTTTCCTTCAAAGACAAACGACTGATTATTTTTGATGATAAGTCAAAGGCTTCCTCAAACGAAGAAACGACAAAAGTTGAGTTTCTGTTGGCAAAAGCCAGATCAGCCTGCGAAATATTCGCATCCTTGATAAAAATAATGGCGTCAGCACCGTAATTTATTTCAAAGCACTTCAGACCTTCCACGTGAGTGATAATATGTATTCTTGTCCCTGACTTGCGCTGGAGGGTCCCCATAAAGTCCAGCCAGTCACGCATGTTGATATTTTCATGATAGTTAGGTCTTTCCTGCCATTTCCTGCCAAAAATTATTACCTGGTTGCATGATGTCCGATGCGCGATTTTCAGCAATTCACGGGCTTTGATAATTGAAGCTGTTGATCTTAACCCGGAATGAGTGCGCGGGCCAAGAATCACGGTCCGGTTACCGGCTATCTTGGCAAATCCGCCAATTAGCGCCTCCGATGCATAATAATCCTTCTTGAAGGATAGGAATATTCTGTCATCAACATTATTCCGAACAATATAATCGGTAAAGACAAGCAGATTTTTACCGCTGGTAGCTGTAATTTCTGCAACGTCGCCATTGTTATTTCTTCTGATTGCCGGCAATTGCTCCGTATTAAAGAAAAAACGATGGAGCTGACGGATGTGGCTCAGCAAATGAATCTTGTCGCTGGCGATAATATCAACAATGCCTGTCCACTTACCCAGAATCTTGGCTCCGCCGATATCATAGTTGGAG
Source organism: Syntrophaceae bacterium (assembly GCA_003142535.1). Classification (GTDB taxonomy): domain Bacteria; phylum Desulfobacterota; class Syntrophia; order Syntrophales; family Smithellaceae; genus Fen-1166. The sequence goes on from PLMQ01000016.1 coordinate 13,671, forward strand.
ATGTCCTCACCCATCACCGACCGGATGACATTCGACCCGGTAAGTACCCGGTAAGAGCTTTCGGAATCAAGCAACAATTGGATGGTAGTCTGGCTGGAACCGTAAACATCAAGCCCAGCCGAAGAGCCTATTCCTACGGCCACAAGCCGGACCGATCTTTCCCTAACGCTATCTCGCGGCTCCGAAAACTCAAACTGACGGTCAAGTTCCTGAAATAAATTTTTCAGATCAGGATTGCCGACATTATCAGTATAAAGCTTAAATGTCCGGTAATCGACATTTTCCGAAAGCAGCGTATTCATCATAAATCCTTCGGCGCCGCGGTTTAAAGAAACTACACCTTCCATAATATTGGCACCGGCACTGTCGTTCCAGACATAAAGAGGCCAGTTGTTAAGATAAGAAATATAGGCTGCGGCAAGATACTTCAATCCCTCGCGTTTTCCGGTAGAGCCTCCACTGATACGCGAATCTTTCATATAGAAGCATACTTTCCTGCCTTCGATAGTGCCGCAAAAAATCTTTGCCCCGACCGGGCGGCCGGACTGTTTATCAATTATAGATGCGATTTTTATTTCGCTCATGGAGCCGGGATCCAGACATTCCTCGGCCCAATATTCAATCGGCCATTTGTCGCTGTCAAAGAGCCGCTGACTGGCGCTGTCGAATTTTTCTTCGTTTAAATAAGGATTGCGCTTATCGGAATCGAAGAGCAGATCGAGGACAACAGAGTTATCTTTTTGATAAAAGAGGATCAGCCTGCGCCGGGTAGTTTCGCTCTGATAGTATTGAACATCCAGATTGATTATTCCTTTGGCCAGTGTTTTATCATTAAAGAAACCCAGAACCGATGAACATACTCTGGTCAATCTGTTGTAATCGAGCAGGTCGGGATTATTCAGATTTGTTTCCCAGACCGCAGCACAACGATCCGTGATGACCTCTATCCAATTTTCCTGCCCTTTCGCCACCTGCTGGTATGCCGCTATTATTGACGCCGCCTGGAAAAAAACATTTTCCATTTTTTGCAGATTTTCTTCATCTGCCCCCTCAAGCTTAATAAAGGCAAAAGCGACGTAACTGTAATTGTGCTGATTTTCTTTTTCCTGCAGGCGATATAGCAAAACATCACCGAACGGAGCATAAAGCCTTTGGACTGCAAATTTTTTCTCCAAAGCGGTAAGCTTGGCTTGCAATTCATCCCTGAAAACTTCAGCGATATTTTCCGGCATCAGCTTTTGTTCAGGCTGTGCAATGGCTTTCAGGAATCGCTGCGGCAGTAATTCCTCGCCTTGGTCACTCCGCAGAGGCAGTAATTTGCTGCTTAACGCACCGTCGCCGCCGGTGTAAGACTGAATGGGGCGATCCGGGAAACTTTCTTCAATTACTTTTTTAATGTAGCGGGAAAGAGAATCATCAAACTCCGATTGTTCCTGCTCGAACAGCGTGGCCAGAGTACTGTATGTTTGGGCTGAGCTTCCCAAATTGACATTAATGTGGGCCAGCGCCTTGATAATATCCGGGTGATCAAGGCATATTTCATATGATCTCTTTAAAAGCATGAAAACTAGATGAAGCTGCATCTTGTGCATTTCGGACCTGTGGCTTGTGATATCAGTTATACCATAAGATTGAAGTAAGGGCTTTATTACGCCGGCAAAGACAGGTGACATCTCCAGTTGCGAGTTGTGCCCCTGCAAAATAAAATTGTTTAATTCTTCGGGCAGTGATAATCCGTTCTCATAAACGACCGGCGAAAATAATTTCTTGATACCGACATACTGCAAAATAATTTCATTAATCTTTTCCGAAATTTTATTTTTGGTCTGCGGCGGCCATGTTTCAATGGAAATTCTGTTCAAAACGTTTTCCATCTTTTCGATAATCACCGGCTGTTCAATAAATCCCTGAATCAAGGAGTAGAGCAACTCCATAAACACCTTAATATGCTTGGCGGAATTTCCGGCGGCCATTTCCGCAAAGTCCGGCGCCATGAATATTTCCAGAGTATCACCAGAAACGAGATAGACGGGCGGTTGAATATTATTCTGTTCCACCTGCTCTGCACTTTCCTGATCAGTCCGTTCTCTTTCAATGATGACCAGCTTTTCTCCTTCCTGGAAGCTTTTCGCCAGAATACCGCCATCAGGTGCCTTAGAGTTTTGCAGCACGGAGGAATCGCCATCCATGACTATATAATTAATCCTTCCATTAACGGGCGCATGAATAGTTGTTTCCATTTTCATCGAGGAAAGAATAATCAACGGTTCACCTTCTTTAACAATTGCTCCCGGTTTCAAGTCATCACGGCAGAAAGCAACAAAGTTCCCCTGAAACGGCGAATAGACAACACCGGAATCGTCCTTCTCCTCCAACCCTTCGGGCATGACATGCAGGCGGTGATAGTTTACTTTGCCGCTGTCGTCTTTCATGCGCAGAACAATATAATTAGGCTGCCTGTCGATGCGAATCCGGTAAGAACTGTTGCCAAAGATTATTTGCAGATCATCAAAACGGTCATTAAAAGTATTGAGATAGGCCTGTCCATTGTATATCCCGTTCACAAATATATAATAAGAGTTCAAAGTTGTTTGCAGATATTCCAGTGTATATTTCCTGCCCGCATACTCTATGGTGTACCGCGAAGGAACCTTCAAAAATCTGGCATTAATGACTCCATCAATATGAGCTGCGATCAGGAATTCCTCAACCGCTTGATAAAGCAGCTTGACGTTTTCCGTAAGCCCGCCGAAATGAATTTGTTTCTGGCTGCGGCTATCCGCTGGCGCATTATCATCGCCTGCTGATTCCTGAAAATTGAGCTCCGGATTATTTAAGAGCAGATTATTAGAATAATCGCCCTGGACAAACTCGGGATGCCGCACAATGCGCAACAGCTGATTGGCATTCGTCTTGACGCCGCTGATATAAAGTTCCTGCAATGCCCGATCAAGGCGGATCAGAGCTTCTCTCCGCGTCGCCCCGTTGGCGATTATCTTGCCGATCATGGGATCATACATAGGCGATATATTGTCGCCTTTACCATAGCCGAAATCACAGCGAATTCCGTTAAAAGTGGGAAGGTCTATTTCGTTGATTACTCCGGGAGAAGGGAGATAATCATTCTCCGGCTCTTCCGCATAGATGCGGCATTCAATGGAATGATCTCTCTTGGAAACTATGGTTTTAAACATATCCAGCCCGATAATTTCCTTTTCTCTTCCATCAAAATAGAGGATCTGCCATTTGGCGAGGTCTATTCCCAGAGACTGATCGGTTACCGCATATTCGACCTGTAGCCGGGTATTGACTTCCATGAAACCGAACTTCCCTGTTTCGCCATCAATCAGAAATTCCACCGTGCCTGCTCCGCCGTTCTTGCTGTACCCGGAAACACGAGCTATTTTTTCGGCGGAGGATAGAAGCTCCGCGGCCAGCGCATCATCCAGGAAAGAATGCCCGCTCTCTTCGATTATTTTCTGATTTCTCCGCTGCACGGCACATTTTCTTATGCCGATAGCCCGCCCGTTGAATATTTGCACTTCCACATGCGTTGGTTTCGTCAAGTATTTTTCTATGTAAAATGATGTATCGCTGTAAAGCTCACGGCCGATGCGGCAGCAGGAATCAACTGCTCTTTCGAGCTCCGCTTCGTGGAAAACCGTATATAATCCTTTGCCACCGCCGCCGGAGGCCAGCTTGATCATTACCGGATAGCCAATCCGCCGGGCTTCGTTTTTCGCCTGCGCTTTAGTTTGAGCAGATAGCACATCGGAACTTTCAAACAATGGGATTTTATTCTCTCGCGCCAGAGCACGGGCATTGAGCTTGTTGCCTACCTGCTTCATTGTCTTATAGTCCGGCCCCATAAAAATTATTTTATTATCGTAAAGTTTAGAAACGGCATCGAGGCATTCCACAAATTCGGCGCTTTCCGATAAAAAACCGTAACCGGGATATATCGCATTGGCTTGCACCAGTTGCGCAGCAGCAATAATTATGGGTATATTGGAATAATTGTGTTTATCGCCGATAAATATAATCTCATCGGCAAATTCATACCAGGATTGTTCCTTATCCACATCGGTCACAACCGCGACGGAAGGAATCCCTTCTTCATGCAGTGTCAGAAAAAATCTTTTAGCTATCTCGGCACGATTAGCTACCAGAACCTTTTGCAGGCGATGGGGACGCTTTCCGGAAATATCGGGCTGATCTGTCGTCCGGCACAGGAAAAAATTGGGATTTAATTCCATCAAAGCTGCCAGAGCTTTTTCTAAATCCTTTTTAATTGTAATTGACTTGTTATTTTCCATCCTAAATTAGTTCCCCATATAGCAAATTATTAAGAAGTTTAAACCAAACGATAAACTAAATTCTGGCCACTAATATCTTCTTTGATAGCGCCTTGAAGTTTCAACTCCAATAAATGCACATAGGTTTCATTTAACGCGAGGAATTTGTCAAAATCAGGCAGGTCGGAACCGAAGATTACCTGAGAAACCTGAAAAGTTGTTTTTGGTTTCCCGGTAATGCAGTTAAAAATCAGCCGTGATCTTTCGGCATGATGCTCGCGCATTTCCCGTGTGCGTGTTTTTAAATCGCTGAAGGCATTGCCGTGTCCCGGATATATTTTTTCTACGGGCAGTTTTTCCAATGCTGCCAGGGACGCAAGAAAACTGTGCAAGGGACGGAAATCCTCATCTACTAAATCAGGGCTTAGATTAGGCGTTATCTGCGGCAGGATAGTATCACCGGAAAGCAGAAATTTTTGTTTACGGAAATAATAACATACATGACCGTTGGAATGGCCGGGCGTAAAAATCACTTCAAAATTCCAATCGCCAAACTCACAAATTTTATTGGGCTGTAAATGGTCATCCCCTTTGAAAATCGAAATAATATCACGCAAACCGCTGAACATGACAATTAAACCTTCAATTTCCTGCTCGGTCAGCCCATGAAGCAAATAGAATTTTTTCATTTGCCGGGTTAATAAATCAGTGTTGTTGTAATTTTGATTGGACTCGTCAGCCGTCGGAGATAGATGAATTTTCGCTCCCGATTTTTCCTTGATTAATCCGGCCATACCGCAGTGATCGGCATGTACATGAGTGATATAAATATCCCGGATTGATTTTATGCTCTGTCCGATACTCTTCAGGTCATTTTCCAATTTCTCATAGGAACCGCCGACATTAAAACCGGTATCAAAAAGCGCCACATCATTGCCATTCACTAAAGCATAAACATGCACATGCTTGAGCCGAAACGGCATGGGTAGTGTGATTGCATAAAAGTTGTCCGAAATTTTGTTAATCAATTTACTGCCTCTCTTTTCTTGTGAAACTCCAATTCAGAAAGTAAAGCGTATAACCTAAAGGTCACAAGTAACCTAAAGGTCACAAGNNTTGGTAAGTTGTAATGAGACCCAAACTTCAGAAACAAAGTGCATAACCTAATAACCTGAAGGTCACAAGAGGTCACAAGCTGAAGTTTGCTGGGCGAATTATCCCGCTCAGCGGAGGGTGCAATACCCGTGATTAATCTACTCTCTGACTCTTCTGCTGCGAAGCCCTCCTTACCGCATCCAGCTCCATTTTACGCAGGCGGAAGCTTTCGGGAGTCACTTCCACCAACTCATCTTCGGCAATAAATTCTATCGCCTGATCCAATGACAGAACCCGGGGCGGCCTCAATATTATCGTCGTATCCGAGGTCGAAGCGCGCATATTGGTGAGTTTCTTTTCCTTGATAATGTTCACATTCAAATCGCTGCTACGGTTGCGCTCACCGACAATCATGCCTGCGTAAACCTGCGTGCCCACTTCCACAACCATTTCTCCGCGGTCTTCCATGGCAAAGCTGGCATAAGTAGTAACTCGTCCCGAACGGTCAGCCACCAGAACACCGGTCATGCGCTGGGGTATGGGGCCAAACCACGGCGCGTAATCCTCCAGTAATGAATTCATCACGCCGCCGCCCTTGGTATCCGTTAAAAACTGGCTGCGGAAGCCAATCAGACCTCGCGACGGGATCAGGAATTCCATGCTGACCCTGCCGCTACCCTTATTGACGAGGCTTTCCATCCGTCCTTTCCTTATGGACAGTTTTTCGGTAATTTTACCGACAAACTCTTCCGGTATATCCAAAAAAAGCCTTTCCAGCGGCTCCATTGTTTTGCCTTTTTCTTCTTTGGTTATAACCCGCGGACGCGAAACCATCAATTCATAGCCCTCGCGGCGCATCGTCTCGATCAGAACCGCCATTTGCAACTCACCACGGCCACAGACCTCAAAAGCATCGGTTCTTTCCAGCTTCTTGATTTTAATGGCAACATTTCTCAGAGATTCTTTTTCCAGACGCTCCAGCAAATGGCGGGAAGTAAGAAATTTACCTTCCGTACCGGCAAAGGGGCCGTCATTGACATAGAACATCATGGAGACAGTCGGCTCATCCACCTGCAATCGGGGCAGCGGCTGCGGATCAATTAAAGAGGAAATTGTATCGCCGATTGTAATATTGTCCACTCCGGAGAGAGCAATAATATCGCCGGATTCAGCGCTTGTTACCGGTTTTTTGGTCAGCCCGTAAAAAGTATAAAGTGCAGAAAACCTCACATTCGGTATTATCTTATCTTTGGCGCAAAGGCTGTAACCGGTATTCATTTCCAGCTTCCCGCTCTGGATGCGACCGATAGCGATTTGTCCTACATAAGAATCATAATCCAGATTGGTAATAAGAAACTGTGGAATGCTATCGTCGTTTGCTTCCGGCGCCGGTATGCTGTCAATTATCGTCTGGAGCAATGGCTGCAGATCGGTGCTGGAATCTCCCAGCTTTTTATGGCTGACGCCGATTTTGGCATTTGTATATAAAATAGGGAATTCGATCTGCTGCTCATCCGCATCGAGATCAATAAACAGGTCGTAAGTTTCGTTGATTACTTCCTCAATGCGGGCATCGCCGCGGTCAATTTTATTGATAACCAGAATAATGGGCAGCTTTTTTGCCAGTGCTTTTTTCAACACAAACCTTGTCTGGGGCAGCGGACCTTCGCTGGCATCAACGAGCAGAATCGCGCCGTCCACCATATTGAGGCTGCGTTCCACTTCGCCGCCAAAATCGGCATGGCCGGGAGTATCGACAATATTGATTTTAATGCCGTTGTAATCCACCGCCGTATTTTTCGCCGTAATGGTGATCCCGCGTTCTTTTTCCAGGTCCATCGAATCCATCACCCGGTCTTCTATGGTCTGATTGGCGCGGAAAACTCCCGTCTGCTTCAACATAGCATTGAGCAACGTTGTTTTGCCATGATCAACATGGGAAATAATCGCGATGTTTCTTAAATGGTCTTTCTTCATAAATTAAATTTTTTTATCATCTTTCTGTGCTGGTTTTTTGTGATTAATATCGGCTAGAGCAGAATCAATCTTAACTTGGGATGGCCAAAACACTATTTTTATGTAAATCTGGTTCTTACATAGCAAAGATACCCGCGTTTGACCAGTAATTTCTTTGATCAGCATCTGGCTATGGAATCAGAGAAGAGGCGACCTGATCACAGTAATTCGGATTGATTTGTGGCAAACAAGAATGTATAGAGAGTTATACATCTACAAATAAAAAAACAGGAGGGTGATTAATGAACAAAGCTGATTTGATCGATGAAGTGGCAAAGGTTACATGCAGCAAGAAAGAAGCGGGGCTGGCAGTAGACGCAATACTGGCGGCAATCCAGAAAGCACTCAAAAAAGGTGACGCCGTTACACTTGTGGGATTTGGCACATTTGGTGTCAGCAAGAGAAAAGCCCGCAAAGGCAGGAACCCTCGGACAGGCGAAGTCATTAAAATAGCCGCAAAGAAGGTTCCCGTATTTAAAGCTGGAAAGGGTCTGAAAGACGCAGTTAAATAGACCGATTACTCACTATTTCTGAATATTTTCAAAGAGCCGTCTCATGCTTCGGTGGGACGGCTCTTTTTTATAATTAGGGTACGGAAAAAACTAATATTTTTTCCGCAGCCATCATAAAGAAAGTTGTCAAATGTAGTTTATCGCTTACATCTACAACTGTTCAGAATTGGACAACTGTCATAATTGAGGATTACCATTTGAAATAGAGTAAAGACGGAAATCATCGGATTCCGCTGAATTGATTTGTTAAAAATTATATTCTTTCTATACGTTGAAGTAACCTTTGCACTTGGTTAATGCACTTTTGTCTCACCGTGCTTGTATTACGTCCTTCACTCTCTGCTTTTCTCAGATGTGCTCTTATTGCTTTTGGTAAATATGCCATTTCAGCATTTATTGATTTAGCCTGTTCTGCATAAGTCAAGTCTTCAAAATCTTTTGTATGATCTTTGTGAGCCTTCATGCTTTTATCTCCTTTTCTAAGGGATTTTTTTATATTTTTCAGTAAGATTGCACGAACTCATAAAAAAACAATTATTGTGAGAAGATACATGAATCTGACATAGGAGTTTTTGCAATATCTCCTTTGCCTTCACATACTAAAACAACCTGTTCCCCTTTTCTAAGATTAGCAATCCTATTTACTAGTTTTTTATCAAATTCAAATTGCGGATTCGAAAACTGATTTACTCCTCCGCTTAGAACAAGATAAGGGTTACCTAAAAAATCTGTATTGATATCAACAACAGTTCCAGTAACTCTAAATCTCTTGCCCATAAATTTCTTATCTGCTGCAACAGTATTTTGTTCATATTCACGTGCAAGATCAAATGCTGAAACCTCCGTTAGCGATTCGTTCATTGTCTGATTAATTTCATTATTCGTTGTAGGGTAAATAACCTTGCCCGATACATCAAAAAAATCAGCGTTCATTGTCTGATTAATTTCATTATTCGTTGTAGGGGTGGGATGCTTCGTTTGATAACTACACAAACCGATAAACATTAAAACAAAAAGTCCAGTCACAATCCATGTAATGGTGGTTTTCCATGAAGAAAAAATTATTCTAGATTTCTGTTTGTTCTCTAATCTAGGATCTTCAGCAGTGAGTGGTTTCCAATCGCTAATCGATTTCATCTTCATTGCCTTGAACCAGTCAGAAGATGGTTTCTGGAATAGAAAGACTATCGCAATTATCTGGATAACTGTTTGTCCAATGCCAAGCAGTCCAGAAATAGGATTTGCAGCCAGACTCTGCAAAAGTGGAAGCACGGAGAATGGTATGCCGATGATGAACAACGCCAAGAATGCTATGCGTGCCCAGTTTCGACCTTTTCCGATCATGTATATAAACAGCCACATGATCCCGAGAACGAAGAATGTAATGAACATCACTAACGCCGGCGAGGCCATTTGAGCGTGCATTGATGCTTCCATAATGCTTCTCAAGACCCCAATACCCAATGTGATGTAAAGAAGTTTGACCGCAGTTCCAATTTTTTCCGGTCTACTGGCCTGATCTTGGTCCATTTGGCTCTCCTTTCATTATGCCCAACGAGCCTGTAGAAAAACTCCACGAAATAATTTTTATGCTATTTTCAGGAGTCTCTTTACCCCTCCCCGTCACACGATCGTCGATTGTGGGGCATTCTACTTGGTCATTTTTTCATGCATCTCCCACTAAATGCTGTTCGTCGACTTATCCTACAGGCTCAACGAAGAAATCAGCCGGAGCGTAGCGATCGGCTGTATTGGCTGGTTATGTGGTTTATTTAAACCAGCCTCTTTCTGTAGCTTCCTTATAAATGCTTTTAAAGTCACGAATTGGAATAAACGCCGCGTATTGTCCCCATGTCCATTTTCCCTGCATCCTCGGAAGCTTGCCCAAAATGTAATAGCCTAATCTCAACTGTATTTCTTTATTGTCATTAAATTTCAATTTTTGTAGTACTATTTTTTTGTGCTTCGCATTTGATTGGGTTTTTTGTATTTCATCTTCAATAGTGAAATACCTCTTTTCTTTGGTGACTGGGTCTTTCCTTGAGCCTATTTTCCCTTTGTTTGATTCGAACTTTGGATATTCCATATTTTCCTCACCTAACAATTAATATACGAACTTCGCTTTTTCCGATGATTTGTGTATCAAAATAACATAACTTCTTTTTTCTTAAAAGTAAAATATAACATTATTTTCAGTAAATACCTATTTATAGCATTTCGTATTTCATGGTAATAAGGACTAAAAGCGAACTTCGTAATTTATGGGAAATTTGTCCAACTGCCATATTGATTACCGCTTGAAAGGAAGCATGCTCGCCAAAATTGCTGTATGCATTGTTACAGGAAGAAGTGCTTCATCC
>PLMQ01000041.1 GCA_003142535.1 Syntrophaceae bacterium
TTACCTATATTTATACCCGAAATGACACAAAAGTGAATAGTGACACAGTCTCTGCGCCGGAATGACTGAGAGAGTTTTTGACTTAATTAACTTACATCGAGGAGGAATAGAATAATGGCTGGTGCAGAATTAATCGGTAAAGAAGAAATCAAAGAAATTATGGATGTTCTCGAAACAGGCATCCTGATGCGCTATGGTTTTGATAAAGAAAGAAATGGTGTTTTTAAAGTAAGAGAATTTGAAGAAGCGTTTGCCAAGTATTGTCAGGCCAGCTATGCGCTGGGTGTTACTTCCGGGTCGTCGGCGCTAAAAATAGCGCTAACCGCAATGGATGTTGGCCCCGGTGACGAAGTGCTTGTGCCTGCATTTACTTTTTTGGCCACTTACGAAGCAGTTATGGAAGTAGGCGCCATTCCGGTGATGGCGGATATTGATGATACGCTCAATCTTGATCCGCAGGAAATTGAAAAGAAAAAGACACCCTATACGAAAGCGGTAATTCCTGTGCACATGTGCGGATCGGGTGCCAATATCGATAAAATAGTGGAAGTTGCCCACAGAAACAAGTTGCTGGTGTTGGAAGATAATGCTCAGGGCTGCGGTGCAAGTTTTAAAGGGAAAAAACTGGGCAGTTTTGGCGATATGGGAACTTTTAGTTTTGACTATGTTAAAACGGTAACAACCGGCGAAGGCGGAATGGTAATTACCAATAATCTTGATCTTTACCACCATGCGGAATGGTATCACGACCATGGCCATGATCATAATCCCAAAGTCAGCCGCGCTCTGGAAGGCAGAACCATTCTTGGTTTCAACTACCGGATGAATGAACTGCAAGGCGCGCTGGGTCTGGCGCAGTTACGCAAACTGGATTACCTGATAGGCGAGCAAAAGAAAAATAAAAAGTTTATTATGGATGTGCTGGCGCAGGTTCCAGGTGTAGGATTCCGCGCGAAACCAGATCCCGAAGGAGATTCCGCTACTTTTTTAGCGTTTAATATGCCGGATGAAAATCAGGCGCAGAGATTCCAGAATCTGCTCAGCGCCGAAGGTGTGGATACTGTTTGCTACAAGAAAAACATGTGGCATTATGTTCCGAATTGGGAACACTTCCTGGCGAAGTCCACTCCCAACTCCAAAAAATATCCGTTTACCGATCCTTCTTATAAAGGCGATGTTCAGTATTTGCGGGAAAACATTCCGCAGGCGGAAAATCTTTTAGGCCGTACATTAGTCATGGGTATATCGGTAAAAATGAGCAAGGAAAAGCTGGATCAGATAAAGAAAGGGATCGACCAGGCCGCGAAGAATTTCTGATACCAATTCTAAATCAAAGCGCTATCTTTGTTAGCCTCGTCGTCGGCTTTCTCAACGTAGGTATAATACGCCTCGTCGCCTCCTCCTTGCCACAGCTAGCGCAGGATAGTTCACCGCTAATATGCGGTATAATTTGACCAGCAAACTTCAGCGCACTTTGTTTCTGAAGTTTGCGTCTCATTACAACTTACCAATTCCGCTGCGCTTCGCTTTCGGAATTGGAGTTTCACTACCGCCTCGATATCATCTTTGATTTAGAAATGGTATAAACTAAACATACTTGAATATTCTTTTAAAACAAAAACAATGTCACACCGACGCAGGCCGGTTCCAGACGTCTAAATATTACTGGATTCACCCTATAGGGCACAAGCCGGAATGACAATCTCTGATGTTAATCAATAAAAAAGCCGCGCTTAAATTAATAAGCGCGGCTTTTATTTCGACCTTTACTACCTGCGGCGCGAAGCTTTTTCCAATTCTTCTTCTTGTATTTGCTTCTTCGTGTTCACTTTTTGCTGTTGAGCTGGTTGCGGCGCTTTTGGAGCAGAAACGTCACGCTTCGGCTGAACCACAGGCGGCTTTTTTTCTACCCGCGATTGAGGCACATTAACTTGCTTGCGTATTTCCGGCTTAACCGGTTCTCTGGCAAAAGAGCCTTCTTTTTTCCGCAAATCCCGGCGTTGTTGCATTTCCAGAGCCCTTTGCTCATTTTGCTCTTTTTTCCTCTGCTGCAAAGTTCTTTTCTGCTCTTCGTTTAAGTCTCTCTTTTGTATGCCCCCACGTTCACCATCAACACGGGGTGTGACAACGGGCGGTTTTCTCTCCATGCGGGCTGGAGGCGGCACATCGCCTTTCTTGTATATGTCCGGTTTAACTGGCTGTCCAATAACAGGTCTTTCTTGTTTCGGCTGGAGCGCGCGCGGCGGAACATATTTGGGGTCTCTTTTCACTATCGGTCTTGGCCGGAACGGATTAACCTTAACTAATCTATGTTCTGCTTGTTTTTTATCCAAATACTTTTGCAGCGGATCATATTTAGGCGCTTTCGGCCGGTAAGGCCGTCCCGGAAACGGCCGCCCTTGATAAGGCCTGTTGATTATCCGGTTTTCACTGATATTTTTATATGCGCTGGCGCGCTGAAAATAACTGTTGGTATTGGCTGGCCGCAAAACCATCGCCCGGTCAAGATCAGTTGTGGCTCGGTTGTAATTTCCTAAATAAATAAAAACGATACTACGGTTGAAAAATGCTTTGGCGTCATTAGGCCTGTAGTAGATAACCCGGTCATACTCTTTGGCTGCTCCCTCATAGTCGCCCGCAATGGTTAAGGCGCTACCCTGTTCAAAAGAATCAGATGCTTGTAGTTGATTGACGGCCTGGTTATATTGCGCCAGCTTTTCCTTATTTGCATTAGACTGTGCTAGCTCGGCTTTTAATCGGTCAACTTCTTTTAATGCATCTTCTTTTTCGGCTTGTGATTCCGCCAATTCCTCGGCAAGCTGCTGGTCGTTTCTTAATTTATCGATGGATGCCGCCACTTCATCCGGATCGGCGCTGACTTCCGCTTTAAGCCAGTATTCCCTGCCATCCCATTTTTCATCGAGCACCTTCGTCTGCACAATACCGGCGGAAAGGGTCTTTATTTCATCTTTTTCAATTTGCGCATCCTGAACTATGGTTGTGGCTTCTACATAAGTGCCCAACTCTTCTAGCAGCTCTCTTTTTACTTGCTCCAAGGCAATGGCCCGGCAGGATGTTTTGCTGTCGAGCTCGCTGGCCTGATAGGTATATTCTTTGATTAATGATTTAATTTCAGCAACAACTGCAACGGCTGAAATCAGAAAGATGAAGCCAACCAGACACGCAATAGCTTTTTTCATAATTCATCCCTTCAAGCTGCTGACAATATAAGAAAAAAGGTCTTGTATGTCAAGAAAATGAAAACTATAATACATTCAGGTTCGATTGCCAAAAACTGCCAGCACTCAGGAAAGAAATTTTTATGGAACAATCACTAATCATTCTATTTTTAGTTTTATTTGTGGGACGAATAATCTGGCGTTATATTCTGCAGGAGCTCAATATCGATCATTTAAAACTCCACGGTAAGAACATACCGGATGTTTTTCAGGGAATTATTGATAAAAACACCTTACAGACGATGGTGGACTACACAGTAGAAAATGCCCGTTTGGCTTCGCAGGAAAATTTTGTCGAGGATGCTTTGGAACTGGCCATTCTTTTTCTTTTGCTGCCATTTTTGGCGGGCCGGCTTGCAGGATTACACTTGCACTTTATCGGGCAGGCGCTGATCTTTTTTGGAGTGCTGGCGGCTCTCGGCGGAATTGCCGGAATTCCTTTTGATCTCTATCATACATTTGTGCTGGAGCTTAAATACGGTTTTTCCACTATAACCTGGCGTCTCTGGCTGACCGATTTGTTCAAGTCCATAGTTATTTCCGCAATTCTCCTGGGGATTTTGCTTAGCGCCTTGATGGCTTTTATCTTTTATCTCCCGGCAAGTTGGTGGTTTTGGGCTTGGATTTTTTTTACGTTATTCGAGATATTAATATTGTGGCTTTATCCGGTAGTAATTGCTCTCCTGTTCAACAAATACGAGCCCATCAGGGATGAAGCCTTAAGAGAGCAGATTACGGCCTTGATGGCCAAAGCCGGTTTAAAAACTAAAGAAATTTATCAGGTGGATGAAGGCAAGCGTTCCAGGCATACCAACGCCTATTTTACCGGCATCGGCAAAACCAAGCGTATAGTTCTTTACGATACGCTTCTGGCTTCGCATTCGGCGGAAGAGATTTTATCCATACTGGCGCATGAAATCGGCCACTGGAAAAAGAAGCATATTTTGAAACAGCTAGCCTTTATGGTTGCCGCATCGCTCATCGTGCTTTATTTTGTTTATTGGATAGTCAATGCACCGGTCTTATACCGCGCCTTTGGTGTGCCGCCCCCAGCTCTTTATGCCGGGCTTTTTCTGGTTTCGTTATATTTTAGTTCTATCGGTTTTTTCTTGAGCCCCATCTCCGCGGGAATAATGCGCCACTATGAACGCGAAGCCGACCGCATAGCAGTGGAACTGACGGGCACTGCCATGCCAATGATCAGCGCCCTGAAACGGCTGGCCAAAGACAATTTGGCTAACTTGCATCCTCACCCTATATATGTCTGGTTTTACTATTCGCATCCACCGCTTTTGGAACGGATTAGAAATTTACAAAAGGAGCAAAAATGAAAGCTTTTGAGCAAGCAAAAATTGGCGGGATAATTTTGGCGAATCGTTTTGTCCGTTCGGCTACGTGGGAAGGCATGGCTACGGAAAAGAGTTTTTGTACACCGGAGTTGACTCAATTGCTCGTGCGACTGGCGAAAGGCGGCGTCGGGTTGATTATCAGCAGCCACTCTACTGTAAGTCCGGAAGGGCAGGCCGGCCTGAGGCAAGTCGGCATATGGAGCGATGCCTTTATTCCCAAACTTAAAGCAATGACTGATCTGGTTCATGAAGCGAGAAGCAAAATAGTTATGCAGATCAACCATGCCGGATGCAGAGCAGATACCTCTTTAACAGGGGAAGTGTCCATGGGGCCAATGCTATGGGAAAATGAAGATGGAACATTTTGCCGGGAGATGGAAAGGTCGGACATTCGTGCCACAGTAGAAGCTTTTAGTGCGGCGGCAAGAAGGGCACAGATAGCCGGTTTTGACGGTGTTCAGGTGCACGCCGCTCACGGGTATCTGCTAAGCTCATACCTATCGCCCTATTTTAACAAGCGCCGCGATGAATACGGAGGGACAGTGGAAAACCGCGCCCGCTTTTTACTGGAAGTTTTGCAATCAATCTTTGCCGCTGTGGGCAGTAAATTCCCCGTTTTGGTTAAAATGAATGCCGCTGATTTTCTGGAAGGAGGTCTGACTGCCACTGATATGGTGCAGACGGCCATGCTGCTGGAAAAAGCCGGAGTTGCCGCTATTGAACTATCCGGCGGCACGTCTCTCTCCGGGAAATGTATTCCGTCGCGCCGCGGTAGATTATCACCGGAGGAAGAAGTGTATTACAAAGAAGAGGCGAAACAATTCAAAACAAAAGTATCGATGCCTCTGATTCTGGTAGGTGGCATTCGTACCTTTGCTGTCGCCGAGAATCTTTTGCAGGAAAATATCTGTGATTTTATTTCTCTCTGCCGTCCGCTGATTCGTGAGCCGGGACTCATTAACCGCTGGAAGTCCGGGGATATTAGCCCGGCCACCTGCCTATCGGATAATCTTTGTTATCGGCCGATCAGGGAAGGCAAGGGGGTTTATTGCCTGACGGAAGAAAGGGAAAAAGGGGTAAAATAAGTAAAGTTCGATAATAGATTTGACCATAAAATTCGGTGCGTTGCCGATATAGGTGTTCGCGCCCATAAATACTGAACCGGCGGAAATTGCGGCCAGATAGGGTATCTTTTCCATGATGAGCCTCGCGACAGCTTCCGCTTCCGGCATACCCGGATAAAATTTACCGATGGCACTGCTGAAGAATGTCAAATAAATTAGGGGCATTATCCAGAAAGCTCGAAAGCGATCCAGATGCCCCGAAATATTGCTCTGGTTGCCTTCGCTGATTGAAAAATAAAAAAGTTTTATCACTAACAAAAATGAGGGTTGGCTTTTGGTCAGCCCTCTTTTTTTGCCTCCGGGTATTTTTTACTTTTTGAACAAATACAATTTGACATATAATTATTAATTAATTAGTATTTTCAAAATAAAATTTAAAATCGTATATCGTTAGGATAATTTATATGAAAGCAAAAGACATTATGGTTCCCATTCAAGACTATCTTAGTCCTGATGCTACAGTCAAAAAAGCAGTTAATCTTCTCCGCACTGCGGTTCAGAAAGAACAAAAAAACAGGGTCATGGGCTTGCCCGTCATTGATGACGACCGGAAGCTGGTTGGTATGCTCTCCATGACAGACATACTCAAAGCCGCATATCCAGCCTATATGAAGATGGCTGATTTGAGCGAGTTTACCTGGGATGGGATGCTGGAATCTCTTGCCCGGCAAGAGGGCAACAAAAAGGTAAAAGAAATCATGACCAGCCCCGTTATTACAGTTCAGGAAAATAATCCGCTTATGGAATGCGTTGATTTACTTTTAAAAAAACACATTCGACAAATGCCCGTTTTAAACAAGGCCGGGAATGTTGTTGGAATGCTCTCCACAAGAGATATTTTCTGTGCCGTCACGCAATCAATGATCGAAAACAAATAGAAGGGAAGAACAACTAAATGACACAGGGAGTTACGGAAGCAGCAAAACAAATTGTAATGGGTCCGGCATTTTGGATTGCCACAGCGATTTTCATTTTCGCCTATGCACTGATAGTATCGGAAAAAATTCATAAGACGATCATCGCCCTTTTTGGCGCTGTAGTAATGATTGTGCTGGGTATTGTAACCCAGGAAGATGCTTTCAATTCGCTGGAACTGGGCGTGGATTGGAATGTTATTTTTCTTCTGATCAGCATGATGGTCATCATCAACATTATGAAACCGACAGGAGCTTTTGAATATCTAGCCATCAAAAGTGCCAAAATAGCCAAAGGAAGGCCAGTTATGATCCTGGCGATATTCTCCGTTGTCACTGCCTTTGTATCGGCATTTCTGGATAATGTCACAACCGTGCTGCTTATTGCTCCGGTTACTCTTCTTATTTGCCAGGCGCTGGAACTTGATGTTGTGCCCTTTCTTATAACTGAGGCTTTGGCTTCCAATATCGGGGGAACAGCCACCCTCATCGGCGATCCGCCCAACATCATGATCGCCTCGAAAGCTCAACTGGACTTCATGGCGTTCATTTACCATCTTACGCCGGTTATTCTTGTGGTTCTGATTGCGTATATCGTCAGCATCAAGTTCATGTTCGGCAAACAGCTGGTGGTCAAAGAAGAGTTAAGACAGCGGGTAATGGCCATGAATGAAAGTGAAGCCATCAAGGATCCGGTGTTGTTGAAGAAATGTTTGATTGTTCTGGCCATAACTATAACCGGATTTGTGCTCCATGGTCTGCTGCACCTGGAACCGGCTACCGTTGCTCTTTTTGGCGCCGCACTTCTTTTGTTAATTTCGGGAATTAAAGACCCTCAGCATATTCTTGCCGAAGCGGAATGGTCTAGCCTTTTTTTCTTTATCGGCTTGTTTATTATAATTGGAGGAGTTGTCAAGGTCGGGCTGATTAAATGGATGGCCATTGAAGTGCTGGAACTGACCAAAGGTAATCTGTTCGGAACAAGTATGGTTGTTTTGTGGTTTTCCGCATTTGCTTCCGCGTTTATTGATAATATCCCTTATGTAGCCACTATGAACCCCCTGATCATTGACATGGCCAAAAATCTCTGGCCGAATTTATCCGGCGTTCAACTGCTACATCATCCCGATTTGATGCCGATGTGGTGGTCCCTGTCTTTGGGCGCCTGTCTGGGCGGCAACGGAACGGCCATTGGAGCTTCAGCCAATGTTATCGTTGTCGGAATGGCAGCCAAGATGGGGCGTCCGATATCATTCAAAAAGTTCATGCTTTACGGCATGCCTTTGATGATTGAATCCGTTCTTATCTCGATGATTTATATCTGGTTGAGATATTATGTATTTTAATTTTGAGAACTCGCTTTTTTAGTTCCAATCCTTCAATTAACTTGGAAAATAATTATTGATGATCCAGGGAAAAGTGGATATAGCTCGCTTGGTCTGACTGTTGTTAAGATTTCTGGTCATTGCTGTCGAAAAGTCCGGAGTAAATCTTCTGCCGGTGTTTATGTCCAACATAATTAAATCAATACTTCTATATTAAATAATCCAACTTCCCCTTAAAACCAGCCCATATAAAAGCAAAAGCTCCTAATAACCTTTGGCGGGTTGCGGAGCAGATGGTTGTTGTGTTGCCGCGGGTTGCGGTTGTGCTGCCGGCTTTCCACGTTCTGCCGCTTTATTCATTTCTTCAATTTCTTTAATCATTGCTGATGATGAAAAATCCTGATCTTCTTTAGCACCCGGTTTCTTCGGTTCATTGCTGTTGCAGGAAACCAAAAGGCTTGCACCGGCCAGAACTGCTAAAACGACAAAAAAAATAAAAAACTTTTTCATAACGACTCCTTCTATATAATGTTTAATCAAAAGCCCTCTAACTATGTTGCCTGGCCAGAGGGCTTTTCGTTAAACATTTCCGGAAAGTCAGGGCTGCCGAAAGCGCAGCCCTGACTTGGGAAATTTTTACAACTTGAAAATCGGTTTCAATGCTTTGGGCATATTTTCACCAGCACAAGTTTTGGTAAATAATGATACAACTACCGTCAAAATAACCGCACCGGCGACGCAGAAAAGATAACCGGCGAAGGGGAACCGGAAGATCTTTAAGTTTTCCAGCAGGAGGTAAGCCGGGTTCGCAATAACGGCAAACCACAAACCGGCAAGAATGCCCTCTGTGGAGCATCTCTTCCAGAGCATACCGATGGCAAAAGTCGGTATCGTTACGGAAGCGAAGAAGCCCCAGCCCAGGGCTCCCAGAATGGCCACCATTCTGCCGCCCCATATACCCATGCCGATAGCGATCAGGGGCACTAGTACCTGCAAAACTTGTCCCACACGAATTTGTTTCTCATGGGCCATTTCATGGCCTAAAGCGCCGATCAAATCGCGGGTAATTGCGCTCGAGGACATAGAAATAAAGAAACTGGCTGTGGAAACAATTGCCGCCAAAAGACCGGCCATAACCAGCGCCTGGGTAATGCCGCCCAGTTTGCTGACAAAGAGGAAGGCAGCATTGTCCGCTGATTGAAGCGGGCCTGCGCCGCCGGTGGCAACAATATACAATGCGCCATAACCGCAAAGAATCCAAACGATAGATGTAACACCGTAGCTAACGCCGCCGATAATACCGGCCTTTTTGATATCTTGGACTGTTTTCACGGAATACATTTTAGCCAGCATGGTGGGCTGTCCCATAGCGCCGACAAAGAAGACCAGGCCAAAGACGAGCGCAGCCTGCAGCGGCATAGAACCCACGCCATCAACAAAAGAAGGACCAAACGCAGGTGAATTGGCGATAGGTGTCAAATCACCACCGGTCATCATGAAAAAGCCGATGATAACGGCGAAAACAGCAATCAACATAACTAATCCCTGAAAAGCATCGGTCAAAATACTGCCGGACATGCCGCTGAAGAACATGTAAGCGACCGTTGTACCGAACATAATGACAATGCCCCATTCTTTCGAAACGCCGAGCATCTGGTTCATTAAGATACCGCCGCCCATAACCTGAGAGGAAAGGTAGGCAATTGCAGCCAGAAATAAACCGACAGCGAGAACGCCGCGGACGGCCTGACTGTTGAATCGGACACGGGCGATATCCGGCAGTGTGGCGACGTCGGTAACATCCGCCATGCCGCGCATACGTTTACCCAGTATCCAGTAACCGTAAACCATACCGGGGCCGCAGGCAATCGTCATCCAGATGGAAGTCATGCCGAATTTATAGACAAGGCCGGGACCGCCGATGAAACCGAAAGCGCTCATAACTGCGGCCATCGAAGCCAAACCGATGGTGACGCCGCCAAACATTTTNNAACGGTGAAGGTTGAATAAATTGTTCAGCCATAGCTAAAAGTCCTCCTTAATGTACTTTCTTAAATGTACTTTAATGTATTTTTTCTAGTTGCGCGACTTCTTTCTGAAATTCAGCCCATTTTGCTTCCGGCAAATAATACTTATCGAAGAAAAGGCCGAAGGAAACAGCTGTGCAAATCATGGTGCCGACCCAAAAGATAATAATCATCCCGAACATGCCCGGATGCATGCCCCAAATAAAGTCCATTTTTTGTCCTCTCGTCTGATAGGCCATAGTGAAGGCAATGATCCACAATACAAGGTTAATAATGACCGGGAAAATAAGAACAGGGATGGACATTTTATCATTGGTAACCGCGCCCATTAAATAAAAACAAACAACGATTAAAGCAGAGGCAATCAAACCGTAAAAAATAAGATCGTTGTTTTTATTTATAGCGCCGCTCCAGCTGGCATAAAGTACAAATGCCCAAAGCAGGGCATTTATAACCACTATTACATCTCGTTTTTTATCATCAATAGTAATCATTTGATGCTTCCCTCCTTACAAATTTATTTCAATTATTAAAAAAAATGCAACAACACTTCCGCTTTATTGCTTAACTGTTCCCGCTCTCACCACCACCTTTCTCTAATTTAATAAAATTTCCTTTGAAGCTTGCAATTAATATACCATGCCCGCAAGACGCGAACATAACTTAAATATATGTAGTTGTTAATGATTTTTTGTAATAATTTTTCTTTCCGCTATGCATCCGTGTATCCTCATCACTACACTAATCTTCTGCTTACCGAAAAAATTATTAATTACGACTGACTATATGGTTTGTATACAATAGTCAACATGTTGATGTTTGTATACACTTTTTTGAGAGCAGTGGACAGCCGCTTATTTTCTTCCGGCTCTTCTCTCTACGTGCCGGGAAGTATCTTTATTATAAGATGGAAAGTCAAGATAAAAATTGTCATGCCTCCTTAATTATATTGCGTTGCTATACCAGTTCATCATGTCAGCCGGGGATAGTCGGTCAAGCCTTCCGCTGTGGGCGTATAAAAAGTCGAATCATTCCATCTGGCCCATTTTGCATCAGTGCCAATGCGCTCGACAAGATCAGGATTGGAGATGAAAGCTTTGCCGAAAGCGACGGCATCAGCAAAACCTTCTTCCAGAATGCGGTTAGCACTGTCTTTTTTGAAACCGCAGTTTATCACCAGAGTGCCCTGATAACGCGGACGGAAATAACGGGCGATTTCCTTCACCGCATAGGGGACATTATCCACCGGCAGCATGGGCTCAACAAAATGAGCATAGGCCAGAGCTCGGTAATCATTCAGGCGCTCAACAATATATTCGAAAGTGGGGATGGTGTCTTTATCTATGGTGATGCCGAAAAAACCGTGCGCGGAAGGATTCAACCGGATACCCACTTTGTCGAGGCCAATAGCGTTGCCCACTGCATCCAGTGTTTCAAAGAAAAACCGCGCTTTGTTTTCGCGGCTTCCGCCGTATTCATCCTTCCTTGTATTCGAGCAGTTAGTAAAGAACTGATGAAAGAGATAACCGTTGGCGGAATGAATTTCCACGCCATCGAAACCGGCAGCAATTGCATTTTCGGCTGCTTTTTGGAAATCATTGGTCGTTTCGTGAATTTCGTCGATAGTGAGCGCGCGGGGCGTTACCGTATCCTTAAATCCTTCGGCGGTAAAAGATTTATCTTGAGGGTTGATTGCCGAAGGTGCTACCGGAAGTTTCCCTGCGTGAAAATCTGGATGTGACATGCGGCCGCAGTGCCAGAGCTGGCAGAAGATATGTCCGCCTTTATCATGAACGGCCGCTGTAACCAGTTTCCATCCCTCGATTTGGGCCGGACTGTAAATACCGGGAGTGCTGATATAGCCGACTGCTTGCGGGGATACCTGAGAGCCTTCCGTAATCAGGAGGCCGGCCGAGGCACGCTGCCTGTAGTATTCGGCTATCAGCGGGGTTGCCGTATTCTCCGGATTGTTGGCCCGGCCGCGGGTCATCGGGGCCATAAATACGCGATTGGGCAGTGCATATTTTCCTAGTTGAATAGTCTTTAAAAGAGCATCATTTTTCATACATACCTCCATTATGGCAATAGTGTCTGAAGATCAAACAGATTTGAATATCGCCGCTAACATGTTCTGAGCATCCGTTTTGCGCTCATTGGTTTTTCTTCCTTCCTCGCGGAAGCAGAAAAAGTCACAGAAATTAGAGTGGCTTTTATCCAACACTCTTTCGGCCTGCGTTTCGCGGCAGTTGTTATAAACGCCGGAATCGTAATAGGTGCAGTTGAGGCAGCAATGCAGGTCGGCTCTGCAATACAAACATTGCTCCTGCCTGCCGACGAATTTTTCGAGTTTAATTTCTTTTTTGCACTGGTGGCAAATTGTCATACTGATAGACATATTGATGTAGCTGCGAATAGTCAAGGATAAATCCGCATAGTTTTTAGTTTCAAGCTCCCCAGCCCTTTGGCCGACAGGTAAATATAGCTTTATAAAACAAATATGGAGAAGAGTGTTTCTGCTAATAGTTTTCTCTTGCTTTTCTAGCCTGCTTTCTAATATTCTCCAGTTGTTGGATTTTCCCGCTGTTATTAGCAATGCAGTCTCCCCGGCGGGAAATGATTCCATGTGATTAAGGAGAATATAATGGCAGGACCGCTTGCCGGTTTAAGAATTCTTGATTTTTCAGGAAGTATTCCCGGCCCGATGGCAACACTTTATTTGGCGGATATGGGTGCCGAGGTTTTAAAGATTGTCTCCGCATCGCGTTACGATGTTATAATGGT
This sequence comes from Syntrophaceae bacterium, assembly GCA_003142535.1. Classification (GTDB taxonomy): domain Bacteria; phylum Desulfobacterota; class Syntrophia; order Syntrophales; family Smithellaceae; genus Fen-1166. The sequence goes on from PLMQ01000041.1 coordinate 12,760, forward strand.
GCAGCCTCCTTATCTGCCCGGCAGTAAAATTTCGGCGAATTTGGCCTATTTAGGACGCAATAAACGCAGTATGGTGCTGAATTTGAAAGACCAGCGGGCGCAGGAAATAGTGCGGAAACTGATCGCGCACTATGATATTTTAATCGAACAGTTTCGTCCCGGGGTTATGGCCGGGTTTGGACTTGATTATGAAACTCTGCGGAAGGCGAATTCGACGCTTATATACTGTTCGATTACCGGTTATGGCCAGACAGGACCAATGGCCGATAAAGCAGGGCATGATCTTAATTACATAGCCCGTTCCGGCATTATGTCTTATTCCGGGAGATCAGGCGCAGGGCCGGCACCCCCCGGCATGTTCATAGCTGATGCGGCGGGTACCGCCAACGCGATTATCGGCATCCTTGCCGCTGTTATCGGTCGTAATGTAACGGGCGATGGTCAGTATATTGATGTCTCTATGACGGATGGTACGGTTGTTCATAATGCCATTTACGCCGCGGGCTGTTTAATGAACGGTGAAAGCCCGGATTATGAAAACATGCCCTATAATGGCGGCACTCTTTACGATTATTATGAAACTAAGGATAAAAAATATATGAGCGTAGCGCCATTGGAGCCGCAGTTTTATGCCGCATTCTACGAGGCCATAGGCAGGCCTGATTTAAATAGTTCCGCGGGCCTGGCTCCGCAAAATCTTGGAGAAATCAAAAAGCAAATTCAGGATATTTTTAAAACGAAAACAAGAGATGAATGGTCCGCAATATTCAGAACTATTGACGCCTGTGTCGAGCCGGTATTAACGCTTAAAGAAGCTCTGGAAGATGAACACAATCAACAGCGCGGAATGATTATAGAGATTGATTTGCCTCAAGGGGGGAAAGTCAAACAGCCGGCCCTGCCCATTAAATTTTCTAGCTATCAGCCGGAATATAAAAAAATAGGCGTTCCGGCAAGCTCACATACAAAAGAGATATTGCAGGAACTTGGTTATACCGGAGAGCAAATTGCCGAGATGGAAAAAACCGGCCTTTTTGATTAAGCCTGTTTAGTTCTTGGTAAAAATATGTTACCATTTGTATAATTTTTTCAAGGAGGTAAATATGGCGGACAAGTCCAAGTTGGGTTATGAATTTCCTGCTCATACGTTTGCCGTGGAAAAAGGCAAAATCGTGGAATTCGCCATGGCTGTTGCTCAAAAAGATTCTAAAGATAAAATCAAACCGATTTATGCTGATGCGGAGGCGGCGAAGAAAGCCGGTTATCCCGGAATAGTCATTCCTCCTACCTTTCCAACCTGCCTTATGGTCTCGACGGGAGGTGGTTTGATGGAAATTGTGCAGACTTTGGGTATTAACCTGGGCCGGCTGCTCCATGCCGAAGAAGATTACGAATACTTCGGCAGTATTTGTGAAGGTGATACTATTTCCGGCAGAATGAAAGTGGTCGATATGTATGATAAAGAGAAAAAAGGCCGGCCCGGCAAATTTATGGAATTTACAACACTGGAAACAGAAGTCAGAAATCAACGCGGGGAACTGGTTCTTAAAGCTCGTTCCACGATGGTGGAGCGCTAGGAGTATGGCATGACTATTAAATTTGCTGAGCTTAACATCGGGGAGGCAATCCCTTCTTATACGGCAAATCCCATTACCAGAACAGACCTTGTGCGTTACGCCGGAGCCTCCGGCGATTTTAATCCACTGCATCATGACAATACTTTTGTCGAGGTGTTCGGTATGAAAAGGGTCATCGCCCACGGTATGTTGATTATGGGTATCGCCGGAGAAGCTGTCACTGCTCTGGTGGACAATAAGAATTTACGCAAATTCAGCGTACGTTTTGCCGGCATGACGGAACCCGCCGACTTTAATGATTTTGAAAACACAAAAAAAAGAGCAACAATCACAGTTAGCGGCAAGGTGGTCAATAAATTTGAAGAAAACGGCGAGAAAAGAGTCAAATGCGATATCGTGGCGAAAGATGCGTTGGGTAGTACTAAGCTTTCCGGATTTTTTATTGCCGCCGTTTAATTGCGGGTATGTTCCCCATCGCCATTACCGCTTTATCGAAGACGCGGTAAAACTCAATCAAAAAAATAATTCAATGCATAAAAGAAAAGCGAATTTATAATTGAATCGGCCCCTAAAGGGAGAAAGGATATACTTATGATGACCAGAGCGCAATACGAAGCAAGTATCAGAAAATTAAAATTACAGGTTTACATGTTCGGGAAGCGCGTACAAAATCCGGTTGACGATCCGATTATCCGGCCATCGCTGAATTCCGTCGCCATGACTTATGAATTGGCCGAGCGCCCGGAATTTACAGACCTGATGACAGCCACTTCTCATCTTACCGGCAAGAAGATTAACCGTTTTACCCATATTCATCAATCGGTAGATGATCTCGTCAAAAAAAGCAAAATGGGACGGCTGCTCGGCCGGGAAACCGGTTGCTGTTTTCAGCGCTGCGTTGGCATGGATGCGCTCAATGCCCTATCCATAACTACCTTCAACATAGATCAAAAATACAATACAACTTATTACAATCGCTTTTTGAAGTATCTCGAATACGTTCAGGAGAACGATTTAGTCTGTGACGGTGCGATGACCGATCCCAAGGGGGATCGGTCTTTGTCGCCGCATGAACAAAAAGATCCTGACCAGTATCTCCATGTTGTGGAAGAACGTAAAGACGGAATCGTTGTGCGGGGCGCCAAAGCCCATCAAACCGGAGCGGTAAATTCCCATGAAATTATTGTCATGCCTACTGTATCCATGAGTGAACAGGATAAAAGCTACGCTGTGGCGTTTGCCCTGCCCAGCGACACCAAGGGAATTATCTATATTATGGGACGGCAGTCCTGCGACACCAGAAAGCTGGAAGGCGATACGATGGACAGAGGTAATGTGCTGTTCGGCGGGCATGAAGCGCTGGTTGTTTTTGACAACGTTTTTGTACCGTGGGAACGTGTTTTCATGTTCCAGGAATTCTATTTTGCCGGAGAGCTCGTCGAAAATTTTGCCTCCTATCACCGGCAGAGCTATGCCTGCAAAGTGGGTGTGGGAGACGTGCTAATCGGGGCGACGCAGATCATTGCTGAATACAACGGTGCCGGTAAAGCCTCCCATGTAAAAGATAAAATTATCGAGATGAATCATCTCAATGAGACCCTTTACTGCGGGTGCATTGCCTGCGCCTCGGAAGGAAGCCGGAAGCCCAGCGGTACATTCTGCGTGAATACGCTGCTGGCCAATGTGCATAAACAAAACGTTACCCGCTTTCCTTATGAAATCGGCAGACTCGCGCAGGATATAGCGGGCGGCCTGATGGTCACTATGCCCGCCGAGCAGGATCTGAAATCGCCTGAAACAGGAAAATGGATTAAAAAATATTTACAAGGCCGCGCCGATATACCCACTGAAGAAAGAATGCGCATATTACGGCTGATTGAAAATATAACTCTGGGAACGGCGGCGGTCGGTTATCTGACGGAGTCCATGCACGGGGCCGGTTCACCGCAGGCGCAGCGGATTATGATTTCGCGAACCGTCAACATGAAAGAAAAAAGAAAAGCAGCCAAAAAACTTGTCGGCCTCGAGGATAAAGGCTGATGCCCGTTGTTTAAGACAATGGCATAAATTTATATAATGAACATGCGCTCATTGATATTTATCAGGTCACGGACATTGCCGGCAGCGCGGATTGCCTAATGGATTATTTCTAAATTTTGATTGACGGACACGGCACGGCAAGATAAAACTTAGTTGCTGAGGTAAATAGGTTAATGACTGAAGGCTGCAATAGTTACGAACAGTCAAAAAACTTATTCGTGAAACACCAATTCCGATGCGCTGCGCTTTCGGAATTGGTAAGTTGAATCCACCTGTCGGCGGACTTCGCAATCCCGCGAAGCGGAGGGTATAATACCCCGCAGCTTGCTGCGGAGTGTTTCCAAAGCTTGTTTTGGGGTACATACCCGTGATTTTGGTGTTTTTATGAGAGCCCATATACTGATAATTGATGACGATGCCGTCGCGTGTGAGTTCTTACAGGAAGCACTCTCGCGGGAAGGTTATGAAGTCGTTGCCTATACCTCTGCCCTGGAGGCCTTAGCGCAGGACCTTTCCCGTTATGATCTTTTAATGTCCGATATCCGCATGCCCGGTATGGATGGTCTGCAGTTCCTTAGTCAAGTGCAGAAAAAATGGCCGGAATTGCCAGTAATTCTGATGACAGCCTATGGTTCATTGGAAACAACAATGGAGGCAATAAGCCTCGGTGCATGGGATTATATAAGTAAACCGTTCTCCCCGGATGACTGCCGTGCAATTGTCAAAAAAGTCCTGGAAGTAAGGGAATTGCGCGAACGCCGCATGAGCCTGCAGCCGGAATCGGCAACAGAACCTAAATTAATCGGTTCTTCCGCCACCATGGTTGATTTTTATAAACAAATAGCTCGTGTGGCGGATGCCCCGGCCAGCGTATTAATCGAAGGTGAAAGCGGTACCGGCAAGGAGTTGACTGCCCGTTCGTTGCATAATATGTCGTCGCGCCGGGATAAGCCGTTTGTAGTTGTCCATTGTGGCGCTATTCCCGATAATCTGCTGGAGTCCGAACTGTTCGGCTATGAAAAAGGTTCGTTTACCGGAGCCGATCATCAGCATGTCGGATTGCTCGAATCCGCCGAAGGCGGCACAATTTTTCTGGACGAAATCACTGAAATGTCCACCGCCCTGCAGGGCAAACTTCTGCGTTTTATGCAAAACGGTGAAGTAAGAAGAATCGGCGGTCACGAGGTGCGTCATGTGGCCGTGCGGGTCGTGGCGGCAGCCAATAAAAATATTGACGATGAAGTAAATCACGGAAGCTTTCGCCTTGATCTGCTTTACCGGTTTATCGTTCGTTTGCGTATTCCGCCCCTGCGCGAACATAAAGAGGACATACCGCTCCTCATCGAATCAATGCTGAAAAAGTTTGGTTATCCTGGTGTGCGTATTTCTGTTGAAGCCATGGAATTGCTGATGGCTTATTTGTGGCCGGGCAATGTCCGGGAACTGGAAAATGTTCTGCAGCAGACTTTACTGCTTTCTCCGTTTGTCGTCGTCCTGCCGGAAAACTTGCCCGACCGGTTCCGACAGCAGACAGTCGGAGAGGAAAAAGAGGAATTACCCGATTTGACTCCTCTCGAAAGAGCGGAACGAGACAAAATTCTTCAGGTACTGAAAGCTGCTTCCTGGAATCAATCAAAAACAGCTCAACTTTTGGGTATTGACCGTAAGACCCTGCGTCTGAAAATACGCCGTTATAGTTTATTGGATGACAAAATCCCGCCGGGCGGCGCAACTTCGCCTGTCAAAGATTGAAGCACAGGCGCAGGGGCATTCCTTCACTTGCAATACTATAACAACTTTTCATCAAAACCCTCCAATATAATACTTGTTATATAGGGCTATCCGGCAACTAAATTACTGCTTTTTAAGGCGCCGCAATAAGGCAAATTTCCCGGACCATTGGGGTGGAAAAAGGCTGTGAGAAAATGATTTCAAGACGAAAAACAGGTACAATTAATGCCAAGGAGACTTTTACCCACCCAGATAGGCGTGAATGACTTTTTCGTTATGCAGCAGGTTGGCAGAGGTGTCTTCCAAAACGATATGCCCCGTTTCCAGAACGTATCCGCGCCGGCTGACTTCGAGGGCCATTTGCGCGTTTTGCTCCACCAGCAAAATACTCGTTCCCTGCTTGTTTATCTCTGTGATGATTTGAAAAATCTCCCGAACCAGGATGGGCGAAAGACCCATTGACGGTTCATCCATCAACAGCAGCCTTGGTTTGGCCATCAATGCCCGTCCCAGGGCCAGCATTTGTTGTTCCCCGCCGGAAAGATTCCCCGCTGATAACTCCGCCTTCTTCTGTAGCACAGGGAAGCGGGCGAAGACGGCATCTAAATTGTCTTTTATCCGGTCATTCTTTCTGGTGAATGCTCCCATTTCGAGATTTTCTCTTACCTTTAAAGTGGTAAGAATCGCCCGTCCCTCAGGAACCTGAATAATGCCGCTCCGGACAATCGACTGAGGGGAATGCCCGGTAATATTGCTCCCTTCGTAAATGATATTTCCGCCGGTCGTTTTCAGCAAGCCGGAAATGGCATTCAAGGTGGTGCTTTTGCCCGCGCCATTGGCGCCGATAAGAGCCACGATCTCACCTTCTGCGACATTGAGGGATATCCCTTTCAGCGCCTGGATGTGATTATAATTAACGTAAACGTCCTTGAGCTCCAGGAGCATCATTTGCATTCTTCCTTTCCCAGATAAGCTTCGATGACCAGAGGATTGCACTTGACCTCTTGAGGAGAACCAAGGGCAATCAATTCTCCGAAATTAAGTACTGCCACCTGCCGACACACGCCCATGACAAATTTCATGTCATGTTCAATCAGGCAGATAGTATAGCCCCTGTTATTGATCTGCACGATTTCGCCCATTAGTTCTTCCGTCTCTGCTGGATTCATTCCGGCCGCCGGCTCGTCTACCAGGAGCAACTTCGGTGAGGTAGCCAGCGCACGGGCGAGCTCCAGTTTCCTCTGTTCCCCGTAGGACAGGCTTTCTGCCTGGCGCTTTGCTTTCCCGGCCAGATGAAAAAGTTCCAGTATCTCCAGCGCCTTTTCGCGCAGGGCCTTTTCTTCCCTCTTCTGCACCGGGAGATTCAGCAGCATTGCCACAGGAGAATAGGTGAAGAGACGATGCATACCGGCCAGCACATTCTCCAGAAGAGATAATTCTTTGAATATTCTGATATTCTGAAAAGTTCTTCCCATCCCGCAGGCGGCGATGGACGAAGGGGGAAGATGGGTGATGTCGGTTCCGTTAAAGATAACGCGCCCTGCTGTAGGACGGGAAAGACCGCTGATAATGTTGAACAGCGTGGTTTTGCCGGCGCCATTCGGACCGATCAGGCCGAATATCAACCCCTCTCCAACTTGCAGGGATAGTGAATCCAGCACTCGCAGTCCGCCGAAATCTTTAATTATGTTTTCCAGTCGCAGCATTTTGATTTCTCGTCAATCTTTCTTCTTCACTGTTATGATACCGTTGGGCAGGTAAACCACCACAAGAACCAGGATCAGGCCGTTGAGTGCCAGCCGGTACGATCCCAAAAACCTGAGCATCTCCGGCAGAATGGTCAAAATTGTGCTGCCGACCAATGGCCCCCAGAATGTCCCCGTTCCACCGAGAATAGCGAAGGTCAGTATATCAACGGCAAAGTCGAATCCATATTCACGCGGTGAAAGAAAAAATGTGAAATGGGCATTAAGGCCGCCGGCCACACCGGCGATAAAAGCCCCGATGACAAAGGCCCAAACTTTGAACGAGGTCGTTTTGATACCCATGACCGCCGCTGCAACTTCATCTTCTCTAATCGCTTCCAACGCCCGGCCGAACCGGGAATTCTTGAGCTTCAGGAAAAAATATATCAGCACACCCATTACCAAAAGCAGATGCCAGAGTTCCGTTTTCGGGGGCACGCCGTTTAGTCCGACTGAACCGCCCGTGATACTCATATTCAGAAAAACTACCCGGACTACCTCACCAAAACCGAGCGTGGCCATAGCCAGATAAACGCCGGATAGTCGTAAAGTAGGTACGCCGATAATCAGGGCGACAAATGCCGGCAGCATCCCTCCGGCAAGCAGGGATAAGCCAAAAGGGGCATTCAACTTCAGAGTGAACAGGGCGGCCGTATAGGCGCCAATCCCCATGAAGGCGGCATTTCCCAGGGATAGTTGCCCGCAGGCGAGGGTAATGTAGATCGAAAGCGCCAGCATGCCATGTACAAGAACGGTATAGAAAAGCGTATTGTATGTTTGCCAGAAGGACATCAGGAATTCAGTCATACCGCCTTCATCCTTTCCGCTCTATGTTGCTGCCAAATATGCCGGCCGGCCTGACCAGCAGGATGATGAAAAGGAGACCGAAGGAAATTGCATCCCGAAAATCTGAAGACAGGTACGCAACGCTCATTATCTCAGCAAAACCCAAAATCAATCCGCCTACAACTGCGCCCCTGATATCGCCCATGCCGCCCAGAATGATCACGGCTATTCCACGATGCATAATCGGCCCACCCATGAAAGTATGGATGGCATTGAAATTTATCCCTGTCAGCACTCCGGCGGCTCCGCCCAGCGCCGAGGCCGAAAAGGAAGTAAGTTGAAACACACGTTCTACCGGAATGCCGAGCAAGGCTGCTGTGCGGGGAGTCTCGGCAACGGCGCGCACAGCCTTGCCCCACTTTGTTCTATTCAGCAGGAATATAATGATCAGCATCAGGGCGAGGGCGACTCCGACAATAATAATCTGTAACAAGGTAAGCTGCATAGCCCAGAAGTTGTAGGATGTGGCCGGCATAAAATCGAACGGAAAGCGATAAATCTCCGCGCCGAAGACACCCTGGGAGATGCTGATCACAAAAGTAGCACAACCGATGGTTGCGATCATTGGCGCCAGGTGATGAAACTTTCTTTTTCTCAATGGCCGGATCGCCAGTAAATCTATGAGCCAACCGAGTATGCCTGAGGCCATCATCCCCACAAGAATAGCGGGGATGAGACCGGCATTAAATTTTGTAACAACAGCAAGACCCGCAAAAGCGCCGATCATGAAAACGGCGCCGTGCGCCAGGGTGATAACCTCCAGAACACCAAAGATGAGCGTAAAACCGAGGGCGAAAAGGGCATAGACCGAGCCCAATACCAGGGCATTAGCAAATTGTTGTAAAAACACCTTCCCCCCTCAGCAAACCGAAATAGTTACGAACATTGAAGATTACTCGGCATAGATGGCAAACTTGCCATTCTTTATATACAGTACGCGTCCCTTCTGCTCGGCATCACGACTCTCGTTGAAAGAGAAGAGGCCGCCGACGCCTTTGAAATTTTTAACCTTGGCCAGAGCGTCACGAAGGGTTGTCCTGTCCTTTTCCACATTGCCGGATAGCGAGATTGCCTTGATTCCTTCCGCCATAATGTAAAGGGCATCATAAGCCTGAGCAGCGAATTGATCGGGTGCCATACCGTATTTTTTGGTGTAAGCTTTTACAAAGGTCTGATTTATCTTGCTCGGATCATCCAGGAACCACGGACTGCCGCTGATGGAGCCTTCCGCCGCCGCACCTCCAATTTCAATAAGTTTTGCGGAGTTAAAACCGTTGCCGCCGATAAATCTGATCTTGTTGGGTATTCCCAGTTTTCTTGCCTGCAGGATAATGTTCGATGCCTCTTCGACGAGGGCGCCACAGAAAACAGCATCAGGATTAAGGCTTTTAATCTTGGTGAGCTGAGCAGAAAAATCAATATCTCCCTTGGCAAAAGTCTCTGTGTCTACCACTTCCAGCTTTTCGGCTTTAATGGAGCGCAGAAAGATTTCATAAGTGGATTTAGTCATGGAATCGTCATTGCCATAGATAATGGCGACTTTCTTTAGCCCCAGCTTTTTTGTTGCCACTTTGGTGACGATGGGCAGGATATCCGCTTCCGCTACGGAATTACGGAAAACATAGGGACCGATATCGGTAATCCCTTCCGCCGTGTTGGATGTACCGAAAACGACTATTTTCTCTTTATTGGCAATCGGATCAGAGGCGAAAGCCGAATTGGAAAGAGTCGGGCCGAAGATAGCCAGAACTTTATCCTGGAATATAAATTTCTTGAAGACGTTGATCGCTTCTTCTTTTTTTGCCTGTTCATCTTCTATAACGAGGACTATTTTATTCCCTTTTATACCGCCGGCTGCATTGATCTCATCGGCAGCGAGCACGAAGCCGTTTTTAATGGGCACGCCATACTTGGCAACAGGCCCTGTCAATGCCTCGGTTACACCAATCTTGATTTCCGCAGCCTGGGCTGTGAAAGCCAAAGACAATACAAACGCAACAAAAACAGTAATTCTTATGAATATTTTCATCTTTTTCCTCCTTCAAGTAAGATAAAATATGTTAGCTGTGTGAACTTTTGATAGCATAATCGAGGCAGTTATGCATTATTTTTTTTGGGATTAGAACTTATGATTCAGAGGATAACAGAATATCATCAGCAACTGCGGTAAATGCTCTCCTCGCGACCACGCGGGGCTGGATCCAGTTTAAAAAACAATCCGAAATAGGTTTTATGCCCCCCGATTTTCGAGGGATGATCAAAGGAATTGCTTGGTGTCTGTACAGGGATATGACTAGATCAACCCAACACAGCAACTAGTTCCGCGATCACCTTCAAATCATTACCTTGCGCCTCGCTTAGCTTAATCGGCTTGTATCCTGAAGCCGTCGTATCAGGTCTGAGAATGATTGACTCATGCCGCCACGTGCCGTCTGCAAGCACTTTCTTCGTGCTTTCGTATCTCTTGACGGTGTAATGCCCGCCTGTATCAGTATCGGCAATATCCCGATGTTGTGCAAGAACGACCTTGCCTTGCCGGGTACCTGCAGGATTTAGCCTGAAGAGACACCACGACCCATTTGGTATCCGTCGGTTCATGGACTCGCCAATGACCTGCGCTATGAAAAGTCCTCGTTGAGGGCGGAAGGCATCGGGAAGCTCAACCCATTCAATGTCTGAAACATCTTGCCCACTCAACCCTTGGTATAGTTCCGCTGCCTGTTGTTCATCGCTAAACTTGCCAGCAGCAAATTTAAGCTCATACAGGGGAACACAATTTTCGAATGGCCTTACATCCTCGAGTGGCAGACGCCTGAACGGCAGGACAATTGCCTCATTGACCTCTTCAGACAACGATATGGCAACAGTAATTTTCTCGCTGACAGTACCTGTTTCTATGCATTGCTCAAAAAATTGTCGTGTTTCATCATCTACAAAGTAAACATAGCAGCCTTTTTGTCCACGGGTCATGAGCGTACGGTACGTGTTCTTGATTATAGTATCTAGACGTTCTTTTGTAACTTTAGGATCTTTTTTGATTAATGTTTTCCAAGTGTGGATTGATCTATCTGTGCCAGCGCGCGCTTGAGGTTGTGTAATAATTTTACCATTTCGAACTATCAAATCAGGCCCAACTATCACACCAATGTAATCTAATTCTAATCCCTGACAGGTATGGATGCACCCAACTTCGCTGACTGAATTAGGTTTAATGATAAATGTTTGTCCGTCGGCGTCAAGATTCCACGTAGCCTTATAATCACCGATAACAATATCTTTGAGTTGGGGGTTACGCTTACTTATCCAATTCCAGCAGTAACCAGCGACCAATCGAGCTTTGTTCTTTTCTTTGTTCTTCTCACGGATAATATTGTGCAGTTCAGATGGACTATCAACTATGCGGAAATCATATTCATTAGCTTTAAGTGTGTCGTTTGCTGTTTCTCGAATCTGTAACGTATTATCAAGCCAGGCGAGGTATCCAGTAGAACCATTACATCGAAACTGTGACTCAAGTTTGAGTTCGACAACATTTGCTTTTAGTTTTTTTGCCCAACGGCGGATTTCTTCCTTGTCTCCAATGTCTTTGAGGGTTACTTTTTGGTCTTCATCTATAAAAAATACGCTAAACGCACTGGCATTGATTATTTCCTTAATTTGATTTTCACCATAATTATATCTACCCGATCTTTCATTGAGTCTGTGTGCTTCATCGACAATCAAACAGTCAAAGCTGTTTGCTGCCATTGAATAATAAGAACCAGAACCGCTGAACATATTGGATATACGATTTCTCGTAAACTTGCCTGTGAGCATTGCCTCGTAAACTAACCTCGGGGCTGAATTGCGGGTAACATATTTCGCAACTAGTTCGTGGTTTGTTAGTTCAACAAGTAGATTAATTGCCACAACTGACTTCCCCGTGCCTGGACCGCCCTCAACGATCAATACATTTTTCTTTTTTGGGGAAGCTTTTGTAGCAAGGCTGATGGCCGTTTCATAGACGACTTTCTGGTCATCTATCATAACGAACTCTTTATTGCCGTTAAGCATGGATAAAAGATGATCAGCAAGGTTCTTTGATGGTTTTATCTTGCCGTGATCAATGCGGTACATGATTTGTTTTTTGTCGCCATATTTTACGTTAGTTTTTATGAACTCGCGTAGCTTCAGTGCATCACCTTTAAGGAAAAGGGGTGCTTTCTGAATGTATTCGTTGTAAAAAGCGTTGGTAATAATTTTGTCTTGCTCATAATTATGAAGATAGGCGCATGGGTAAAGCTGTATTTTTTCTTCTTGCACAGTCTGGTTGAAATCTTCTAGAAGACATTTGTATGACCATGCTTGATATGAAGGATGTGGCGTTTCTGCTTCTCCGTACTGAAAATGGGTGATAACTATTGCATCTTTTGTTGTTAACGTTGCATGTTGCCACTGTTTAAGTTCAATAAGAATTGCTGATTCGCGATTTTGCTCATCTGCCCCCGTCAATATGAAGTCGATGCGGTTAGACGTTTGTGGAATATGATATTCTATCGCTACACCTGCGTCAGTTGGAATATCGTCGTCCGTTAAAACGCGATCCATGTATTGCAGCGAGTTGATCCAAGAATTTATTTCTGACTTCCCTGTCTTCCGACCTGTAGCAGCCTTATAGGCATCGTAAACAATATCGCCAATGCCATTTGTCATAACGTCTTTTTGAAACTGTTCTTTCGTAGATGAATAAACAATCAAAAGTTTAGCTCCGAGGGATGCAGATTATTGAAACATTGTTACGATTAGTAAATGTTTTAAAGTACAGAATCTCTATAACTCTGTATATTTTTTAGCCGTACCTTTTGCCTTTTCAGCGGGATATTTCTGGCGATTTATTTCCAGCTTCTTGTATGCCGCATCAAGCGGATCAATCCCGAGCTTATCAGCGAAACGCGTCAGATAAATCAGCACATCACCAATCTCTTCCTGGATTTTCTGCAGTTTTTCGGGAGTCGGCTTTGCACTTTCTCCCTCGGTCATCCACTGGAAATGCTCCAGCAATTCTGCGGTTTCCACAGTAAGCGCCATCGCTAGATTCTTGGGCGAATGAAATTGTTCCCAATCCCGCTCTTTGGCAAAGTCAAGTAAGCATTCGGCAAGGTATTCAAGGCTTTTCTCTACCATCAGTGGAGAACCTCCTTATGTGCGGCAAGCGCCATTTCATAGGCCTCTGAAAAGTCGAGGCCGCAATTAACCGACGGGTCATAAATTTTGAAACCGACATACATCAGGCACAACAGATGAATGCCGGAGAATGTTTCATTCGGATAGGCTTTCAGGGTATAGGGTTTACCGGCAGTTGTGTGATCAATGCCGTTCATGCCTAGAATGCTGATTTCGGTAATGACATTAAAAATTTCATCGTGGGATTTGCCTTCGAAACGGCGCAGGGCGTCGAGACAGAAGGTATATGCTTCCGGCTTATCGGTGGTCAGCGGGGCGGATAATGCAGATTTGTTAGTGTCCATTTCTCTTTTGAGATGGGCAGGGTCTGTTTGCCAGTCGTACCAGGGACGGAGCTTGAGGATGTTGGCGTATTCGTCCACCATTTCGTATTCGTCACCCGGCGTGAAGTTTTCCATTCGCTTCTTCCAGATGTCGAAAAGATTCTTGCCGTGTGAAAAATTATCGGATGTGCGGTAAGCTGCCGCATAGTCGGTCAAGCCTTGATAAAGATGATCAATAAAAAAGGCGTAAGCGCAATTAAGCGTTACACTGGCACGAAATATGGAGGGGGGGGTAAGCTTCTTAATCTCTTGATTGGTAAAGGTTTGCAGCGCTTCTAAATTCATCTGGCGAAGCGAGGCAAACTGAGAATGACGGAGGTCGGGATACTTATTGTAAATATTTTTTTCCACAACCATATCGAGGGGACAGTTGAATATTTGATTACTCAGACCGGAAGTGAGCTTAAGAATTGTGTTGGTGATGCTTTCTTCGGCATATCCCTGCCGCTGGAGTTTGGCAATGTGATCAGCTACAGATTGAATAGCATATTCCCGTGTCTTGGCCGTTGTGGTGAAAAATCTATTCCGGGATAATTGGCGCGCCTCGTGTTCCAAAACGATATGTTCCAATTCGTGTGCTACAAGATGAGGAGTCATTGCTTCAGAACGCATCCGGTAACGAATCCTATGCTCATCGCGGTTATGCTTCCATGCCATCTGGGATACGGCGGAAATATATTCAAGGGAATTGTCCTCCTTGATACTAATCGGACATCCCGTAGTTACCTCGAGAACCATTTTTCGCGCCATGATTCCATTCATCAGCTCCCCACTCTCTTTGCGGGCAAGCTCTGTACATATCTCCAGATAGAGGTCACGCGCGTTTTTGTAAACCGGCGTACTGCGTATATCCGTAGATGATGGCTGCATAAAAAGCTGATCCAGAATTTTTAATGCCTTTTCAGGAGAATTTGTAACACGGTGCAGAAGAGCCAATCCATAATAGGTGTTGGGATAGCTGGGATCAATTTTCAACGCTTTTTCGAAAAGTTCCCGCGCCTGGTCAATGTTTCCCATCTCCATGCGCAAAGCGGCAAAGTTATTGAGCAGCAGATTGTCATCAGGATTAATGGTTAATCCCTTTTCGTAATAGAAAGCCGCCACTTCGAATGCCCGATCATGCTTCGTTGCGATATTGCCCAGAAGCACGAATGACCAAACATTGGTGGGATCAATCTTGATACATTCATACAACAGCTCCTTCGCCTTCGGAATATTGCCTTCCTCAAGGTGCGCCATAGCTAAATTGCGACGAGCATCTATATGCTGAGGAATTATTGCGATGACTTTTTCGAAGTTTTTGATCGCCTTATCATAAGACCCCTGTTGCGCATCCCTGACTCCTTTTTGGAAGAATTTCAACGCTTCGCTGATTTTATCGGCACGCTGTTCCTGCAGGTTGATGAAGGCAATGCCGTTTTGGATGGAAACATCAACGGAGGAGGACAGAAAACCATAGGATTTCTTGATTAATTCGATAGCATCTTGTTCCGAAATGGCAGAGAGATCAACCGGTTTTGCCGGATCAAGAATGATGTGCTTTAAGGGTATGGTGATGATGAACATACTGATAAACCGCTTCCTTCCAATTTCATATTGGGCAATACAATGAACAATATTTTGTGTCAAATAAATAAAGACGTTACTTTTAACAAACAATCCATTAAATGAATTAATACTTTTATCACGGGTATAAACCCCAAAGCAAGCTTTGGAATTTGATACTCCTGCTTAGGCAGGATAGTTCACCGCTGCTTCGCGGCATAATTCGACCAGCAAACTTCAGAGCACTTTGTTTCTGAAGTTTGGGNNGTGACCTTTAGGTTATACGCTACGCTTTCGGAATTGCCCCACTTAGCTTCGCATGTGGGATAATTTCCAATAGCCTCCGGCTATCGGATAATTCGGCTTACAATTTTCAATGCGCTTTGCTTTTGAAAATTGAGCCTCATTACAACTTACAGATATTACTGCACTCCGTTTGTAATATCTTTGTTTCATTAGAGTTTCACTAATAAATATACGCCGGATTTCCAATTGAAAATTTAGCAATCTCAAAAAACCTTAGCATTGATGGTTACAGTCACACAACAGGAATTCTTTGTTTATATTGTATTCCACCTGGCAATTGTGTCATCCGCTCTACTAAGGCCCTGCTCATACCCTTCCTGCAGGATGCATCGGTCCTTGCTGAAGCGCGCTACGCGAAAATTATCCGGCGGACAAATTTCCATAATAGATATACCTGCTGGTGGTTGGCCAATGAGCGCCGTGGCTTCGTTATAGCGCAAAGCACGCTTAGCCATAGCTTCCTGCAATAAAGGGTATTTGCGTAAGTGAGCACGCAGCAGATAATCAGCGATGCCATTGCGCTTACGGTAATTGCGTGGCCGCGAGCGGATAACCATAATCTTGCGCGCGCCGCGGCGAATCGCTTCTTGTACCGGAAGAGCATCAGCAACACCGCCATCGGTCATGGGGTGTCCGTCCACCGTAGGATAGTTGCGGTAAAAAAAAGGCAGGGCGCTGGAAGCCTTAAGAATATGTTCCAGATTCTGAGAGGTTGTTTCTTTGTAGATGGCTTTGCCGGTTTGCACATCGGTCAGAACAACGATGAAGGGCTTATGCCGGGAGTAAATTACCGGCAAATCGAGACGGATTTCCCGGATGGTAATATCCCACAACCAGTCCAAATCAAGCAGATGACCTCCCCGGAAAAACCGGCCAATATTAATAAATTCCGGCCGCAATGAATAGTCTGTATAAATGCGATAATTTCGCCTCTGCATACATGCCAGATATGCAGCCAGATTGGTTGCACCCGAGGAAACACCCATAAAAAAATCAAAGGGATTGAAATTATTTTCGAGAAAGCCATCCAATACGCCGGTGGAAAATATTCCACGCAGTGCGCCACCCTCAACAATCAGGACAGAATATGATGATTGATTGATCAATACGGTAGTCCGATAAGTGTATTATTATTCCATTTCTAAATCAAAGCACTATCTGTGTTGGCGGAGCCTGCCCGGCGCATGTCTGGGTCGTCGGCTTCCTCAACGTATTAGTAATACGTTGAGGAAGCCTCCTCCTTGCCGCCTCGTTATCCTTTGAAAGCGAAAGGGTATTGCTTCCATGATCAAAAAATATATCTCTTCAATTCCTCATTCCCGTAATTTCTTTAGCGAGTTTCTTTTGTATTCCGGGTTTCCCTGACGGGCAATTATAATCCAATGCCGTGCCGGTATGTTGGTTGTTATATGAAGCATGCTTTTAATCATCAGACAGAGGCAAATGAATAATTATGGAAGTTCCCTCACTAGTTGCACTTCTAATTTCCATTTTACCGCCATGCGCCTTGACAATATCACGAACAATAGCCAATCCCAGCCCCCGCATACCCTCGTCCTTATGGGAGCTGAAAAATGGTTCGCAGGCTTTATCCAGCATTTCGGGAGACATACCCAAACCGGTGTCTCTGATTGTAATGGAAACCATCCGGTCCTCGTGGGCTCTTTTTGCCAGAACAAATATTTCCCCACCCTGCGGCATTGCTTCCAGGGCATTTTGCATAATATTAAACAGGGCGGTCTGGATGCGATAACGATCCACATACAGGGGTTCAATGCGGGCATCAATATCAACACTTATCTTTACATTGGCTTTTTGCATTAGCGGCTCGATCAGGGGCAGCGTCTCATTCAGAAGTTTTTGAACAGTAAGTACTTCGAAATGAGGTTCCGGAAGCCTTGTGGCGCGGCGGACATTCTGAATAACATTATCGAGCCTTTGAGTTTGTTGAATAATCAATTGCAGTTTATGAGATACATCCGGCGGCCAGCCTTCCTTCTCCAGCAAAAGCTTGGCGAGACCACCGATAGAATGTAGAGGCGTTCCGAGATCATGAGCAAGATTAGCCGTTAAATGCCCTAAAGCAGTAAGTTGCTTTAAATCATCCACCTGCTTCTGTAATTGGACTACTTTATGTGTTTCTTCTCTGACACGATCTTCCAGATGTTTCGTCAAGTCGAGATTTCTTGCCATTACCTGCTGAATTTCATCAGCCATCATGTTGAAATGATCCGCGAGCTGTCCCCATTCATCTTGCCCCGCGATGGGAATACGTTTGATATATTGCCCTTTTTGAGATTCATCTATTGTTTCGATGATGAGTTTCAGCGGGCCGCCGATAATCCAGCCATAACTCAAGCCCAGAACTAAAAGAATGACGATCAATAAGCCGATACTGCTGAAAATTAATAAATAACCGGCGCGCGACATTATTTCCGCATTGCCGCGCGAAAAGCCAATAATGCCGACTACTATATGAGAGTCCTTGTTTTCTCCCGACACTGGATATATTAGCCCCAATGCCGGCCCTCCTTCGGTTGATAATTTAACATATCGAGGGACACCTTTTTCGCTGGCTTGGGCAATAATGTTATCAGGCCACTCATATTGTACACGACTGGCGCCCGCCACGTAATCGACATTTCCCCGTCCGGCATCGAAAATGTCTATACGCGCCAACCGCACATCCGATTGCACATGATCTTTCATTGCCGCGTCCAGGGCGGAAAGTCCTCGTTTTGTGGGGAAATTCTGATAAAACGTACTGACCGTTTCGGCTACTCCTTCCAACCGCTTTACCTGTTGTTCGACAAGAATCCTATCCAGAGCGGTAAGCTGAATGAATCCCCAAATAGCCATCGTTACAGCCAGTCCCGTAACTATTAAGGCAATCAGCCGGACTCGTACTGTAAGATTGTCATTATACGCAATAATGGTTTGTAGTATTTTATTGAACATAATTTTTTTTATTATAGCAGAAAGGAATGAATTTAACCAGACTCAGACAAAAAAAGGACAGGTTTAATACCTGTCCTTTTTTGCATCACATTAAAGCTGTGACAAACTTATTTTGCCGGTGCTGCTTTGGCATCTTCATCAGCCTTCTTCTCTTCGGCTTTCTTTGCGGCTTTGGCTTTCTTCTTTGCGGCTTTCTTTGCGGCGGCGGCTTTCTTATCGGCGGCGACTTTCTTCGCATCAGCCTTCTTCTCAGCTGCTACTTGTTTCTCGTCAGCTTTCTTCTCAGCGGCGACTGCGGGTGCAGATGTACCAGCTGCAGCCGGCTTATCAGCTGCCATAACGGTGGTGCAAAATACGAAAACCAATGCGACTACTAACAATGCTAAACGTTTCATCTGTAAATCCTCCTCTTAAATTTTGTTTTTATTTTAATACTACCCTTACAACTAAGGGACCTCTATTAATTAATAGAGAACTTAATCTCTATTTTTTATTCGTTGCCGATTTATCTGCAGCTGGTTTAAAGGTGTCCTTTTTTTCCAGTTTCCGGGGATTTGCTTTCGCAACCCTTGAAGCTACCAGCGAACCATCTTTTTCAATGTAAGATATTTTGACTGCGTCGCTCACCGCTATATTTTCCGTCGGTTTATCTAAAACAAAAGTCATTGTTTCCACTTTATCTTTAACTGTGCGCTCGATGATAATTGCCTTTTCCGAAATTTCAATGACTTTTCCCGTAGCATTCATTTTGGCAATTTTTACGGTATTCGCTTTCGCCGGATCAGCCTTGGCAGCGTTAGAAGCTGGCTTGTCTGCAGCAAAAGCTATTGCCGACAAAAGAACCGCCGCGCCAACAGTATATACCAAAGCTTTTTTCATGCCTGACTACCTCCAATTGATTTCGCAGAAACTAACAGCAACTTATGTGCCACAAAGAACATTTGTCTTATGTTGTTGTAATTACACAATATATTATTTTGCCTGAATTTATTACTGACAGTTTTAATTAATATTTGGGGAATTATTCCCCAGCGCCTGGAGAATAATTCATCAGTAGAGCAATGCCGCGGATTATTATTTATTCGTGAAACTCCAATTTCAAAAACGTAGTGTATTGAAATTGGTAAGTTGAACAATCCCGTATAAGTACCCCGTAGCGAACTGCGGAATCGGTTCCCAAGGCTTGCTCTGTGGTTCATACCCGTGATAGCCATTGCCTACGGTTAATTCACGGGTATTTGTTATAATTATTTGGGTATTGAGACTGAAGGTTGTAAGAAATTCGATTTATCCACCTTTTGTTGCTAAGTCAGGCGCCTGTATATCCAGCAATGCAGATAAAAAAAGAAAGATTCGGATCCGCCGATGCTGAGTAATTGGCGTGCGACCCGGCGGACTTTTTTTTGTCGCGATACTTTGTAGTCGGAAAGATAAATACTTAACAAGCCGCGGTTGATTAAGTGGTGAAATTCTGCATCCGGCAGATCGGCAACGCTTAATTGCGCCTGTCTATAAAACAGGGTTAATCTCACTACTGTAACATCTTTACTGGGGTAGTAAAAGCAGAAATTCAAATCCTGTCCCTTGATGTCTTCTTCCTGATCAATTAAATAATCAAGCAAGATATGGAGCCCCTGTACCCAGGGAAAATAGGCTTCCGCGATTTTCACTACTAGTTCAGCGGATGTATTTTTATTAAATAACTGCGCGACAATGCAGAAAATACCGAGAGTGGAACCGGTACAGGCTGCAAATTCAAACCACGTCATATCCGGCAAATTTGCCTTATGTTGATTAAACCAGGCCTTGAGGCGGGGAACTCTCTCTTCTTTACGGACATGTTTATAGACCTGCAAATCGCAGTAGTAGTCAGCCAGCCTGTGTAAGATTCCGGCGGCAATCTCATAGTTCGGTAAATTACCGAGAACCTGCTGGCAGGTCTGGACGAGAGCTGTCAAGTAACCGCCGTCATCCTTTTCCCGGCGATAGCGGTAATAATCGGATTGCGCCGCCCCCGGAGTCAGAGCGTGCCGCATCGCTTCATGTAAAGCGGCGAAATCCAGCGGATCAAGCGAAGAGCTGCGGTCGCAAAGATTATCCAGATAATCACTTATTGTCTGATAGGCGACGATGAATTTAATGGCTTCCTTATAATCATCTCTCGCTAGCAACCCATATATGGAGCCTCCTTCACAGTGAAAAGTTTTTGTGGCAATGCTCATCATGGATTGGAGCCGCAATTCGGGGTCAGGGATTTTTTCCGCCATCCGTTTCCATGTCCGCAAATATTGATGAGTAACGGGCCGAACCTGAAGGAAAATTCTGGTCGTCAGTGTTATTAAGTTTGTTGGTACCTGCAAATTGAGAGCTCCGGATTTTGCGAATTTGCAGTATAAATAACACAAGTGTATGAAGATAACAAGATAAGGCGTGTTCAGTTTATAGAAATGTTGACCGTTATGCCTGTTTCGTGTTACCCGGAGAAATAACAATATCAGGAAGTGCTAATGCCGGCAGAAGAAAAAGCAGTTTATGATGTAGTTGTTACAGGCGGCGGGGCATCAGGGTTGATTGCCGCCGGCCGTGCGGGAGAGCTGGGTGCCCGAGTGCTTCTTTTGGAAAAGACCGACAGCCTGGGCAAAAAAATTATGATAAGCGGCAAAAACCGCTGCAACTTGACCAACGCTGCCGAATTGCAAGATTTTATTGCCATGTACGGTGTAAATGGGCGCTTTCTTTATAATGCTTTTCACCATTTTTTCCGGCCGGAATTACTCAGTTTGCTTCAAAGCTACGGCCTGATAACCAAAGTGGAAAGAGGCGGCAGAATCTTTCCCGCGTCCGACGATGCGCGTGATGTTGTGAAATCGTTGGGAAAATATCTGGCAGCTTCCAATGTAAAAATTCATGTTAACACTAAAGTGACTGCCATCAGAAAGAAAGATGATTCGCTATTTGAAGTTCAAACCTCGAAAGTTAATTTCCGGACGAAAGCCATAATTGTGGCCACCGGCGGAGCGACCTGGCCTAGCACCGGTTCTGGCGGCGATGGTTATAAAATCAGCGCCGACCTGGGGCACAATATAGTTAAACTCAAGCCGGCACTGGTGCCGCTGATTGTGCAGGAGATAGATGCGGCCAAAGCAATGCAGGGAGTCAGTCTGCGCAATATCCGCGCGACAGCGTTTCAGGGTGAGGCCGGTCGGATCGATGCCACATTAACTCCTCAGATTGATTACGGCCGCGGCGAGAAAAAATCACCCCCTGTCCCGCTGATCGAAAGCCGCTTCGGTGAAATGCTTTTTACACATTTTGGGCTCGGCGGGCCGGTTATCCTGCTGATGAGCTTAGCCGTTGTGCAAGCGCTGGAAAAAGGTCCGGTATCCATATTGCTTGATTTAAAGCCTGCATTATCCCGTGAGCAACTACGCCTGCGCCTGCAAAAAGATTTTGATAATTCCGGTAAGAAAAAAATCAAAAGTTTAATGAAAGAATATTTACCCGGCAAAATGGTGGAGTCTTTTGTCACTCTCACAGGAATCGATTCCGAAAAACAGGCTCACCAGATTACTGCCTGCGAAAAAGAACAGATCATCGAACTTTTAAAAGCAATGCGTTTTAATGTAAAATCAGCATTGCCTCTGGCTAAGGCCATTGTTACAGCGGGCGGCGTGTCGCTCACCGAAATTGATCCGCGCACAATGGCTTCCAGATTAATTCCGGGGCTTTACTTTTGCGGTGAAGTTATGGACATTGATGCAGATACCGGCGGATACAATTTACAGGCTGCTTTTTCTACGGGGTATGTCGCCGGGGAAAGCGCCGCGAAATATACAACCAAGCTCCCTTCTGGTGTATTATACCCGTAATTTAAAACGATTGACAAAAACGATAATCAAAATATATGCTAAACACTAAATTTTTTCAGGAGTTAGTCGTCAATGTTTGGTATTGGAATGCAGGAACTTATTATTATTGCGATAATAGCTCTCATTGTTGTGGGACCAAAAAAATTACCCGATTTGGCCAAGACTCTGGGTAAGGGATTCAGTGAATTCCGCAAAGCAACCGATGGAATCACCGATGATCTTAAACAAACACTGCAAGGCGAAAATGAAAAGAAAGATGAAAATATAAAAGAAGCTAATATAGAGAAAAAATCAGAAGAAGCAAACTTATCATCGGCGGTTGATGCCACTACAAAAAATAAGTAAAGCCATCTTCCCTTAATTGATAAATAAGAAATAAATCAAACATGGAAAAAACCGAAGATAAAAAAATGTCTTTGACTGAACATCTAATTGAACTGCGGAAAAGGCTTGTCCGTTCTTTTATTGTTCTGGGTATCGGATTTGGCTTTTGTTATTATTACAAAGAATGGATTTTCGATATTATTACGAAGCCGTTAACCCAGGCTTTGCCGAAAAACAGCTATTTAATATATACCGGTCTGACGGAAGCATTTTTTGTTTACATGAAATTGTCTTTTTTTGCTTCTCTGATAATTACCAGTCCTTTTATTATTTATCAGATATGGAAATTCATTTCTCCCGGATTGTTGCATCAGGAGAAAAAATATGTGGTGCCTTTTGTTTTGTCTTCAACAGTCCTTTTTATCAGCGGTGTTCTATTCGGTTATTTTATCGCCCTGCCACCCGCATTTGAATTTTTTGTCAGTTTTAACAACAAATATCTTCAGGCGATGATTGCGTTTAGCGATTATCTATCACTGTTTGTAACCTTTCTACTGGGATTCGGCTTATCCTTTGAAATGCCTGTCTTCATCTTTTTTTTGGCGAAACTGGGCATTGTCAATGCAAAAATGCTTTCCAAACAAAGAAGATATGCCATTTTGATTATTTTTATTGTGGCAGCAATTCTGACACCTTCTCCTGATGCTTTAAGCCAAATATTAATGGCTATCCCCTTGATGTTTTTGTATGAAGTGAGTATATTTGTAGCTAAATTTGCTGCAAAGAAAAACGAAGATACTAAAAATAACGGAGAATAACTGGTAAAAATATGACTGTACGGCATGAAAAAATTGAAGGTGAAGGAAGCAAAAAAATTCCTCCCAAGCTTGTTATCTTTGCTCTGGGCTTTATAGCACTTATCCTGGTTATAGCAGCAGTTGGAATTCTTATTTATTATCTGCTGACAATGGATTTGCCCGGTGTAGACACGCTAAAAGATTACCGTCCCAGCATTGCTTCGAGCGTGTATGATGACAACGACGAATTAATTGACGAATTTTTCCTGGAAGACAGAAAAATTATTAAGATTAATGAAGTGCCCAAACTTGTGCACCATGCATTTGTTGCCGCGGAAGATTCCCGGTTCTATCAGCATCAGGGCTTTGATATGCAAAGCATTACTCGCGCCATGTTTAAAAATTTCGAAGCTGGATATATCGTTCAGGGTGGCAGCACTATTACGCAGCAGGTTGCCAAGATGATGTACCTCTCACCCGAAAAGAAATACTTGCGCAAATTCAAGGAAGCTATCCTGGCCTATAAAATTGATAAATATTTGACTAAAGATGAAATTCTCAATTTGTATTTGAACCAGATTTATCTAGGACATGGCACTTACGGTATCGAATCCGCAGCGCTAACCTATTTCGGTAAAAGTGCTAAAGAATTAACCCTGCCGGAAATAGCTCTTCTGGCGGGATTACCCAAGGCACCCAGCACTTATTCACCGTTTCTTCATTATGAAAAGTCCAAACAAAGGCAGGCTTACGTTCTGTCACGCATGGTCGAAGATGGTTATATATCTTCCGCAGATATGAAACAAGCTGTTGCCGCGCAGCTCAAATTAAAGCCGATAATGCCTAAAGATAAATACGCCGCTTATTTTGTAGAGAATGTCCGCCGTTATGTGCAGGAAAAATATGGTGCGGACGTTCTCTACAAGGAAGGTCTTTCTATTTATACGACTCTAAATATATCGGCGCAAAAAGCCGCGCGTGATGCCATTGAAAAAGGCCTGGCGGAGTTGGAGGCAAGAGAAAAATATGAAAGCGGGCTTGTTCAGGGATCCCTCTTGTCAATGGATGTAAAAACAGGCGCCATTCGGGCAATGGTTGGCGGTCGTGATTTTAATAAAAGCGAATTTAATCGGGCGACTCAATCCCGCAGACAGCCCGGATCGGCCTTTAAACCTTTAATTTACACGGCGGCCTTTGATAAAGGCATGAATCCGTCAACGCGCATTGTCGATTCTCCTATTGTTTTTGAAGATCCATCTACGGAAAACGGCCTCTGGAAACCGAGAAATTTTGATGAAAAATTCCTCGGGCCGGTAACCATGAGGACTGCTCTGGTTCAATCGCGTAACATTGTGACGATTAAAATTCTGCAGGAAATTGGGGTGGATTATGCGGCTTCTTACGCTATGAATATGGGTATAACTTCTCCGCTCGTCAGGGGTTTGTCTCTGGCGCTGGGAACATCCGGGGTGACGCTGCAGGAATTAGTTCGTGCCTACGATGTGCTGGCCAACAGCGGCAAAAAGGTGACACCGTACTTCATTAAAAAGATTGTTGATCGTACTGGCAATGTTTTTGAAGAAGCAAATGTACAGACCGAACAGGTTATTGATCCGCGGATTGCGTTTATGACTACTTACATTATGCAGGATGTCGTGGAAAGCGGTACCGGCAGGCGTGTAAAAAGCATCGGCCGGCCGGTTGCCGGAAAGACAGGTACAACAAATGATTTTCGTGACGCCTGGTTCATCGGTTTTACTCCTTCCATAATTACCGGAGTATGGGTCGGTTTTGATCAGGAAATTACTCTGGGCAAACAAGAAGTAGGAGGGAGGGCGGCAGCGCCCATCTGGCTTTATTTTATGGAAAAGGTTGTGCAGAAAACACCCATGGAAGCATTTCCCACGCCGGAAGGCATTGTCTTTGTCAAGGTTGATCCGAAAACAGGATTCGCAGTGAAAGACTCCGCAAAGGGAACTATCTACGAATGTTTTCTGGAAAATGCTACACCAAGCGAAAAAACTGATGCGGTAAATGATGAAAAGGAAGACTTATTCCGATAAAAAATAAATAATTTAATAAAGGGACTTGACAAATAGCCATTTTTTCGTTAAAGAAACGTTCACTTAAAAAAAGGAATTAGATATGTTTCTTAAAGATTTATCCAGCGGCAATAGCGTTGTAATCAACAGGTTAAGGATACTCGTAGTAGTACTTACGGGGTCTGCCGCTTTGTATCTTTAAGAAATAAAAATAAAAGATACATGCCGCGGCCCCTGAAACCCGCGGCTTTCTTGTATTAGAAGCAAAGCCGCTTTTTCGAAAGAAGAAAATAGCGGCTTTTTTATTAGTGAGACTCAAATTTCAAAAACGAAGTGCATTGAAATTTGTAAGTCAAACAATCCCGACGAAGTCGGGGGGTCTTGGTTATTTATAATAGGCCTTTATCGGGAAAGATGGCCAATAATATAAAATACTAAACAACAACCCAGGAGGTAGTTAAATGAAATTAAAAGGTACACAGATCCTGCTCAAAATTCTCGAAGAAGAAAATGTGGAGATCATTTTTGGATACCCTGGCGGGACTGTTCTTGATATTTACGATTGTCTTTACCATAGTAAACTTAAACATATTTTAGTTCGTCATGAGCAAGGGGCAGTCCATGCCGCAGACGGTTACGCCCGGGCCACCGGTAAAGTAGGCGTGTGCCTGGTTACTTCCGGGCCCGGCGCTACCAATACTGTTACCGGTATTGCCACAGCTAATATGGATTCCATACCGATCGTTGTTTTTACAGGACAGGTGCCCACCGGACTGATTGGCAATGATGCGTTTCAGGAATGCGATATCACCGGCATTACACGTCCTTGTACCAAACACAATTTTCTGGTGCGTAACATCGAAGAGCTGGCTGCTACCATTAAGGAAGCTTTTCATATTGCCCGCACAGGGAGGCCGGGTCCGGTGCTTGTTGATTTGCCGAAAAATGTGATGGCGGAAGAAATTGAATACGATCCGGCGAATATCAAAATCAGAAATTATGAAGTATTCCATAAACCGGCGCCGAAAAAGATGGCACAGGTATTCGAAATGCTTTTCCACGCCAAGAAGCCCTTAATCATGACCGGTGGCGGTGTTATTCTGGGCAAAGCATCTCTCGAACTGACGCAACTGGCTCAAAAATACCAGATACCGGTTACCGGAACACTTATGGGCCTGGGCTCTTTTCCGGGAACTGACCAGCTTTGGCAGGGTATGCTGGGAATGCACGGAACATATTACGCCAATATGGCGGTCAGCCATTGCGACTTGCTGATTGCTGTCGGTGTGAGGTTTGACGACCGTGTTACCGGGACTATCGAAACGTTTGCTTCTAATGCTCAAATCATTCAAATTGACATAGATCCCTCTTCGATCAATAAAAACGTTGTTGTTGATTTGCCGATAATCGGTGAAACCAAAGCCACATTGAAAGATTTAATGAAATTTCTCGCTGATCACAATTATGCACCGGTGCCGGCACAGCGCAAGGCCTGGCTTGCGCAAATTGCCGAATGGAAAGAAAAAGTGCCGCTGACATATTGCCAGAATGGTAAAATCATTAAACCGCAATACGTGATTCAAAAACTGCATGAAGTAACTAAGGGCGATGTTATCATCACCACCGAAGTCGGCCAAAACCAAATGTGGACAGCGCAATTTTTCTCCTTTGACAAGCCCAACACATTCATTTCCTCCGGGGGGCTGGGCACAATGGGGTTTGGACTGCCGGCCGCTATCGGGGTGAAGTGTGCATTTCCCGATAAACAGGTTGTGGATATTGCCGGTGACGGCAGCATTCAAATGAATATTCAGGAATTAGCCACGGCGGCTCAATATAAAATTAATGTCAAGATAGTGATTTTAAACAACGGTTATTTAGGAATGGTGCGCCAGTGGCAGGAGCTGTTTTACGAAAAAAGGTATTCGTATACGGATATGACCTATGCCCCTGATTTCGTCAAACTGGCCGAAGCATACGGCATTGTCGGTTTACGGGCAACGAAACCGGAAGAAGTAGAAGCAGTTTTAAAGGAAGGCCTAGACATGAACAAACCGGTTTTAATGGATTTCACCGTATCTCGTGAAGAATGCGTTTACCCCATGGTTCGTCCGGGTGCTTCCATTAGCGAGATGACGCTGGATCGGGAAATAACAAATTAATCAATTGAATCACGGGTATGAACCCTCCGCTTCGCGGGATTGTNNGTGACCTTTAGGTTATACGCTTTGCTTGCGTAATTGGAGTCTCACAAATAAAATTAAAGAAAGGCTAAAACGGAATGGAAAAAAAAGAGCATATAATTTCAATACTGGTTTATAATAAACCGGATGTGTTGGCGAGAATTGCGGGCACATTGGGAGGCAAGGGCTACAATATTGAAAGCCTCTGCGTGAATACCACGACTTCCTACGAAATATCCAAAATCGTTATGACAACCGTCGGCAACCAGGCTACTGTAACCAGAATTGAAAACCAGTTGCGCAGATTTGTCGATGTTATTCAGGTGGATGATTTGACCAATATAGAGTCAATTCACCGCGAAATGATTCTTGTCCGCCTGAACATAACTTCCGATAAGAAAGATCAGATAAAGAAAGCCATTGACACTTATAAATGGAAAGTATTACTATTATCAGATTCTTATGTTGTTCTGGAAATTACCGGCGATAAACCGCAAATTGATTTTGCGTTGGCCCGACTCGAGCCGCTGGGCATTGCTGATATTACCAGGACGGGAATTGTAGCATTGCAACTGGAAGATTAACATTATAAAAGTCAAAACTAGGCAATTATTAATATAAACAAGAGGGGGTTTTATGGCAAAAATTAATTTTGGCGGTACAATGGAAGACGTCATTACGGTGGAAGAATTTTCGATAAAAAAAGCTCAGGATATTTTAAAAAATGAAGTAATAGCTATTATCGGCTATGGAGTTCAGGGTCCGGCACAGGCTTTCAATATGAAGGATAATGGAATCAATGTCATTATCGGTCAGGCCCAGGAGGACAAGTTTTACTGGGATAAAGCAGTAGCCGACGGCTGGGTTCCCGGAAAAACACTTTTCCCCATTGAAGAAGCTGTAAAGAAAGGGACAATTATTCAATATCTTGTTTCCGATGCCGCCCAGATGATGATCTGGCCCAAGGTGAAAGCCAATCTGAAGAAAGGCGATGCCCTGTATTTTTCTCATGGCTTTTCTATTGTGTATAAAGATCAGACCGGTGTTGTACCGCCTGATTTTGTGGATGTAATCATGGTAGCGCCCAAAGGTTCCGGTACCAGCGTGCGGCGGAATTTCCTCGATGGCAGCGGCATTAACAGCAGCATTGCCGTGCATCAGGATGCAACCGGACGTGCCATGGAACGTACACTGGCTTTGGGCATAGCCATCGGTTCGGGATTTCTTTTCCCCACCACATTCCAGATGGAAGTTTACAGCGACCTGACCGGCGAGCGCGGCGTGCTGATGGGAGCGCTGGCCGGAATGATGGAAGCCCAGTATAATGAGTTACGCAAACACGGCCATACTCCCAGTGAAGCTTTCAACGAAACGGTAGAAGAGCTGACTCAGAGCCTCATTCGTCTGGTCGGTGAAAATGGTATGGACTGGATGTACGCCAATTGCAGCACAACAGCGCAAAGAGGCGCTCTGGACTGGCGGCATAAATTCCGCGAGGCGGTAAAGCCGGTATTTGCCGAACTTTATAATTCAGTGGCCACGGGCAAGGAAACAGCTATTGTTCTTAAGGCCAACAGCGCCAAAGATTACAAAGTAAAGCTCGATGCGGAACTCAAAGAAATGCGCGAATCGGAAATGTGGCAGGCCGGTGCCGCTGTGCGCTCTTTACGCCCGGAAAAAAGAGCAAAAAAATAGGAGAGAGAATATATGCGCAGCGATCTCATGAAAAAAGGTCTGGAGCGAGCTCCGCACCGGTCACTCTTCAAAGCCATGGGTTATACGGATGAAGAAATAGTAAGGCCGTTGATCGGTGTGGTTAATTCCGCCAATGAAATAATCCCCGGACATATACATCTGGATTTAATTACTCAGGATGTTAAAGCCGGAATCCGCATGGCTGGCGGTACACCGATAGAATTTCCTGTTATCGGCGTCTGTGACGGCATTGCTATGAATCATGCGGGCATGAAATATTCTTTGGCCAGTCGGGAGCTGATTGCTGATTCGATTGAAATTATGGCAATGGCTCATCCCTTCGATGCACTGGTATTCATTCCTAACTGTGACAAAATTATTCCGGGCATGCTGATGGCCGCGCTTCGTTTGAATATTCCTGCAATCTTCATCAGCGGCGGCCCCATGCTGGCGGGGAAGATGGACGGGAAAGCAGTTGACCTGATCTCTGTGTTTGAAGGAGTGGGCGCGGTAAAGTCCAAACGGATGACTCCCAGCAATCTAAAGCAACTGGAAGACTGTGCCTGTCCGGGCTGTGGTTCGTGTTCGGGCATGTACACGGCCAACTCCATGAATTGCGTGACGGAAGCTTTAGGACTCGGTCTTCCGGGTAATGGCACGATTCCGGCGGTGTTGGCTGCCCGTCATCGACTGGCTAAATATGCCGGTATGAAAATCATGGAACTTTTCCAGAAGAATAACAAGCCGCGCGACATCGCCACGCTGGCTGCTTTTAAAAACGCAATAGCTGTGGATATGGCGCTGGGTTGTTCCACTAATACCGTTTTACATATACCGGCGATTGCTCATGAAGCGGGAATAAAACTGGACTTAAATCTATTCAATAAAATTAGCGAGAAAACGCCGAATCTGTGTAAACTAAGTCCGGCCGGCCCGCATCACATCGAAGATTTAGATACCGCCGGCGGGATTCAGGCCGTTATGAAAGCAATCAGCGCCATCGGTGTTATTGATAAAAAAGCTCTAACAGTTACCGGTAAAACCGTCGAGGCCAATTTAAAGAACGCCCGGGTTCTGGATGATAAAGTCATTCGTCCTCTGAACAATCCCTATTCACCGCAGGGCGGTATAGCCATTTTGCGTGGCAATTTGGCGCCGGATGGCGCGGTCGTTAAGCAATCCGCCGTTGCCCCAGCCATGCAGGTGAATGAAGGTAAAGCGCGGGTTTTTGATACGGAAGATGCTGCAATTAAGGCGATTATGGACAGCAAAATTAAAGGCGGCGATATTGTCGTTATCCGCTATGAAGGGCCCAAAGGCGGGCCGGGTATGCGGGAAATGCTTTCACCGACCTCAGCCATTGTGGGTATGGGTCTGGATAAAACAGTCGCTCTCCTGACAGACGGCCGGTTCAGCGGCGGAACGCAGGGCGCGGCTATCGGCCATATTTCACCCGAGGCGGCGGAAGGCGGACCCATTGCCCTGGTTAAAGAAGGCGATATCATTGCCATTAATATTCCGGCAAAATCTCTGATGTTAAAAGTAAGCGACAAGGAATTGGAAAAACGTAAGAAAACCTTAAAACCATACCGGTCGGCAATTACGAGCGGCTATCTGGCACGATATGCAAAGCTGGTTACCTCTGCTTCCACCGGCGCCATTTTTAAGGACTAATTCTAATTCTCAATCAAAATGCTATCTTTGTTGGCAGCGCCTGCCCCGCGCATATAGAGGTCGTCGGCTTCGG
This sequence comes from Syntrophaceae bacterium, assembly GCA_003142535.1. Taxonomy (GTDB): domain Bacteria; phylum Desulfobacterota; class Syntrophia; order Syntrophales; family Smithellaceae; genus Fen-1166. The sequence continues at coordinate 43,711 of PLMQ01000041.1, forward strand.
GAACGTATGTACAACGCGTGACCTTTAGGTTATACGCCTCGTTGCCTCCTCTTTGCCGCCGCTTACGCGGGATAGTTCAACTTACCAATTCCGATGCGCTTCGCTTTCAGAATTGAAGTTTCACTACCGCCTCGATATCATCTTTGATTTAGAAATGGTATAATGGGTAATATTGCCCAAATAATTAAATTACCATAAATTGAAGGAGGTAAAAGCGAAATGTTGGAAATTAAAGATTCAGTAGCAGTAATTACTGGCGGCGGCGGCGGTATCGGCCTGGAGGTCGCCAAGTACTGGGTAAAAAATGGTGGTAAAGTAGTAATTGTCGATGTGGCACCCAAATTTTTGGAAGGAGCTGAAAAGGAACTCAAAGCCATGGGCGGCGAAGTTCTTTCCGTGGTTTGTAATGTTACTAATGAAGATGATTGCGCTAAGATGGCTGATGCGGCCATTGCGAAATTTGGCAAAATTAATTTGGTGGCTCCCTTTGCCGGAATCATTAAAGATGGCATGATGGTTTCTCCCGATAAGGAAACAGGGAAAGTTACCAAGAAGATGTCTTTGGATCAATTCAAGGCAGTCATTGACATCAATTTAACCGGCGTTTTTCTGACTGTCCGTGAATGCGCAGAGCGTATGATTAATAACAATTGCAAAGGCCTTATTTGTCTGGTTTCTTCTACAGGTTCACTGGGAACCGCAGGCCAGATTAACTATTCGTCATCCAAGGCGGCAATGTCGGTCATGCCCAAAGTCATCACTGCGGAATTCTTCCGCCGTGGCATGGCGAACAAAATTCGCTGCGTAGCAATAGCACCGGGCTACGTAGGAACGGCAATGGTTAAAGGGATGGATCAGAAAGCACTGGAAAAAATTATATCCGATGTTCCCATCAGCAGGCTAATTGAACCGGCGGAAGTGGCTTCGCTTGTTGGTGAATTATACAGAAACGAAGCACTGGCGGGCGATGTCTATTTCATCCATGGCGGCCTGCGCCTTGGTTCCCGCGGTTAACTTATCATAATATTCAAAGAAAAGGGGTGGCAGCAAATGCCATCCCTTTTCTTAACCTAAATTGCTCCATAAAATACCATTTCTAAATCAAAGATGATATCGAGGCGATAGTGAAACTTCAATTCTGAAAGCGAAGCGCATCGGAATTGGTAAGTTGAACTATCCCGCGTAAGCGGCGGCAAAGAGGAGGCGACGAGGCGTATAACCTAAAGGTCACGCGTTGTACATACGTTCCCGAAGCCGACGACGCTTCCAACAAAGATAGCGCTTTGATTGAGAATTGGTTTAAGAATCTTTTACTACCAGTCCGCCAGCATAAATCCTGTGCTGATACGATTGATGCTTTTGTTGTAATCGAGGAGACCTTCTACATAGCCGTTGAAATATTGGACATAAAGACATAATAAATCATTCTTAATAAAGGGCAGCGGAAAACTCCAATCAAGCTGGATAGCGCCGAAATTATTTTCTAAGCGCAAATTATTTCTGAACATCACCGCAAATCTTTGCTTCTTCCAATAATATGTTCCCCATAGTTCACCGTAACCCATATATCTGGTAATATCTGGGTTATCATCATGATTTTCGTCCTCCGGTATTCGGTACCATGTTTTCAAAAGCAGATTAAAATTGTTCTTTTCCCAGCCAAAATTAGCAACTATACGGTTCCATCCGCGGGATAGCGGTACCGAACGGCCATTGGATTGATGATTAAGCCCTACGTTGATAAAACGTCCCTTGAAACCAAAAAGTTCGTAATTGGTGCGAAAATTAACGAGCAACTCCGGCTCGTAACTAGTATCGCGGAAGGGTGAGGAAAAAGGTGTATTATAAAGCTGCCAAAAAGCAAGCTGAGTATAGGCCAGCCACAAATCAATATTTTTGTCGAACAAATCTTCCCATAGTTTTATTTTAAAGCTTAATTGAAATTTTGCTTCAGTATGCTGGGATTTTGCATTCGGATCGAAATCTAAAGCAGTATCATCATTAGGTGAGGAGTTATAAGTAACCGGTAAAAAATAGTTAGGTCGGTAAGGTCTTAAGGCAAAGGCATGTTTCCTATGCTCGGTATCCAAATCCCACTGCTTGGACATTACGGATTGTTGTTTTGATTCTGGAGACGATTCCTTTATCGCCGCTGTTGCAGCGGCACTTGGTGGGTTAGTAGCTTGCCCGGCAACTTTTTTTCCCGCCAGTTCATCAAAGCATTTTAAGCGTTCGGCATCTTTTTCGATTTTTGCACATTCTGCCATGCTGCCGGCGCTTTCAGCTGCATCGCCGGAAAACGGTATAAGCAGGAACAAAAAAAGATAACGGCTAGCATTTCTATACATACTGCCCTCATCTTTAAAATTTTCATTAATTCATCTCCCCTTTTTTGTTTTATTGATATTCAAATCAGCATACAATTTTTCGGCACAATCAGGGCAGATACTATGGCTGAACTCGGCCTCGGAATGATCTCTGATATAGGCTTCGATTTGTGTCCAGTATCCTTTATCATCACGAATTTTTTTACAGGAAGCACATATCGGCAATAGTCCGCTCAATTGGTTGACATTAGCCAGGGCATCGTGCAGCTCAGTAATAGTACCATTCAATGTTGCTATTAAAGGATTGGTAAGTTTTATAAATATTATCGTACCTACAATGATGGCGAATATTCCCAGAAAGCTGGAAATGGCCGCCGCTTTGATGAAGGGAGCGCGGACTTCCGCCATATCGATTTTAGCGACTATACCCCAGTTTAATTCTCGCACCGGTTCGTAGGCCGCCAGAACATTTTCTCCGCGGTAATCCATGCCAACAATTGTTCCGGATTTTTCGTTAAGAGCCAGACGCATTGGCTCTGCCAATTTTGAGTTGAAATGTACCGGCTTGGGTTTATCTAAATCATAATGGCGATGGTTTAAAATAAAAACAATATTATCCCCTTGCCTTTTGGCCAGAGTAAACTCACCGGTTTCACCGAAACCTGCAGAGCGGGAACGTGCGTCAATGATCTGGCTTAAAGTCGCTTCGCTTGCTCCCCCGGGATAATCTTTGCTATGACTTCTATCAAATCTGGCAATTGCTTCGATCAATCGCGCCTGGCTTGTTACGATATCCCGAAGATTTTCTTTCTGCTCGTCAAACGCAGTCCGATAGAGCATATTGATTGTTATGGATTCAATGATTAGACCAATAACAGCCATGATAGTAATCAATAAAATAACTCTCTTGCGCGGACTCACTTTGCCTCTTTAAAAAAATTGCGATCTGTTTACTTTCTTTCCGTCAGTATCCGCCGGACTCTTTCCAGTTCTTGCTCATTATCCACTTCGACGGAATCGTGCGGCGTGATGACCACTTTTATTTTGTAGCCGTATTCCAGTGCCCGCAATTGCTCTAAGGCTTCGAGCCTTTCCAGTGTACCTTCGGGAAGTTTGGTAAAGACATCCAGAAAATCGTTGCGGTAGGCGTAAATACCGTGATGTTTGTAGTAATCAGCTTGCAAGGATTTGTTGCGCACATAGGGAATGGTCGCCCGCGAAAAATACAGGGCGAAGCCTGCATTGTCAAACGCAACCTTGACGGCATGCGGATGCGTTATTTCTTCAGCGAGCACTATTTTATAAATGAGTGTGGACATGTAGATGGATGAATCATCAACAAGCGGATGGATAACTTCATCCACCTGAACGGGCTCAAAAATCGGCTGATCGCCTTGAATGTTGACGATGATGGCATCAGCAGGGAGATTGAGAGTCCGCACAGCTTCGGCAATCCTGTCTGTGCCGGAGCGGTGCGTGGTAGCCGTCATGATCGCATTGCCGCCGAATTTTTTGACGGCTGTAAATATGCGTTCATCGTCGGTAGCCACGGCCACATAAGGGACAGCTTTAGCTTTTGCTACACGTTCATAGACATGCTGGATCATCGGTTTACCGCAAAGATCAGCCAGTGGTTTCCCCGGAAACCGGCTGGACTCATAACGCGATGGTATAATACAAACAACGTCTCTTTTCATTTTCACCGTAAAATGCGTTTAAGGCTCCGTGACCTGGAAGCTGGTAAGAGAGCCATCATCAACATTGTTGAAACAAAAACCAGTTTTGCCCCAGGTTAAAATGGCGCTGCCGCTGATACTATAGCTATCCGCAGTGGTTATGGTGAAGTAGCTACCATCAATAGTACCTGTAAGCGTTGCCAAAGTTGTTTGGGCGCCGGTGATGCTGAATTTATAGGTATGATAAGCTGTCGGATCAAAACCACCAGGAAAGGCTATTGCTGACCCAAGTGGAAAAGACAAACCATTGACAACTTTTAAAAAATATATTTGCGCGGTCTGATTGTTAATGTACAGTTGGTAATAATTGGTGTTGGGATTGGTGCCTGTTGCCAGCAGCATAAGACCAAATCCTGAATTGGCGGGGCCAATGACTTTTATTTTTGCGATAACACTGTGATCGAAACCCGACCAAAAGTTGTCATTGAGGAGGGCTGAATAGCCGGCCGAAGCAGGATTATAACGCGCCGCCTTATCGCCGCCGCTGTTGGTAATTGTCCAATTGGCTGTGTCGCTGTTGTCATAAACGCTCCACGGAGCTGTGGGGAATGTCGTATAACTGTCAAAAGTATCGTTTGGTAACGGTATCAGAACCACCCCGCCGCCGCCGCAGCTATTTAAAAGCATAACGAAGAAAAGCGCTATTAAAATTCTGATCAAAGAAACTTTGCTCATAATTAATTCCCCCTTTTTATAAATATCACATTTATGGATACTTGTAATTAACCACTACCTGTAACATAGATGAAAAAAAACAAATTGTAAAATGAAAAATTAAAAACAGGACCGGGCAGCTCACGGCAGGCCGAATGGAGATTAATCAGGGACACAATATCAATTATTTTCCCAAATGCGGATCGGGTTTTTGCAGATAATTAACCACGTAATCGCGCACGGAATCTTCCAGTGAAGAAAATTTAATGGGACATCCGGCTGTCTTAAGTTTATCCATTTTTGCTTCGGTGAAATATTGGTACTGATTGCGCAGAGATTCCGGCATCTCGATATATTCGATTTTCGGTTTCAGCCCCATAGCGGCAAACACTGCGCCGATCAGATCATTCCACGACCTAGCCTTGCCTGTTCCCAAATTGTAAATGCCGTTGGCGGCGGGATGCTGCAAGAGCCACCACACAGCATCGACACAGTCTTTGACATAAACAAAATCACGCAACTGGCCGCCGTCTTTATATTCCGGCTTATAGGATTTGAACAGCTTCACCTTGCCTGTTTCTTTTATCTGATGAAACGCTTTAAAAATCACGCTGGTCATATCTTCTTTATGATATTCGTTAGGGCCGAAGACATTGAAAAATTTTATTCCGGTAATTTGATTTTCCAGGGAGTTTTTCAAAACCCATAAATCGAAAACTTGCTTGGAATAACCATACATATTGATCGGCTTCAATACACTGATTTTTTCATGATCGTCGGTAAAGCCCAGGCTCCCGTCGCCATATGTAGCGGCAGAGCTCGCGTAAATAAAGCGAATGGAGAGCTTTATTGCCCATTCGGCCAGTTTTCGTGTATAGGCATAATTGTTTTGCCAGAGATAATCGGCATCGCGTTCGGTTGTGGAAGAGCAGGCACCCATGTGGATAATGCTCTGCACATCAAAAGGAACATTATCCTCATTGACCATCTTTAAGAAATCGTCCTTGTGGATGTATTCGGCAAAACGGCGGTTAACCAGATTTTTCCATTTGTCCTTTGTTCCCAGACGGTCAACAATGACTATATCTTCTATACCTTCCTGATTGAGCTTCCAGACAAAAGCACTGCCGATAAATCCGGCGCCCCCTGTTACAATAATCATGCGCACTGCTCCTTGATTGTAGTTTTGTCATTGCGGGTATAAATATAGGTAAAGTG
>PLMQ01000036.1 GCA_003142535.1 Syntrophaceae bacterium
GATGGGTTAAAACAAGGGGCAAAGATAATTCCATTTAAAAAGATGAACGAATCGTAAATTAGTATATGAGATCATATTAGCTCCCAAAATGCACCAGTAAAATCAAGTGGTTATCCATTACAGGTTAGCCGCTTTTTTTATATGTTAAATAATCTGGCGGCAGCGAAATGTAAAATCGCATTTATTACTTGGCTAAAGTAACGAAAAGTGTTACTTTAGCCAAGCGAATGATATTGGAGGAAAGCTATGCATGGACAACAATTCATATCCGGGTTGACGGCAAACGGGCGTTACAGCTTCACCACGGAAGAAGCGATCAAGGCTCTAGGCGCTTCGCCTGTGGCGGCACGTGCGGCGCTCAGGCGTTTGCGGCAAAAAGGCGAACTGGCAATGCCGTATAAAGGTTTTTACGTCATTGTTCCGCCGGAATTCAGAAATATCGGCTGTTTGCCGGCAAGTCATTTCATACCCGACCTGATGAATCGTCTGGGGGAAAAATATTATGCAGGCTTGCTCAGCGCCGCTGAATTTGCAGGCGCCGCGCATCAACGCCCCCAGGTCTTTCAAGTGATAACCGCTAAAAACAAGCCGCAAATCAATTGCGGGAAGGTTCGGGTGGAATTTATTGCTAGAAAAAACATGGAAAAAATACCTACCCTGGATGTTAAAACGCCCCGCGGCTACCTGAAAATATCAACGCCTGCGGCAACCGCTTTTGACCTGGTGGGCTATCCTCATCATGCCGCAGGTCTGGACAATGTAGCAACGATTCTGTCCGAGCTTGCGGAAAAACTGGACGGCGACGAACTAAAACGAATAGCGGAGCTTTCCCCTATCGCCTGGATGCAACGGCTGGGATATCTGCTCGATCTGGTGGGAGCGCAGGACAAAACTGAATCACTGGCTGAATACATTGCTCAAAAGAAACCCGTTGTGGTTCCACTTGTTCCCTCTCAACCCCGACGGGGAATCAGCCGCCAGGAACGCTGGCGACTTCTGGTTAACGAAAAAGTGGAGGCAGAGCTTTGATACCCGAAGACTTTATATCGGAATGGAAGAATTTTGCCCCCTGGCGTGAGACGTATCAGGTGGAGCAGGATTTGATTATTTGCCGGGCGCTGGTTGAGATATTCAGTCATTCTTTTCTGGCTGAAAATCTGGCATTTCGCGGCGGCACGGCTCTGTTCAAACTTCATCTGGCGCCGGCGCGTTACTCGGAAGACATCGATCTGGTTCAGGTGCATGCCGGTCCCATCGGCCCGGTCATGCGCGCCATTCAGGAAAAGCTTAATTCCTGGCTCGGGACGCCGAAACGCAGCAGGTCTGAGGGACGGGTAACCTTGATTTACAGGATTATCTCGGAAGAAGAAGTGCCGCTCAAACTCAAAGTTGAAATCAACACGCGAGAGCATTTCACGGTGGAAGGTTATCAGAATCAGCCATTCGCTGTTCAGTCGCGATGGTTCAAAGGAAATTGTGAGATCACGACGTACACACTGGAGGAATTGCTTGCGACCAAGCTGAGAGCCTTGTATCAAAGGAGAAAAGGGCGCGATCTGTTTGATTTGTGGTTAGGCATCACAGAAGGGAAAGCCGATGCCGGCAGAATAATCCATATCTTTAAACATTACATGGAAAACGAAGGCCAAACCGTTGACAACATGAACTATGAAAAGAATCTGCAAGAAAAAATGATCCATCGCGGATTTTTGACTGATCTGAATCCCTTGCTGCCAGCTGATGCAGAGTATGACGTACAGGAAGCATACGATTTTATACGATCAAAAATTATCGATCCATTGGACCGGCGCTTATAGAGCCAATGAATACGTAAAAGAAATTATTGCCGGAGGTCAAAAACTTTAATGCCCCAACTGGAACACATCTTAAGAAAACAGCAGTATAAAACTAACTATCGGTGGACGGAGTTTTCTTGACATCAAGTGTAAAGATGACACTAATTTATTACTTCTGTTGATAATATATTGCCTTTATGAAAATCGAGTCTTCAAATACAAAGAGAGAGTATAGATGATCTGGCAAGGTAAGTATAACTGGTTGAAGTGTGCACATTTTCTGTCTGGCATTTTCAGAATAACGAGGTATTTGTGTTTTCCTGAAGGCGCATTTGACATATGTCTCGGTAAAGTATAGGTTTCATACTGTATTCAACAATTACGGCGGGATATTTAAAATTAACCGGCATGGTGCCGCCGGGATAGACAATTCACCAGTTGGAGCTCTGCTGTCAACATGAAAACAATCCCCATTACTAAACTTAGAAATTTTTATGAATCTTTAGCAAAGTTAGGCTTTTCAACAGATACACAATTAAGTATTCTTAGAGATATTAACAGGGAAGATAAATATAAGCGACTGATCTCCTTGTATGAAGAAAGTAAAAAAGATTTCTCTGAATATAAAAACATTGATGAGCCTTTTCTTCCTAGCAATCTAGATCATAGGAAAAGTTTGCCTGTTTTTCAGGAGATAAAAACCATTTCAACCACACACGATGTAATATCAGTATTGCAGGAAAGAAATCCTAAAATTCATATTGATGATCCAGACTACAATTTCACATACAAGGAAAGAGAAGTGCCTACATGCCGTACCCCAAAAACAGAATTTGAAGCAGGGATAAAAAAGTCAGGCGCTGGAGGAATTGATTTCATTGGGTCTAATGATAAACTGCCTATCTTGGGCGAGATTAAAGTTGGAGGTGACCAAAACACTTTTTACGCATTAATCCAATTGTTGACATATCTTTCAGAACTTTCAACACCTAACCAGATTGAGAGAATTATAAAAAATAATCCTTTTGGAAATATTTCTGAATTTAGCTCTAAAAACTCGTTCTATCTATATATAGTATTAGTATTTCCAGAATATGGGAAATTAAAACAACAAATTTTAACTGAAACTAAAAAATTAGCAGCACACTTGGAACAAGACATACAAGAAATTGAAAAGATTGTATTTCTAAAAATGCATCCAGACGATAAGGATAAAATAATTACAAAAATATAAATTATGAACCTAACAATCCGCAGAGGCACCAACGAAATCGGAGGAACCTGCATTGAGCTTCAATCAGGCACAAGTAGAATTTTGCTTGATTTCGGAATGCCTTTGGTAAACAAATTAGGGAATAGTTTTGACTTTGCACAATACAAAACATTATCCATTACAGAACTTGTAAATCAAGGCATATTGCCTAATGTTCAGGGTGCTTATTCTGATAAACCTGAAATTGATGGTGTGATAATTTCACATCCGCATGCTGACCATTATGGATTAATGCAATATTTGAATCAGAAAATCCCAATATGGCTTGGTGAAGCGACGCACAGAATTTTGGAACTAAACAACATTTTTCTTCGTCAAAACAATAAAATACTAAATCCAAAATATTTTGAGAAAGAGAAGCCTTTCTCAGTAGGTAAATTCACTATTACTGCATACTGGGCTGACCATTCTGCGTTCGATTCATATTCATTTTTAATTGAAACAGAAAATAAAAAGATTTTTTATTCGGGGGATTTCAGGTCTCATGGGCGTAAAGCCAAAGCTTATAAATGGTTTCTGCACAATGCTCCCCAAAATATTGATTATTTACTTATCGAAGGTACAACAATAGGTAGGAATAGAGGAAATTCAATAACCGAAGAAGATATTACAGCAGAACTTATTAAACTATTCAAAGAATCGACTTCTATAAATTACATATATACTGCCAGCCAAAACATCGACAGATTGGTTTCAATATACAGGTCATGCTTAAATTCTCAAAAAACTTTCGTTGTTGATATTTATACGGCTAATGTTCTTGAAACACTTTCGGATTTTGCCAGACTTCCTTCACCGCTAAAGGGATTTTCTAACTTAAAAGTTCTTTTCCCTTATCGTTTAACAACAAATTTATTCAATCGCGGATATGGTAAAATGGCCAGTAAATTTTCCAAACACAAAATATCGAAAGGTGAAATTACTGAAAATCCATCAAATTATGTGGTACTTGTTCGTCCTTCAATGATAATTGATCTGGAAAAAATCATTGCCGATAATAGTAATCTAATTTATTCAATGTGGGAAGGATATAAAGAGCAAACAATAACAAAACAGTTTATTGATTGGCTTAAAAGTAAAAACTTTACAATTTATGATATTCATACAAGCGGACATGCTGATATTTATACATTGAAGGAATTTGCAGATACTCTTGCACCAAAATCAATAATACCAATTCATACATTCAACAAGAAAGATTATAAAAATATTTTTAGTCAAAAAATCATAGAATTAAATGATAATGAAACTTTTAATATATAATCAAAGCAATGCGTTCAATATTTTATTGTGCATTAGGTTAGCGATGGCTGAGGAAAACTATAATGAATAATTATAAACTGTTTTTTGAAGCATGCAAGATGGGACTACTGAGTGAGGTCGAAAAATATTTTGTGAAACCATTCCTCGATGTTAATGATGCTAATTATAATAATGGACTTCGTATTGCTGTTGCTAATGGCAGGAAAGACATTTCGGAGTATCTCATTACAAAAGGCGCTGACGTAAATGCTAAAGATAATGATGGATATTCTTCTCTGCATTGGGCTGCTTTAAGGGGCCATAAAGACGGTGCTGAACTGCTTATCGCAAACGAGGCTGATATAAATGCTAAGGATAATAATGGCATGACGCCGTTACATTTAGCTGCTTTTAAAGGTCATAAAGATGCAGCAGAACTTCTTATTGGGAAAGGCGCTGATGTAAATGCCAAAGAAAATCATGGAGCGACACCCCTATATTATTCTGCTATCAATGGCCATAAGAATGTTGCAAAACTTCTCATTGCAAAAGGTGCGGATGTAAATGCCAAGACAGATTTGATGCATACCCCTCTGCATTGTGCTGCTATCGAGGGCCATAAAGATATAGCTGAACTTTTAATTGAAAAAGGCGCGGATCTGAATACTAAAGATAGTGAAAAGCATACCCCGCTTCATGACGCCACTATTAATGGCCATAAAGATGTTGCCGAACTTATCGCTAGCAATAAAAGGAATTGGCTGCGAGTATTAATACGACCCTAAGAAATAGAAATGTTTTTGCCTATCATTATTCTACCAGTAATCCTTAATTCTAACAACTGCCCACTCCTGAAACTTTTTAGGTGCTATACGTAACCGTCGATTTGTTATTCTTCATGGAATTGACTGATACTTACGATTTGAAAGCTGCCATACGAGGTTTTAGAAGCCAAAGTAAACTAACGAAAAATATTCATCAATGGAAATCTGGTTTTTGCCTTGATTCTTTTTCCTTTAAGCGTTCGGGCATCAATAGAAAACTTATGTCCTTTGGGATCTCTTGAACATTTAGCAACATATCCGCTGTCTTCTACCCGCTCGTCATACTCGTCGGAAATAAACACATTTCCTGCACATCCCACAACGGGGCATTTTGCCGAATAAGAGACAAGAGCAATATGATCGATAGCGTCTTTGAGAAAATACTTTGATGACAAATGCACCAATTCACGAGAATTGAATTTAAACAATACAATGACAATATAGGCCATCCCCAGACTTAAAATAACGCCACTTAAACCAACAAAAAAGATTAACCAGGAGGAATGAAATCTCTCCACATAAAGGATAACCAAACTAATCAAAAAAAGAAGAGGCGCTATTAATAAAAGCAAACATCTAAGCCTGTTCATTGCGGCAGGCCTGTGCCTGATAATAAAATACTGATGCTCGTTATAGGATACAGTCTCTTCCGGGCAGAACAATTGTGCATTTGTTTTCTTAGGCCGTATTCCTAACTTATAATCTCCACTTTCAGCGATAAAATAAATTTCAAATTTTGCATCTTTTCCTTCAGGAGACGCATAAAATTTATCTATGCTCTTGCGCAAATCTTTAATTACAGTCCTGGCTCTGTGTTGTGCTACAATATTACTTATACTTTCCGGATAAAAGACTGTTGCCTTGATTTGATCTTCTTTTTCGTCGTGGTAGATTTGGTAATAAATTTCCAGAAATGATTTTTGGGCATTCTTATTGCCGAACAGGGGAGATTCCTTGATCTGCCGAAGCTCTTGTAAACCTTCTTTTCTATACCTGTCCCATCCGTATTTTTCCATATAATCATCTTCTTATTAAATATTATTTTAAAGTCAAGCCTTTAATTATTAAGACATTTCCACACTCGTGTCGATTCGAGGTGACTGACATCTACGCGGCTTTGCTTTATTTTGTCCGCAGCAAAACAAAGCCAACCGGAATCAATAGTAAAAAGACTTAAAAAAAACTATTGCCGGACAGGGGCAAAGAAAAACAGCGAATCAATTTTATGCAGGAGGAAACAAGATGAACAGATTACCGGAAACCGGATTTTTAAGGATCAATCAAATTATCGGAGACAAAACAACACCGGCCATAATTCCCATTTCCAAATCCAGCTGGTGGGCCGGAGTTAAGGAAGGACGTTTTCCCCAACCAGTCAAACTGGGGAGAAGAACAACAGCGTGGAGAGTTGCTGATATTATAACACTCATCAATAATGGGGTACGCAAACCATGACAGGGGATAAACAAGATGACAGTGGAAAGAAAGAAGCAAAAAACACCGTTATGATTATCAGTGTAATAAACAATAAAGGCGGAGTTGGAAAAACTACGACTGCAGTGAACACCAGTGTTGCACTTTCGATACTGGGCAAACGAGTGCTTGTCGTGGACATGGATAGCCAATGCAACGCCACCGATATTTTATTGAATAGACAGAAGCACTATATTAAGAACAGTCTTTGCGATATTCTGAACCCTGAGTTCGGTGTAGTCTTATCTGAAGCAATATATTCCACGCAATGGCTGGGACTGGATATCTTGCCCAACATCCCGGAATCGGCAATTCTCGGGCCCAAAATGATTATCAACGGTGTGGATAGTTTATTTACCTTGCGTAAATGCCTGCGATCTTATGCGGCGACAAATTATGATTTAACAATTATCGATTGTCCACCTAATCTGGAAGCATTTGTGATTTCAGCGCTCATCGCATCCGATTGTGTCATCATTCCCACAATGGCGGGCAGCAAATTTTCTGTTAATGGATTAATCAAAGCAAAAGCTTTTATCGATGACATCAAAGAAAGCCACAACCCGGATATTAGATTTTTAAAATTGCTCGTTACAATGGCCGACAAACGAACATCGATCTGCAACAATATCATTCAGGCCATAAGGCAATCTTTTGATAAATCAGAAGTGTTCAATCAAGTAATTCCCGTTAATACGGATTTCCAGAAAGCCGAGACCCTGGGCCAATCCATATTTGATTATAATAGCTCTGCTCCTGGGGCCAAGGCTTATATGGATGTAGCTCGTGAAATAATCAATGTCCTGGATGCTGAGGCAAAGAAATGAAAGATAAAAGCGGTAAATCTCATTTGGCTGATTATGTCCAGGCGATGATGAAATCAAAGGCCGATGAGTTTTATGACAATGCAGTATTAAAAGACAAAGCAATTCCTGAGACACGAAATACAATCACGCCGGTAAAAATAAGAGATATAATTTCCGCTATCCATATACCAAACGGTGATGGAAACGATAAATCAATAGGTGATGCAATAGGTCAACCATCAGGTGAAGCAATCGATATACCTATTCCTTCACCCATTGCTTCACCTATTGTTCAAGCGGTGAAGGAATCGATTGCTCGACCGATAGCTGAATCGATAGGTCAAACGGTGGGTGATGCGCGTAATGAACAAAATATTCCCAGAGAAATAGTCCTGAATAACACCCAGTATTATCTGTATCGTTGTATCGAAGAGATCAATGGTAGATTGACCAATCTCGTCAAGATCAGCAAGGCTACGGGAATATCGCGAGACACACTCAAATCAGCATTAAAAAAGTTAAAAGAAACGGGAGCCATTCTATATCACGGCCGAAGCAATTGTCTTGGGCTGCATGGATTTACGGCGGAGGCTACAGGCTGTTCGCTTCGGGTTGTTGGAGATGACCGGGTTCAATTAGATCGGAAACTCAGAGGTATTGATTTTGATTCCATGTGCATCGACAACCAGAGATCAAATATCTATGATCCTCACCCCATGGTTCACCCATTGGCTCACCGATTGAATGACCGATCAGAGAACAGTAGTAGTAGTTTTCTTAATAATAAAGAACCACTACTACTAAAAGAAATTGCGGAATATTTTGATTATTATCCGGACTTGTCATTTTGGACCGATAATCATTTAACCCCTCAGGACGTTTTAAAATGGCTCCAGGAATTCGATCTGCCCCTGGACGATATGATACTCTATCTTTCGAGATGCGCTTTTCATATTTTGAACGATGAAGCCCTGGTTCTAAGAAAATCACCCATTGATTATTTTTATGGCTGCATCAAGAAGAATAAGTCCTACCGTATTCCCAAGGGGTACTTAACACTCGAAGAAAGGAGACTGGCCGATTTAAAAAAGCAGGTTGAAGAAAAAGAACGCATAGCCAGGGAATTAATCGACCTCGAAAATAGGGATAAAGAAGCCACACTGCAATCAAGATATGCAGAAATGATGGCCAATGAAAATGGTGAGCTGTATCAGAGATGCTTTAAGGAAATACCAAGCATCTTCAAGGATGATCGAACAAGGGAAGGTTTTAAGGTGGCCATGAAAGAAGCACTCAAAAAAGTTTCTTTGTGAGAGATAAAGTTTAGAACCTGCAAAAAATTATTCAGCGAATCACAATTTAATAATCTCATATTTGATAATATGGAGTGAAGAACTCAGGGAAGAGGTTAATGGAAGAGTACGCGGGTTATTTTCGGAGACCCTACGCAGAAAAATTCTGCTCAAGCGTTAACAACGGGATGAAAAAACGATTATTAGTAGCTGATATAATTAAATATTAAGCGTTAACAATTTGTTAACACAGCAAATAAAAAATAGGACAATTTAGTAATGAAAATATATGTATACGAGGTTAACAGATGAAGAAGGTTATTGGAACCAGGATAAAAGGTCAATTGAGAGCGAGGATGGATAAAGAGGCGGCAGATAAAAAATGCTCAGTCTCAGAATTAATTCGGCAAAAAATAATATTTGCCTATGAACAGGAAGAGAAAGAAAAGACGATTATAAATTTAAAAAAAATAGAAGGAGATATTAAATCTTTAAAGAATTTGCTTATAATGAATTGTGCTTTTATGGCAGAAGATATTCGTCAAGAAAAAGGTGTGGATGCTTGGGTGAAGATATTTAACACCGCCAAGGAAATATTAGAAGATTATAAAAAAACAGGAAAGCTCGCCATATAGAATAGAATGAATTGTGGATAATAAACATCATGTAAAAGCATTTAATGGATTTGAAACCTGGATTAGCTTTCTCCAAATGAATCTGAAAATGTTCAAGTTGATTTTAATAAATAATTGGCGTAAATAATTAACAATTAAATCAAAGGTGCTGTTGGAAAAATAGCGGAATTATGTATAACGTATATTAATTGTTAGCTGAGGATAAGAAAACTCCTTAACGCTTGGACGTCAACAATAAGATAGGACTACTTAGTGGCTCTTTCGCTCAACAAACCGAAACTTGACAATCTTGCTGGTGACATCTGGAAATCTGCCGAGCGCCTTCGCGGCAAGTATAAAGCCTATGAATACCAAAGCGTCATTCTACCTATCATCGTCATCAGGCGGCTGGAGTGCGTGCTGCTGGCCTGGCGCGAGGCCAAGGGCGCCGAAGTTCTGGCCAAGCGGCCTAAACTTACAGATAAAGAACTTGCCAAGCTGGTCAAGGAACTCGAACTAAATCCACAGCAGTCGCCTTTTTCGAACAAGACCTATTGGACGCTTCGCAAGGTCTATGAGGAAGATCACACGCTGCTGGAAGAGAATTTCCGCGCCTATATCAACGGCTTTTCCAAGAACGTTGACGACATCATCGAGTATTTTAATTACCGCGCCACAATAGGCACGATGGTGAAGAACAACCGGCTCGCCCCGATCCTGAATCAATACAAAGAACTCGCACTTGGCCCGGATCAACTCTCCGGTCTGGAAATGGGTTACATCTACGAGGAACTTCTCAAACGATTCTCGGAACAAAGCGGCGAGGAGGCCGGAGATCACTTCACCCCGCGCGAGGTCATCCGGCTCATGGTCGAGTTGCTGGACATTCCCATCCCCGACAGGCACGTTTCAATCTACGACCCTGCCTGCGGTACAGGCGGCATGTTGTCTGTGGCGAAGGAACATTTGCTTGATCGCGCCGCCACACCAGCAGAGCGAGACAATGTAGAGAAGTTCGTCACCGTCCACGGGCAGGAGCTTTCGCCGACCAACTACGCCGTCTGTCAGGCCGATCTGCTTATCAAGAACGACCAGCAAGCCAAAGTCTGTTACGGTAATTCGCTCATCCCGCACGACCCGCACAGCCCCGACCCTGGCGACCAGTGGCCCGAAGACAAATGGCGCTTCAATCGAATGTTGAGCAATCCGCCTTTCGGCGTTACCTGGGGCGGCAAAGACGGTTACGAGAAAGAAGCTCGAAAACTGGAGAAGACCCGCTATCAGGCCGGGATGCCGCGGGTGAACGACGGCGCGTTGCTCTTCCTGCAAACCATGCTGGCCAAGATGATTCCGCCCGCCGATGGTGGTAGCCATATCGCCATCGTCTTCAACGGTTCACCACTCTCTAACGGTGACTGTGGCTCTGGCGAGAGCGAAATCCGCCGTTGGATTCTGGAAAACGACTGGCTCGACGCCATCGTTATGCTGCCCGACCAACTCTTTTACAATACAGGCATCTTTACCTATATCTGGCTGCTGCGAAATGAGAAGCCCGCAAAACATCGCGGCCGCGTGATGCTCATTGATGCCCGTCAGCAGTATGAGAAGGAGCCAAAAGCCTTTGCCAGCAAACGAAACCGGATGACCGATGCACATCGCACCTGGATTGAAGAACGCTATCGTGATGGTTGGGAAAAAGGCTACGCCGACGAGCACGTGAAAATATTCCGTGAGAAGGACTTCGCTTTCCATAAGGTCAAAGTCGTCTTCTGGCAGACCGACGAGAACGATAAGCCTGACATCATCACTGAGCCTTATGAGAAAACATTCTCCGCCGCCAACCTGGCCAAGGAACAGGCGTTCCATGATAGCGACCTCACTTTCCGCGTATGCTTGAAGAAAGACAACAAAGACGCGACTGTGGAGTTTGTCCTCAAACCGGCAGACAGCGCCGCTAAGTCGCTTAAATCGGCCCTGGGTGACAGGCCCGAAATTCTCTCTGTAGAATGGACGCACCGGCATTATGTGCAGGACGACGAATACATCCCGCACGGTGAGGACATAGATACTTTCTTGAAACGGGAGATCGCCAAACCCATTATTCGATGGGAAGACAACCCGCAACTCGGCTACGAAATTCTGCCGAACAAATATTTCTACCGCTACCAGCCGCCCACGCCCGCGAAGGAGTTGCTCGCAGAGTTTTGGAAACTGGAGGGAGAGGCGGAGAAAATGCTGGAGAGGTTGGCGAGATGAATATCGGGCAAGAAAGTTTTCTCTCCGACCTACCTATCGGATGGTCTTATGACCGATTCAAGGATGTTGCGTCTCTTCGTAGTGAACGCACAAACGATGCCAGCGAGCTTGAAGACTATCTGGAACTTGAAGACATCGAATCCGGCACCGGACGTATCCTAAACCGAAGAAACACGATGGAGGTCATTAGTGATGTGACCCGTTTCTATTGCGGAGATGTGCTATTTGGTAAACTGCGCCCATATTTGGCGAAGTTTTATGAAGCAGAGTTCGACGGTAAATGCACCGGGGAGATACTCGCATTCAAGCCAGAGCGCATCGCTAACCGTTTTCTTTTCTATTGTTTCGCTTCTCCATGGTTTATCGGACGCTGCAACATGCTTGCATACGGCGCGAAGATGCCGCGCGTCAATTGGCCTACACAGCTTGCACAATTCAATCTTCCTCTCCCGCCGCTGCCCGAGCAACAGCGCATCGCGGCGTATCTGGATGCGAGCTGCGGGGCAATTGATGCGGCGATGGTTGCCAAACGCCGTCAGATCGACACTCTCGACGCTTTCCGCAAGACCACTATCCACA
Organism: Syntrophaceae bacterium; assembly: GCA_003142535.1. Lineage (GTDB taxonomy): Bacteria > Desulfobacterota > Syntrophia > Syntrophales > Smithellaceae > Fen-1166. The sequence continues at coordinate 12,156 of PLMQ01000036.1, forward strand.
ACGCTATCACAAAGGGATTGAATTCCGCCATAGCTCGCCGTGCCTCAAATGTTGGATGGTTCGGAGACATACCAAAACATTGGCGTTGCGAGCATCTCAAGCGATTCACAACCCGTATTCAAACGGGGATGACGCCACCCACGGACACGCCTGACTATTATCTCGACGGAACCATCCCGTGGTTCTCGCCGGGCAGTTATAACGGCGACATCGAGTTGTGCGAACCGCGTAAGCTCATCAACGAACTTGCTCGGATTGAAGGAAAACTACGGATATTTCCCGCTGGAACCGTTTTTCTTATCGGTATCGGCGCAACCATAGGCAAAGTGGGCCTCGTACCAGCGGAAGCGTCGTGCAACCAGCAAATCATCGGGATAGTATGCGGCCATCGGATGCAGAGCCGTTACCTCACCTACCAATTCAAGATTTATGAGGAAGTAATTCCTGGCATCGCATCAGCCACGACACTTCCGATTTTCGATCAAGTGAAGACCGGCTACCTGCCGACGCTTCAACCTCCCATCGAAGAGCAAAAATCTATCTGCGCTTTTCTGGACACCAAGCTTGCCGAATCGAAGCAAATCGTTGCCGGTATAGAAACGCAGATTGCCACACTCGCAGCCTACCGCAAATCGCTAATTCACGAGTGTGTAACCGGCCAGCGGCGGATTTCGGAGGAGGATATAAAAAAGGTGAAGGTTCATGGCTAAACGGAAGAAAGTACCAGAGCTAACATTTCAGCAGCACATCGCGGACTTCCTCGTCCGCGAGCATGGTTATGGTGTGCTCGAACAGGCTGATATCATGGACACTGAGCATTTCATTGCCGAGGACCAGCTCTGGGCCTTCCTAACAGCCACGCAGGCCGAAACGCTCAAAAAGCTCAAAGACGATTACGGGACTGACGCGCGCGACGAGATATTCAAGGCTCTGCGCAAAGAACTGGAGCACACGCCGTTGTGGATGCTGCTGCGCCACGGGCTGAAGGTGCGCGGGTTGGAGTTGCGTCTTTACTACCCCAAACCCCGTTCCGCCGAGAGCGCTGCCGCCAAGAAACACGACGAGAACCGCATCACTTTTCGTCCGCACTTTTACTTTGGCGAGACCAACGAGGAGATTGATTTTGTCTTCTTCCTCAATGGCCTGCCCATTGTGGCACTGGAGTTAAAACACGAGAAGAATCAGACTGTGCATGATGCCGTCGCGCAATTCGCCGCCCGCAACCATGCACACAAGATTTTCCAGCATCCGTTCCTTTACCTTGCCGCCGACACGAGCGACGTGATGGCCGCCACCGATCCTCGCCGGGAACAAAACTTTCGTTGGCATAACATGGGCCTCACGAATACGGCGAAGACGGCGACTGAGTATCCCGTGGAGTTCCTTTACCGCGAAGTACTATCGAAGGAACATCTTCTGGAGGCGCTTTCCTTTTTTCTTGTCCGTGTGCCCCATCGTGACGCAGAGGCCGATAAACCAGAACGTCAGGCTTTCACCATCTTTCCGCGCTACCATCAAAGCCGCACGGTGAGGAAGGTGGCGGATGACATATCGGCGCGCTTCGCCGAAAAAGCCGACATTGGCCGCAAGTATCTCATCAATCATTCCGCAGGCAGTGGCAAAACACTTACTATTTGCTGGATGGCCGACCGGCTGCATAGCTTGTTCAAGCCCGGAACCAGCGAGAAGTTGGTTGATCAGGTGTTCATTCTTACAGACAGAAAGTCACTCGACACAAACATTAAAGAGGATATCGAGAACTTCACGCATCTCAAACATGTTGTCGGCCTGGCGCGGAAAGCTGAAGATTTGCCGCGATTTCTCCAGCAACGAAAGCCGATCATCGTCACCACACAGCAGAAGTTTGCCTGGGTGCTCGATGAGATCGAAAACAACCCTGACCTTAAAAAGCTGCGGGTCGCTTTCCTGATTGACGAAGCCCACCGCTCGCAGGAAGGGCAGATGGGGGCGGCCATCCGGTTGCCGTTCCGCAAGACGGACGAACCAGATGCTGATGCTCCCGAGATGGATCCGGAGGAGCAAATTGCCAGGGTTATCCGCGAGCATGATATCAATCAGATGATTGTTGCATTCACCGCTACTCCAGCGCCGGCAACCGTCAACTTATTTGGTGAGCCATTCGATACTTACAGCGAGGCCGAGGCCATAGCCGAAGGCTATATCGTGGATGTTGCAGCCAGCATTATTTCCTACAAGACACTCTATAATCTGCATTGTGCGGTTGTTCCTAAGTTAGACGAGGAAAAGCTCTATCCAAAAGGTGTTGTGGCCAAGGCGCTTCAAAATATCGCTTTTCAGGACGACGGGCTTATTCAATACAAGTCAGAGGTGATGCTACGCATATTTGAAAAAGACGTGATGCCGCTTATCTACGGACGCGCCAAAGCAATGATCGTGACAACTTCACGCGTCGCCGGGCTGAGATATTTCGAGATCATCAAGGAAAAGCTTAAGGAGCGTGGTGCGGAATACAAGGCGCTTTATGCCTTTTCCGATTTCGTCCATCCGGAGACCAACGCGGCGATCAGCGAGCACGCTATCAATGAATTGAAGGATGGCGAGTTGATCGAGGAGCGTTTCGAAGGCGACGACTACCGCTTGATTATTGTTGCCAACAAGTTCCAGACAGGTTTTGACCAGCCTCTGCTGGCCGGAATGTTTCTCGACAAACCAGTTGTTGATCGCAACGCAGTGCAGACATTGTCACGTCTGAACCGCTGCTACGAAGGCAAGGATAGTGTCGTGGTTGTTGATTTTACCAACAATGCGAAGGCTATTCTCAAGGCGTTTAAGAAATATCGTAAAGGCACACCATTTGAGCCGGAAGAACCGGATCAGGGGCTGTGTCTTAAACTTTACGGCGAAATTATCGCGGCGGGCGTATTCACGCAAAAAGATGCTGCGGATTTTGTAAAACTTCTCGTCACGGGCATGGATGCCCAGGTGCAATTCTTGGTTAATGCTCTGAGGATCCGATTTCAAGCCAAAATAACAGATGTGGAAGAGCGCAAGGCTTTCGTGTACCTGCTTGCTCGCTTTGTGAAGAGCTTTCATTTTCTCACCTGCTTTTTTACCTATGCGCCGGAGATCAAAGAGTTCACGACCTTTGCGGAATATGTCAGCCCACAGCTCATTAAGGCAGGCAGTGTATCCGAGTTGATGAAGCAGATTCGCCAGACGGAAGTCATTAAGGCTGCTGTCGAGTATCAGGGCGTGGAGAGCGGCGGTGGAACGGTCAAACTAAAACCCGGCAGGGGGAAAAAGGGGTCTGGCCCGCCGCCCAAGAAAGTTTCCGTTCAAGACATGATCTCAGAGATCAAATCCAGGTTCGACATTAGCGATGAGGAAGCACTCTACATCAAGCAGGTGACCGAAGAAAAGGTTGCCGATCCGGTCATCCAGAGCACTGTTATAGCACATAGGGAAGATCGTATATATCTCGAAGGGGCTTACCAAGGGCAGGTCAATGGAGAGATACAGATGGCCTACGATGATCGTGGGCGTTACGAGGAATTGTCCGATGCAAAATACACGGACACCGGCGGCATCTTTGACATCATGGCGGTCACGGTGATCCAGCACCATTTATCAGTTGCGGCATGAAAACTATGAGCAAGAACATAAATCAAATTCCCGAAGCCGACCGACCGCGAGAGAAGCTACTGCGCAAAGGCGCACCTGCTCTGAGCGATCAGGAATTGCTGGCTGTTCTGCTGGGGAAAGGTACACAGGGAATGGATGTCATGACGCTCGCAGGAAAGTTGGCGCGGCTGATTGACGAGAAAGGTCTGGAAGTAAAGGCGGAAGATCTCACGAAGTTTGAAGGAGTAGGTGATGCGAAAGCCACATTGATTCTTGCGGCAATTGAGTTTGCCCGCCGCCGCATCAAGCCCGATGGTGAGAAGATCAAAACCCCGGCTGACTTGTTGCCTCACATCAGGCATTATGCCGATCGGAAGCAGGAACACTTTCTATGCGCCAGCATCAACGGTGCGAATGAAGTCTTGAACATCCGCGTCGTTTCGATTGGCCTGATTGACAGGAGTCCGGTTCATCCGCGCGAAGTCTTTGCGGATGCTTTATCCGACCGGGCTGCGGCTATTATAGTTGCCCACAATCACCCCAGCGGTGGTGTTGAACCGTCGCAAAGCGACATCAATATCACTGCTCAGCTCAAAGCGGCGAGTGAAATCGTAGGAATCGAATTACTGGACCACATTATCTTTAACAGGACTGGATACTTCAGTTTCCTGGAAGACGGAAGATTGTAGAAAGACACCATGTCTTGCATATCGTCTGACTTGTAGCAACATATGCATATACAAACAGAGGGAAGAAATAATGGCGAAAGAAATTGCGAAGACAAACGGCGGGCATGCGTCGCCTTTCGAGCAGATCAAACGCACTTCATTCCGGCAATTGCTGCAGGGCTTTAAGGAATACAAAGGGAAAATATAGCAAAGCTCTACATTGCTGTCGGTGAGATTGATCGTTTGATTAAATATTGCAAAGAGAGAGGTTAGGTGATCCGGTAAGATTAATGATAACGGGTTGAAACGTGCATATTTTCGAGCCAGCCATTTTCAGAATGATGTGGTATTTGTGTTTTCCTGAACTATTGTTTTTCCTATCTTCCCAATTTACACAATATTTCAATTGAAAATAATTAAAAAATGGCTGAACTCCAACTTAACTTGTGATACAAACGTCGTGGGCAGGTTACTTGTGATATAAAAGTACATCATATAAAGAATATTCACCAAAAATAATTTTTTTAAACATTAAATAATGCGTAGAGAATCTGAAAACCACATATTATATAATAAATCAAAACAAATAAGGATTCGCAATAAACAAGTTAGAGCGGCTAATAGAAAGCGCCATTGTCGTTTTATAAGACGAAGAAATGAAATTAAAAATGCAGATTATTACGAAGCTGTATCCCTCAGGAAAAAGATCACATATGGTATTTATAGAAATAAACTATTCAATGAACCTAAAAAAATAATTACTATTGATAAGGCTTTTGGAGTTGAAGAGCAACCCAGCATTGTTTCGTTTCTGGACTATGCTGAGTCATTCATTGATTTTAATTCAAAAGAGCTGGTATTAAATATTTCTAAATGTAATCGCGTCTGGCCAAGTGCAGTAACTTTATTCTGCTCTCTTATGCAATGGGTCGAGCTCACTAGTTCAACAAACCATCGACCGAAAATTTTATCAAGTAGAGCTGAAAACACAGGAGTTGATGATTACTTATTCCATTGTGGTTTTTATAATTATGTAAATGTTTCTAGACCGACTGATACTCATAATAGCAAATACAGTGACATAGAGGTTGTCAAGATAGAAAGAGAGACAAAAAAAGACAATATTGAAAAAAGATCGGAGCAAATAACGGATTTATTAGATAAATATAGTGTTCTAACACCGGAAGAAATTGAATTGTTCAGTGATGTAGTACTAATTGAGGCGATGAGTAATGTTACGGAGCACGGGATATATCATAGGGATTATGGTTGGTGGTTACTAGCTCAATATCACCCTACACATAAAATAATATCTTTATGTGTTGCTGATAATGGTATTGGAATACGTCATTCACTTATGACTGGTCCCCAAAGAAAAGAGATCGGATTAAAACTTAAAGATACGCCAGAAAACGATGGAGAGTTTTTATTTCTAGCGTTAAATGAAAACGTGAGCGGTTCTGTAAACGCACCCATTAGAGAGGTTAGCACATTTCTTTCAAAGTCATATAAGAGTGGAGCTAGAAGAGGGAACGGCTTAAAAAGAATAAAGGATAAATGTAAAACGCTGGGTATCCCATTTTCATTTTTATCTCATTATGGTTACTTATTTGTTGATGATCAAGGTCGAGTCGTTCTTAAAGGTTCAAGAAAGTCTAGAGTTTTTGCAGGAACAATGATACAATTTACAATCAAAGCAAAGGAGCGCCAAATATGATACCAACTATCGATGTGGGGAAAGATTTTTATCATCGATTGGCAAACCGTGACAATAAACAGGGCGATGGTAAATATACGGCTGTTGAGTTTCGTAAGAAATATCTTGCAGATTTAAATAATGAGGGTGCATGGAAAACAAATGATTTGTTCATCGAGTTTGATTTTTCTAACGTAAAGAGAATAGGTCCTTCATTTGCCAATGAAGCCTTTGGATATTTTACACAATATGCACGACCAGAGGTTATATTACAACGCATTAAATTTAAGCACATCTCCGAAGTACAGTTAATGATCATCAAGGAAGAATTAGAAGTAGGATATTATAACAGAAAATAGGATAAATATTTAATGCAGGACAAAATAAAATCTGTAATTATTTATATCTTATTTATACTTTTTGTTATTCTAGTCCTATATTTTATATTGAATCCTTTATTTAATAAATCTATTCTTCAAATTGCCCAACCGCGTAAAATTCTTAGCATGGAATACGCTCGAGATTATTATTCTGTTATCTCATCAATCTTTACAATAATTGGTGGAATATTAGGCCTTGCTCTTGGCTATTTTTATTATATTAATAAAAAGGAGAATGATGATACTATAAGAAATAGAGAACAAACGAGAAAAAAATTGGAGGATTTCATGCGCCATCTAGATGTTTATGATGAACAAGCACGCGTTATTTTCAAACAGTTATTTAAAGATGATAACGAACTAGCTTTAATAAAGGTTAAAATAGAAAGAAGCTGGGAATACATGGAATGTATGCTTGACCCTCACTACGCTCTCCTTGGTTTTAAAAAAGATGATATTAACGTTTTTATTAAGTTAAATTCATTTGTTGATAAAAATATCTCTGCCATATCTACTGTAACGTTTTCATCATCCATTCAGCCAGATATCTTTAATGATTATACCCAGCTCATCCGTCCTGCTCAACAAAAATGCCATGAAAGACTCGTCTAAATCTATTCTCCATGTTGGTTAAGAAATAAACGGGACAGGTACAATTATTCCCATGGCAGGGATTCGTAATAATCTTGGATGATTATACATGGCAAGAGTAGTAAGGATAGTAGCTCCGTTGATACCGTATCATATTACACTAAAGAGGCAATAGATGTCAGACACATTTTTTAATGTCTCCTTTTGTCTAAAGAATAGCCTCAATCCCTTTGCGGTGGATCACATTCAACAGCACAAGTGCCGCGCCTATCGGACGCTTTGAGCCACGCTCCAATTGTGAAACGTACCCTACAGTTAAGTTGAGATAGCGGGCAAAAACCGCCTGGCTCAAGCGCGCTTGTTCACGTATCATGCGAATGTCTTTACCTGTCAGCGGTTCAACAAGCTTGTTTTTATCCTTCACGCTGAGGTGACGCATGGTAATTTTTTCGTAAGCCGCTTTACCCAAAACGCCCGCGTCCTTCATGTCTTTGGCCGTTTCAAGTAGTGCTTTTGTAAGTCGGTCAGGTTTATTTTTTGTTGTTGTCATAGCTTACCACCATCAGAATCCCCACTCGTCTGCCGGTACAAGTTAAGCTGCCTTGCTAATTGCCTCTGATTCATACTCGGCAAACATTATTATTGCTGGATGAACTTCAAACGCGTGTGCGATCTGCTTGATAAAAAAGTGCTCCCTGTTTATCCATCAACTTCCGTAATAAATTTTTCAATTGGAACGGCAAAGAGCGACGAAAGCTTCCTGGCCATTTTCAGGCTGATGGGCCTTCGTCCGTGTTCCATATTGGAAATGTGCTGCCGGGGAATACCACGGCCAAGGGATTCGCCTAATTGAGATTGCGTTAATTCCTTATTCTCTCGACAAATACGCAGATAAGTGGCCGGCGTCATCTTGCTCTTGACGCCCTTATACCACGATGTTTCAAAGACATTGACAAGCTCATCTTCGTTATCCTCAACAAGTCTAAGCTTTTTGCCGTATTCTTTTTTTAAAACGTCCATCAGCCTCGGCGGAATCGCCGCGCCCCTGATGCTGATCTCAATACGGGGCGTTTTCACGACTGCCTGCATAATACACCTCTATAATTAATGATTTATTTTCACAATACCAACACGCCACCCATTTCCTTGATAAATGACAATGATACATTTCTTTCCCAATCTTGCTGTAATTCGGCCATCCCGACTGGGCTGGTCCATTTTCCCTCAAGTCGTGCAGTCAGACTTTCCTGAACAGAAATCGGCATTTTTTCAACTTCTTTAAGGGTTTTCTTCTTTATCGATACGCTAAACATGTCATCAATGTAATCTATTATTGATTACGTGTCAAGGATACAAAACCTCGCTGACTTTACTAATTAGGTGAATTCTGTGAACAATTAATTATGAATAATTAATTGTTCACATAGGCAGCTAACCTTATGATGATTATACATAGCAATAATAGTAGCTCCGCTGATACCGCATCATATTACACAAAGAGGCAATAGAGAAATAAACGGGACAGGTACAATTATTCCCATGGCAGGGATTCGTAATAACCTTGGATGATATTATAGATTTCTTTAAAGGGCGGAAGGTCAACTGTGATAATAAGATGAAAATAATTCCCGCCCGGCTGATGGTTATTAATATGTAATATCTGTTTTAGTCTTGAGATTTTATATTGCTGAAAAAGTGTGCTTCATATTCGCTTTGCTCACAATCAGCATACCTATTCAGCAAAATCACAAGAATCAGCTATTACAAATTAATGCTTATTATCCCCACCCAGATTATTAGGACGAAAAAATGCATACCTTTTTATTTTGATTCAGTGAATTAATAACTTCTTTCCGGTTGAAGTGAAACACTGGCTGTGATATCTTTTGCTTAATAAAAGAGAAAGATAAAGTATGGGGGTATTTTTTGGGGTAGGCAAGTTTTAAATAAGACGTAAAAATACTAGTCTGGACTACATAGAACAATTAGTCAACTTCCGCCGCCTCCACCAGAACGGAATCCAACAGAATCCAAATAAGTACAAAGCCCACTAAAAATAGTGGGTTTTTTGTTGTGAAACTCCAATTCTGAAAGCGCAGCGCATCAGAATTGGCAAGTCGAACAATCCCGCGCAGCGGAGGGTATAATACCCCGCAGCTTGCTGCGATAAAGTTCCCAAAGCTTGCTTTGGGGTTCATACCCGTGATTGCTATTTCAGGTCTGACATCGTGCGCAAAAGACGAAAATCTGCAAGAACGCTGTCATAATATAAGAAATAGCCTTTCTCTGAAAAATACTTGTAAATGAGATAAAACTGCCTTATAATTGCATCACTATATGAAGCGATTAATGTTGATAATCGCTTCATGAAGGAAGACCTCATGAAGTATATCTGGCAGCTTAAAAATTGGCGCGATTTCAAATATGACGATGCCGCCGTCCTGAAACCGCTTACCGCGCTCAGGATGGCGCAAGGCAAATTGCTTGGCCGGGTGGCCGGGCTCGATATCGTATTAGGGATTGACGCACAGGCTTCCATCCTTGTGGAAGAAGCCGTGCGAACGGCTGAAATTGAAGGGCAGCAGCTCAACCGTGCAGCGGTTCGCTCTTCCGTTGCCGTAAAACTGGGGCTGCCCAAAGGCGTCGGGGCATTAGATAGAAACGCGGAAGGTCTTGTAGGCGTGCTTTTGGACGCCGTGCGTTTTTATGACAAACCCCTGACGCAAGTCAGGCTAAACGGCTGGCAGGCCTCACTGTTTCCCACAGGTTACTCGGGATTGCGAAAAATTCGTACGGGGAAATTGCGTGGGGATGAAGCAATGCAAATTGTTTCCGGTCCACTAGGCAAGGAAAAAGTCCATTATGAAGCTCTGCCGCGTGAGAGCCTGGATGAAGAAATGCGCATTTTTCTGAAATGGTGGCAGGCATCAGCAGGGCAGATGGATGGAATGTTGCGAGCGGCAAGGGCGCATCTGCATTTTTTAACAATCCATCCCTATGAAGACGGAAATGGCCGGCTGGCACGCGCAATCACAGACATGGCCCTGGCGCAGGATGAAAAAATCAAAGTCAGATACTACAGTGTTTCATCCGAAATTGTCCGTCAGCGTGCCGCCTATTACAAAATTCTGGAAGACGTTCAAAACTGCCGTGCTGACGTCACGGCATGGTATTTGTGGTTTATCCAATGCATTCATACCGCGATTGAGGCATCCGGCAAAATGATTGGCGGTGTTCTTCTAAGGCATGATTTCTGGAATAAACATGCCCAGACTATGATGACCGACCGGCAGAAAAAAGTCATCAATCGTATTTTGGAGGCCGGACCGGGGAATTTTGAAGGAGGCTTGACAACAAGAAAATATGTCCAGATTGCGGGCGTCAGTCGAGCTACGGCGTTTCGGGAGATTGCCGATCTCTTGGAGAAAAATATTTTGCGCCGACTATCCGGCAGCGGCCGTAGTGTTCATTACGATTTAATCTGGCCGCGGATAGGGTGAATTAGGGCAGACTGTGCCTTGTTCCTTGTCCCTCGCTCCTTGATCCTTGCTACTGTAGAAAAACAGGGAGCTGTTTCTAATTACTCAAGTATCCCTCAACAGGTTGAGGTTCCACCGCATATTGAGGCCAAACTAATCATTTCATGCTGTTCCTCTATTCTCTCCTGCTATCCCAACAGCATGTTATTAAGGGTGAATAAAAATTTCTTGCTCTCCTTCGGTTATTGGCAGACTACTTGCTGTTATACTGTTGAAGATCTCTATGTATTTGTCTTGTCTAATAGACAGGCATCTTTTTAAAGACATCTGGATATGTTCAAAACGTAATGATTGAATTTGTATGACGAAGGGTAATATCGGAATTAAAACTATTTTAACAAGGAGGATTTACAGATGAAGCGTTTAGTATTATTTGTTGTGGCATTGGTTTTTGCATTTTCCACCACCGTTATGGTTGCTGGCAAAACAGCAACAGCTGCCACTGAAGAAAAAACCGCAATAGAGGCCGTAAAGGCAGACTCAAAGGTTGACAAAGCCGCTGTAAAAGCTGACGAAAAGGCTGACAAAGCTGCCATAAAGGCTGAAGCGAAGAAGGCCGCTGCCGATAAGAAGGCTGAAAAGAAGAGAGTTGCCGCCGACAAGAAAGCCGCGAAGAAGAAAACCGCCGCCGAGAGAGAAGCCGCGGATAAGGTTGAAGATGCAAAATAAGTTGGTTAGAACTTAATTAGCATAAAAAGGGACAGACTAAATCTGTCCCTTTTTATTGGCCCATTCTTGAGGTTAAGTATCTATTTATTCAGTAAAGCGTTACCTCTTGTTTTATTACCGGGCCAGGAAGAAATGGTAGGTGGATTTATGCCGTGGACGGGTGAAAGTTTCAAAAGCAAGCACAATAAGAAGTTGAGTGCGGAACAGGCGCGGGAGGCAGCGAAGATAGCGAATGCGATATTGCGTGATACTGGTGATGAGGCGAAGGCAATTAAGATAGCTAATTACGAAGTTGGCAAGAAGAAGAAATGATTTTCTACATTAGAGATTAAATAAAGCACCTGCTGTGTCATTGCGAGCCGCCTCTCAGGCGGCGCCTGCCCGGCGTATGCCGGGTGGCAATCTTGTACTTATACTTCCCTGATGCCAATATTCTAATGAGACCCAAGTTTTAATGAGACTCAAATTTCAAAAGCGTAGTGAGTCCCAAATTTTAGAAGCGAAGCGTACTGAAATCTGCTGGACGAACTATCCCGCAAAGCGGTGGCAACGCATTGAAATTTGTAAGTCGAATTATCCCTCGTGCGAAGCTAAGAGGGACTAGCTTGCAGGACGAATTATACCTCACAGCTTGCTTTGGGGTGCATATTCGTGATTGACATTTAAGACCATCTTCCCCTATGATTTCTTCACGTAAAAGCAATGTCTTATCAATAATCAATAAGCCTGCGACAGAAGCAACGAAAGTCCGAAGTCATGTCGTCTGGTAAACTCAGAACGTTCCTGGGGAGGTGAATCCGTGGACCATAAACAAAAAAAGGACCTGCAGAAGAAGACAGAAAGAAAGCGGGATAACAAGGATAAGAAACAAAGCGAAAAGACAAGAGAGCTGGAAGAGTCAAAGGGCACACGAGTCATTCATCCCTTCTGGCTCGCCGTTGTGGGGTTCATTCTCTCGATGGCGGCATTACTCACTTGGTTTTTTTTCCGCTAGTCACGGGAGATTCTTGAAATATGCTGTCAATACTTTACACATTTCATACGATATTCAATAAGGTGTTTATCGGAAAATATGGGATGAATAAAAATATTATTGAAAAGTATTTGGATAAGAGTAAAATTTATTGTGAAACTCCAATTCCGAAAGCGTAGCGCGTCAGAATTGGTAAGTTGTAATAAGACTCAAGTTTCGGAACACAGTGAACCAAAACTTGTAAGTCGAATTATCCCACGCATCGTGGGGAACAATCCCGCGAAGCGGAGGGTCTAATACCCCGTAGCTTGCTACGGAATTGTTTCCAAAGCTTGCTTTGGGGTTCATACCCGTGATTCTAAGGATTACTTCTTGTAAGTTTGTTTTTCTGGTTTTCCCAATTCATACAACATTTCAATCGTCAATAAACACAATTCACACCCCATATTTTGTGGTCAATATTTTAATGAGACTCAAATTTCAAAAGCGCAGCGCATTGAAATTTGTAAGTCATAGTGAGACTCTCTAAAAACGAGCATAGCGAAGTTCGAAGCGCAAGTGGAACTATCCAATAGCCTTTGTCTATTGGGAATTATCCCCGAAGCGGCGGGTAGTGGGATAGCGAAAGTCACTAGCAGCCTTCAGTCTTCGGACTTAAGACTGTTTTTCCAGTTGCATTGTTTTTCAATGAAACTCGCTGAAAACGAGGTTTGCGAAGTTTGAAGCGTAAGTTGAATTGATCCCGATACCAAAGCGTATCGGGGTTGACACCTTAAACGTCGGAGGGTATAGTAGATACCCGTGGTAAGATAATAGCAGCTAAAACAAAACTATGCGGGAGATAAGAAAAAAAGGGCGCTGTTGTCCCTCGTTTACCATAGTCGCCTATAAATGCTAAAAACCTGCACGATACAAACAGAATGTGCAAATAGAGATTTTTAGCATCACTTTTTTAAGAAAAGAAAAATGTTAAATTATTACTATAGTGATTCAATAGAATTATTTCTAAAAAAAAGTACCGAAGAAATCATCGGTAAAATTACGCTTTCAAATCAATTTGACTCAAATACAAATCAGAATAAGTCTTGGGAACATCAAATTCCGATGCTGAAAAATGCATTGGAAGGTTTGAATGGCACTCTTTTTTTTGAATTTTCCATCCCAAGAATGGGGAAAAGAGTGGATTGTTTGGTAATTGTTGAAAATGTTGTATTTGTTATTGAGTTTAAGATTGGAGAAAAAGAATATTTAAAATCCAATATTGATCAAGTCTGGGACTATGCGCTCGATTTGAAAAATTTTCACAAACCAAGTCATAATGCCCTTTTGGTGCCTATTCTAGTTGCATCAGATGCAACTAGATCCTTTATCGAAATTTGCACAACATCGCATAACGACAACTTAGTTTTACCTATAAAATCAAACAAAAATGATTTACGTGATGTAATTCACAAATCGCTCTCTTTTTTTTCTGATAAAAGTTTACTCGATGGAGATGAGTATGCCAAAGGTAGTTATTCGCCCACACCAACCATTATTGAAGCCGCAGTTTCACTTTACAAAAATCATTCTGTTGAGGACATTATAAGAAATGATGCAGAAGCAATAAATTTAAGCAAAACAACATCATCAATATCAAAAATAATTGGATATGCCAAAGATAATAGAAAAAAAGTAATTTGCTTTGTTACTGGTGTACCTGGTGCAGGCAAAACTCTTGTTGGCTTAAAAGTTGCCACAACGCATTTAGACAAAGAAAAAGGTAATGCAAGTGTTTTTTTATCAGGAAACGCGCCATTGGTAGCGATACTACAAGAGGCATTAACAAGGGATAAAGTTAAACAAGAAAAAGAATTAGGGAATAAAATTACCAAAGGGGTTGCTAAAGAAGGCGTAAAAGCTTTCATCCAAATCATTCACCATTATCGAGATGCATATTTAGTAGATCCTAATCCACCATATGACCACGTTGCTATATTTGACGAAGCTCAGAGAGCATGGAACAAAGAACAAACCGTTAATTTTATGAAAAGAAAAAAGAATCAACCCAATTTTAAATATTCTGAGCCAGAGTTTCTCATTTCTTGTCTTGAAAGGCATAAAGATTGGGCCGTTATTGTATGTTTAGTTGGCGGTGGGCAAGAAATTAATACGGGCGAAGCGGGTATCTCTGAATGGTTAAATGCAATTTATTTTTCTTTTCCTAAGTGGGAAGTTTGTATTTCACCACATTTAACAGATAGCGAATACTCTGCGATTGAAACAATAAATAAATTAAAAGAAAAATGTGTAATCAAGTTTGATGAAAGTTTACACTTATCAGTTTCTATGCGATCCTTTAGAGCTGAAAATGTTTCATTATTTGTTAAACAAGTATTAGATATTGATAGAGAGAATTCTCAAAAGGCATATTCTTTAATTTCTAAAAATTATCCCATTGTACTAACAAGAGATTTAAATAAGGCGAAATCTTGGTTAAAAGAAAAAGCAAGGGGTTCAGAAAGATATGGAATTGTAGTTTCATCTCAAGCTCAAAGATTAAAACCACTTGCAATAGATGTAAAATCACCGATGAACCCAGTAAACTGGTTCTTGGATGGAAAAGATGATGTTCGTTCTTCATATTATTTAGAAGATGTTGCAACTGAATTTGATATACAAGGGTTGGAACTTGATTGGGCTTGCGTCACTTGGGATGGCGATTTAAGATATTCTGAAAGCGGATGGAAAACATTTTCCTTTGTAGGAACTAAATGGCAAAACATTCATAGAGAAGATAGAAAAAAATATCTTATTAATGCTTATAGAGTTCTATTGACTAGAGCACGTCAAGGTATGGTAATAGTAGTTCCTGAAGGGAATATTGAAGATTCAACTAGAAATCCAGAATATTATAACAGCACTTTTGAATATTTAAAAAGTGTTGGGATTGATGAAATATAATATTTTGGTAAGCTATGAATAATCGTGGCCGGTTCTATTAAATTGACAATGTCCGCTATCCCAAGATTTCCGGCAGTTGGAGAAAAACTCCAACCGCTTTTTCAGTGATGAAGTACAAAAAACGTTAGAAATAGCGCCCTTTTCCAGATCCAAACTATTGTCCGGTTGTCACAATCAACAGTTGCAATCTTTTTCCTGTTCAGGCATTAATATGATGGATGAATTTTAGCAGATCCTTTACAAAGGAGGGAGCAGTGATGAGCGCAAAAATCGGCGAACTGATATTCCTTCAACAGCTTGCTGGCAGATTTAAAATTCCGGTTCCGGATTTTGTTGTGGAGCCTGTGAATCAATCGGATATTAAAAAGAAATTACAGGTATGGGGAAGCGGAATCGT
>PLMQ01000052.1:0-17305 GCA_003142535.1 Syntrophaceae bacterium
AAATAAAGAGTTGGGCACATATAATTATTTTCCGCAGGTATTTTAGTTATTTATTATGTTCCTTTACACCTGTTTCAAGGAACACCCAAGGGAAAGTCCATCTTATAATAACACTTTTAAATCTATCTTAGAGTTTTGGTTTTATTATGTATACTACAGTTCAATTATATTCTAACGCGGCTGGGCAAAATAAACTTATTTTTGGCTTTCCCTCTTTTAAAATATCCAGTGATCACTCAACGAGTAATTACAAAGTCGGCTTTGTCCCGAATAGTGTTTTCTGTCTTTTTTATTCAGAAATAAGCAATTACGGAACGCTTAAAACATACCTTACAATATTAAAAACACTCAATTCTTTTGAACCGGGAAATATTATTAAATATGTTAATCCGGGCGCTGAAATTCTCCTGCAGGCCAAAGGCCGAAAGCATGTCAATAAAGTTTTACGCTGGTTAAGTACTTTAAATTTATCAAGTACGTCAATGCCGGATTCATCATTTTTTACAGCCGCTTCAAATCGCTTTAAAGCAAATTTACCGCCGCGTGATCCAGCGGCAGCATCACCATTATGGAGGCTTTTACAATGAGAGTATTTATTGCGGAGAAACCATCTATGGCCAGGGAGATCGCAAGTTGTTTGCCTAAGCCTTGCGCAACTAAAGACGGTTACATTGAAACTGGTGCCGGAATCGTCACATGGTGTTTCGGGCATATACTTAGACAGGCAGAGCCGGATGAGTATAACGAAAAATATAAAAAATGGAATGTGACAGACTTACCAATAATACCTGATAAATGGAAATTGATTGTTTCTAAAAGCTGCAAAAAGCAGTTCAGTGTTTTAAAAAGCCTGATTTGTAAAGCTGATGAAATAATCCATGCCGGCGATCCTGACAGGGAAGGGCAGCTGTTAGTTGATGAGGTTATCGAATACTTAGGCTGCAAAAAGCCGGTTAAGAGACTTCTTTTACAAGCACTTGATGAAAAATCAATTAACAAAGCCCTGGGGGACATTCGGGATAATAATAAATACAAAAATTTAAAATATTCAGCATTAGCCCGCAGTCGTGCCGACTGGCTCGTTGGGATGAACTTGTCCAGGGCGTTCACATTGGCCGCAAAAAAGTCGGGGCACTCTAATACATTTCCTGTTGGCCGTGTAAAAACTCCGACGATAGCCCTTGTTGTTCGGAGGGAAAGAGAAATAGAAAAGTTCAAGGCGTTAGATTACTATTCAATCACCGCTAAATTCAAACATCAGGCATCAGAAATATCATTTCCGGCTAAATGGCAACCGCTAGAAAATCAGGCCGGTTTAGACTCGGAGGGAAGATTAATTTCCGGAGAGATTGCCGCCGATATTAAGGGTAAATTATTTTCCGGTATAAACGAAAAAGCCCGCGTAACATTCTGTCAATCAACCGACGAAAAAGAACAGCCACCCTTGCCTTTTTCCCTGTCAGCTCTGCAGATCATTGCCGGTAAAAAATACGGTTACGATCCGCAAACGGTTTTGGATACATCCCAAGCACTTTATGAGAAAAAGCTTACCACTTATCCAAGATCTGATTGCGAGTATTTACCGGAAAATTTGCTTACTGATGCTGAACATATTTTGCTGAATCTGGCCCATTTAAAAAATACAAATACTGAGTTGGCCGCATGGGCGACAAACGGCACTTCAGTTCATATAAAAAGCCGGGCATGGAACGACAGTAAGATAACGGCACATCATGCGATCATCCCGACAATTACCAGTTGCAATTTTGGCGGACTTTCGGACACCGAAAAAGATATTTATTTCTTAATTGCTCAATCATTCGTAGCCCAATTTTATTCTCCATATTTTTATAAAAAAACGGTGTCCGAAATTTCTTACGCCGGAGAATATTTTCAGGCTACCGGAAAGACCGTTTTAAAACTCGGCTGGAAAGCATTATACCTTAAAGACCAAAAAGAAGATCAAGCGGAAGCGGGAGACGCAATATTGCTGCCCCCTGATTTAAAAGCAGGTGACGAGTTAATATTTGAAAATGCAACGGCAGACAAAAAGGCAACAAAACCGCCTGGCAGATATACAGCCAGTGGT
This sequence comes from Syntrophaceae bacterium, assembly GCA_003142535.1. GTDB lineage: Bacteria > Desulfobacterota > Syntrophia > Syntrophales > Smithellaceae > Fen-1166. The sequence continues at coordinate 2,090 of PLMQ01000052.1, forward strand.
TTACTCGCCGCCATGAAATCAATACACAGCCATGTTAAAAATCCCGATCTAAAAAAACGATTAAAGGATGCCGCAGGAATCGGAACGGAAGCGACGAGAGCAGGTATAATCAAAGAGATTATCACCAAGGGCTTTTTAAAAGAAACCAAAAATCATTTAATGCCTACAGCGGCAGCTTACGTTCTTATAGATTCATTGCCGGATGATCTAACTTATCCAGACACGACCGCCTTATGGGAAATGAATTTTGACCGCATCGTCGAAGGCAATTACTCACTCGATACTTTTTTGCAGGAGCAGACAATATTTGTAACAAATCTTTGTCAGCTTGCCGCGTCATCAAATATAAAAAACAATTCTGCAATGTACTGTCCCAAGTGTAAAGCCGGAAATTTAATAAAAAGAACTTACAAGAAGAACGGGAAGAATACTACGTTTTGGGGTTGCAACCGCTATCCCGATTGCCGGGCAACATATGATGATAAAAACAATGCACCGCAAATTTAATAAGGCTATTTTTTTTATGATGGTAATCGCTTTAGTTCTCATTTTTGCAATGTACTTTGTCTCTGTTTATACCAGAGACAGCTACTACATTAATTTATCACCCAGCTTGCCTTACGGACTCTATAAAAGATCTGCGCCTGTTAATTTAAAGAGAGGCGATATTGTAATATTTATTCCGCCAGATTATCTAAAGACATTTATTTATAAGCGTCATTGGCTGCCCGATGGTTGGCCTCTGATGAAGCAGATCGGTGCAATGGCGGGCGACACTTACTGCATAAATAAAGACCAACAATTTTTGATTAACGGCAAGTTTGTCGGCCCTGTCTATAAAGTTGATAATCAGGGCTTGCCGTTGCCGAAAATCGAGGGTTGCCGAACCGTTGAAACAGGGACAATTTTACCGGTAGCAACACATGTTTTAAATTCATTTGATGGCCGTTATTTCGGCACAATACCCTTGAACATTATCAAGGGCAAAGCAGTACCTTTATACAATTTTTAAAGAGGGGGCTTCAAAATGCTTTTAAACATATTAATCGCTGGATCTTTACTCCTATCGAAGTGCGGGGGAGGGGTACACCCGGACACTTTAAATGCAATTATCGAAGTTGAAAGCAACCATAATACGCTGGCTATTTATGACAATACTACCAGAACATCATATCGGCCATTATCCAAAGAGCAGGCAATTTATTTTACTGAAATATTATTATCAGCCAGCCACTCGATAGACATCGGCCTCATGCAAATTAATTCCCAACATTTATCGAAATTAAACATCAACTACAAAAACCTTTTCGATCCTTGCTACAATGTTGCCATAGGCACAAAAATACTTACCGACTTCTATCGGGAACATGCCCGCAACAACCCTTCGGACAAGCCGGACATGACCCTCTTAAAAGCACTATCCAGTTACAACACCGGAAGCCCCCACAAGGGCAAAAAATATGTACAAAAAATATTAAAAGCAGCGATTAAAAGCACGGCCATACCCATAGCGGAAGAAGATGCAAAAATAGATACAAAAAGCATTTCGTTTTTCAAGAAAGGAAGGGCAGGGGAGGGGATAGAAAGGACAAAACCGACGGACGAAGTACGGAAGGCAAGATAAAAGCGATGTTCCCACATCGGTGCCTTCCGTAGTTATTTTAGTTATTTAATGCGTTCCCAAAAGTCAGCGAGGGAACACACCCATTTGTAAATGATTGATATTATTTTGATATTTAAGGAACACTTTTAAAATGACTAATAATTACAATAATATACCGAAAAGCGTTGATGAAATCGAAGTCCGACCTTTTAGGCCTAAGACCGGAGGCGGGAAACGACAAAAACAAGAACAGTCTAGCCGTAAATTATTCAGCGAAATAAAAAGGCTTTGTGGTCATAAAAACGGATCGTTTTCCGTTAAACCATCCACCTTTGGAAAGGGCAGGAGAGGTCTCGCATCGAGTGCAAATATGCAGAGAGTTGTTGTCAAAAGTCGAATTGTAAAAATTAAAGGGAACGGCAAAGAATTGATCAATAAACACATCAATTACATCACCCGATCCGGCGTCGAAAAAGATGGAAGTCCGGCAATAGCTTATAATGAAAATATTGATATGTCGAAAGCAGATTTGAATAAATTTGCTGATCAGTGTCAGCGCGACCGGCACACATTTCGAATGGTAATCTCTCCGGAATATGCCGAATATTTGGACTTAAAGGAGTACACAAGAGAAGTGATTGACCGTATGGAAAAAGACATGAATACCAGGCTGCAATGGGTAGCTGTTAATCATTTCAATACGGATAACCCCCACACGCATTTATTCATCCGGGGCGTTAACGATCAGGGCAAGGATCTGGTTATAAATAAGGACTACATATCGCAGGGCATCCGGGTGCGTTGTCAGGAGATATCGACAAGCTATTTAGGGCATATGACCGAGCTGGATATCGAAGAACAAATTGAGAAAAATATCCATAAGGAACGGCTCACAGACTTAGACAGAAGGATGATTAAATATAGCAAGGATAATGTTGTTGATCTTTCAATAACACCCGATAATTCAACGGCCGGATTTCAGCGAAACGCAATGCAACAACGTCTTACTTATTTAAACAAATTAGGTTTGGCAGTGGAGAAAAAACCGGGCAAATGGCAGTTACACTCCAATATGGAAAAGACTTTAAAAGACCTGGGGCAGAGAGGCGACATTATCAAAACAATGCACGCCAGCATGCGCAAAGAGAATACAATTCCCGAATGCGTCATTTACTCAAAAAATAAAAACTCACAACAACTAAAAGGTGTGGTTATCGGTAAAGGATTATCCGATGAATTAAGCGGCGACACTTATATAATTGTCAAAGCCACTGACAACAAAGCTTACTATATTCCACTGTCCAATAAATCAGAAAAAGAAGGGCACGAATCAGAAATAGGTTCGCTTGTTACTATCGCTCAAAGGGGCGACTACATCAACGTTCATACAAATTCACGCTTATCAATATCCGAGCAAATACGAGCCGAAGGCCCAACATATCTTGACCGCATGATGGCCAAAAAAGGCCTCGAAATAAAGGCAGGGGAATTACTTTCCGCAGTAGAAATAGAAATTGTAAAGGCAAAGGTAGAGCGCTTCTTGGTGTTGAAAGAAAGGGGATTAGTCAACACGCCGGAAGTTGGGAAACCAACACTAAAATATGATGCGTTTGACAAGCTGGAACAGGCGGAACACGACAAAACATACCGGATATTTAAAGAAAAAGGATATTCAAAAGCGAACATTTCAGAAGGAAAAGAGTTTACAGGACACGTCGTTAAAATCACTAAATATAGTGACGGCACTTACGCGGTAATGGCCAACACTTCTACAAAGGAAGTGGCAATTGTGCCTTATCAATACGGCATGTCAAAGGCAATGGATAATAACAAAGAAATTAAGATTGAAATGATACGGAACCGTGCCGGATTTGAACCGGCTCATATCAACATGAAAACAATCGAACGTACTCTATCGCAAGGTAAAGACAAGGGCTCAGAACGATAATGAAAGAAAATAAATTATTAATAAAGTCGTCAATTATCATTCTCTGCATATTCATTATAAGTATCTGGATTTCTACTCAGTGGGTTGCTTCGCTTCTTCATTATCAGCATCAATTGGGCGATCCTCTTCTTGTCATATATGGTTATCCTATATACACCCCGAAATTTTTTTACTGGTGGTACTTTTATGGCGTTTATGCCCCAAAAGCTTTTGACAAGGCCGCTATCGCCATTTACTCCGGTGTATTTATATTTGTTGTTTTTGCCATTACCGCCGCTGTTTGGCGTTCGAGACGACCTAAAGTACTTTCTTCACACGGCACAGCCAAATGGGCTGATAATGATGACATTAAAAGAGTCGGATTGCTTGATAATAAAGGCGTTATTTTAGGTCAAAATAACGCCGGATATTATTTGCGGCACGATGGCCCTGAACATATTATGTTGATGGCTCCGACTCGTGCTGGTAAAGGCGTTTCAACGGTAATACCGACGCTTTTAACTTGGCCGCACAGCGTTTTAATCACAGATATCAAAAGCGAAAATTACGGCATCACTGCAGGTTACAGACAATCTAAACTTGGAAATAAAGTTTTAAAATTTGACCCTACAGCTAAAGATAAATCATCCGTGCGGTATAATCCTTTAGATGAAATACGTCTGGAAACTAAAGACGAAGTACGCGACGTCCAGAACATTGCCGACATTTTGGTTGACCCGCACGGAAAGGGCGATCTTGACCATTGGGCCAAGACAGGCCATGCACTTCTTGTTGGTGTGGCACTCCATTTAAAATATACGCTCCGGGAAAAAGCCACGTTGTCGGCAATGGCTACGTTTTTATCTAATCCCCGTCTTGATTTCGAACAAACCTTAATCCTCATGATGCATACTCTGCACACGTCGAATAAAACATTATTCACGGACATTTACGGCGTGGATTCTTTGACACATCCTGTAGTAGCTCAATCCGCCAGAGAGCTTCTTAATAAAAATGATAGGGAACGCAGCAGTGTATTATCCACGGCTATGTCGTTTTTAGGTTTATACCGTGACCCTGTGATAGCATATAATACATCCGTCAGTGAATTTTCTGTTTCAGATTTAATGAAAAACGATCAACCGGTGTCACTTTATTTGTTAGTGCCGCCTTCAGACATAAACAGAACCCGACCTTTGATTAGAATGATTTTAAATCAAGTTGTGTGCCGTTTAACCGAAACAATGAAATTTAAAGACGGCAAGCCGGTACAACAATATAAACATCGGCTTTTATTGCTACTCGATGAATTTCCGGCATTGGGAAGGCTTGACGCTTTTGAAGCGGCACTGGCCTTTATTGCCGGTTACGGGATTAAAGCGTTGCTTGTCATTCAGAGTATACACCAACTAAACAAAACATATTGTGCCAATAATTCAATTACAGACAACTGTCACGTACGGATTGTTTTTACTCCGAATGACAGCAGTACCCCCGAATTCATATCGAAAATGCTGGGAACAAAAACTGAAGTGGTGGAAAACCAAAGCCACAGCGGTCACAGGCTGAACGCCTGGCTCGGACATGTCAGCGTATCCACATCGCAAACAGCAAGGCCGTTGCTTACGCCCGGAGAGGTTTTGCAGTTGCCCAAAGATCAAGAAATAATATTCTTCAGCGGATGCCCGCCAATTCTGGGCAGGCTAAATTTTTATTACCGTGACGAAAACTTTATCTCCCGTTTGATGGAAGCGCCACAAATCAGTGAGGTTCTCGTTTTCAAGCCCAAAGATAATTTGCGTGTAGCGGAATTTTCGCTCGATACTGCTTTTCCGGGAGCGGATGTAAATAAAATTAGAAAAATGCCGGAGTACAAGCAATATTTTCCCAAAGACGAANNACCCAATTTAAGGCAGTGCGGGGAAGGAATAAATCACTCAACGCTATTTATTTAACCGCTCTGGAAATGTTTCTGTCGCCTGATGAAGCAGATAAAAAAGAAGCGGCGGTGGCACGACGTCTCGACCGTATTGATCGACTATTGAAAGCTCTGAAGAAAGAGCAAAGTGTTTTGGCAGAAACATTAGCTCTTTATATTAGGACTTATTTGGCAGCTTCTTTGGAACTCCACGAAGATCAGAGAGCCGCCGCTTTTGCTCAAGCAAAGAGGCGGTGGAACAAATTTCTGGAAATAATTGCGGAGAGAGTAGGGGGAGGGCAGACTCTTTTTACGGACTTGCCCGAAAGAGTCTTTCTACCAGAAGATTTTGAAGCAAATAATATTGAGGGCGACAGCAGCAAAAAGGAGAATTCTCCCGATGCCTAACAAAACGCAAGTTGCCTATCAAGGGAAAGAACTCAGAAAGAATCAAGAGCCGGTATCCGTGGAAAGACGCGGCAAAAATGTGAGGTCTATTGATACAGCCCATAGCAGACTAATGTCGATGCTTTCTACCGCCCTTGGCTATAATGTCAACTGTTTATTAGATGAGAAAGACGTTGTTGAGCTTATGCTTAATCCGGACGGCCATCTTTGGGTAGACAAACTAGGTAAGGGCAGAAGCGACACAGGCATAAAAATAAAACCAGCCGATGCACAGAGGGTTATTGAGATAGTGGCGAGTTCAACCGGTAGCGTATGCAGCGTCGCACAGCCTATTGTGTCGGCGGAACTGCCGGGCAGTGGAAACCGTTTTCAAGGAATGCTACCGCCTGTTGTCGCCCATCCGGCGTTTACCATTAGGAAAAAAGCTCTAATGGTTTTTACTTTAGATGATTATGTCCAACAAAATATTCTTACCGAAAAACAAAAAGAAAAAATAAAATCCGCCGTCGCAACTAGAAGGAATATTCTTATTGTAGGAGGTACAGGTAGCGGTAAAACTACCTTTGCGAACGCCGTGCTGCATGAAATATCAAAAACAAAAGACAGATGTATTTTGATTGAGGATACTCTTGAACTGCAATGCACTTCGCCCGATACTGTTTCCATGCGGTCAACTGATCATGTTTCAATGAATGATCTTTTACGATCTGCAATGCGCCTTCGCCCTGATCGAATCATAGTCGGCGAAGTACGCGGCCCGGAAAGCTTAACCTTCCTGAAAGCCAGCAATACAGGGCATCCAGGTTCGATGTGCACCTGTCATGCGAATAGTGCAAAAGGAGGGTTGACCCGCCTAGAACAATTAATACAAGAAGCAATCCCAACACCGCAACAAGCTTTAATTGCCGAGGCTGTCAATGTAGTCGTTTATATTGAGCGCTATCAACACGGGCGACGGATTAAAGATATTGCCGAAGTAAAGGGCTATATAAATGGTGATTATATTTTAGAGCCTTTTTAAAATAATACCAAAAAAAGGAGGATGGAAAAATGCAAATGAGTTTAACAAGAATCAATTATGAACGTGTGGTGCCAATGCTAACCGTATTGGCGTTAATGTTTTGTTTACCTGTTTTAGCACAGGCCTCGGGGTCGGGTATGCCGTGGGAAGGGCCGTTGCAGAACATTCTTGACAGCCTCACCGGGCCGGTCGCCAAGATTGCCGGTGTCGCTGCAATCGCCATGACTGGACTGGCGCTGGCTTTTGGTGAGGGCGGAGGACTGATGCGTAAAATATTGGGTATTGTCTTTGGTTTATCCATAGCCTTTTCTGCCTCGACATTTGGTATTTCCTTTTTCGGTTATAGCGGCGGCTGCGGCTTTTAAGGGAGGGTATGATGAAAGAAGCAGAAGGTTTTGAAGTGCCTATTCATCGGTCTTTAACCGAGCAGATACTTATGGGCGGGGTTCCTCGAACAATCGGCATCCTTAATGGCACTATTGCCGCCGCCTTCGGTATCGGGTTGCAATCTTTTTACGTTATACCTGTCAGCATTGTTATTCACTTAGCGGCTGTTGTTATGACGAAGCGAGACCCGCAATTTTTTGACTGTTTTAAACGGCACATTAAACAAAAGCGTTATTATTCAACCTAGAGAATAGAGGGGTTTATTTTTATGATTAATTTAAAAGAATACAAGAGTCGGCCCGATAGATTGAGTGATTTTTTGCCTTGGGCTTCCCTTGTTGCCCCGGGAATTGTACTTAATAAGGACGGTTCGCTTCAACGTTCCTTTTCGTTCCGGGGGCCTGATCTGGACAGTGCAACTCAATCTGAATTGGTGAGCGTGTCCGCTCGCCTTAATAATGCCATTAAACGTTTAGCCGGTGGCTGGGGCATTTACTGTGAGGCACAGAGGCTAAAAAGCCAAGAATATGCTGAGTCAGTATTTCCTGATCCCGTCACGCTGATGATTGACGAGGAGCGACGTATTTTCTTCTCGGCGGGTAACCATTATGAGAGCCTTTATTACTTGACCCTCATTTATTTGCCGCCGCCAGATCAGCAGAAAAAAATTGAGAATTTCTTCATCGAAAAAGGGCATGACATCCTCGAAGAAAATGCAGAAGCCCACCTCAAAACATTTACCAATGAGTCTGATCGCATTTACTATTTACTGGGCGAAATATTTCCGGAGGCAAAACCCTTAGATGATACAGAAACATTGACTTATTTACATAGCTGCGTCTCGCCGAAGAGGCACACGGTTAAGGCTCCTGAAATACCGATGTATATAGATGCACTTCTTGCGGACACGCCCTTAGTTGCAGGACTTGAACCGCGTTTGGGCGATTACCACATGAGGGTAATTTCCATTTTAGGCTTTCCGGGAACCAGCACTCCGGGGATCCTCGACAATCTCAATAAACTCAATTTTGAATATCGGTGGGTTACACGCTTTTTGCCGCTGGATAAAAAAGATGCTTTAACCGAGCTTGGCAAGTACCGGAGGCAATGGTTTTCCAAAAGAAAAGGTATTTTAACCATGCTCAAAGAAACCGCCACGCAAACAGAAAGCGCAATGGTGGACAATGATGCGAGCAATAAAGCGGCTGACTCCGACACGGCATTGCAGGAGGTAGCCGACGATCTGGTAAGCTATGGTTACTTTACCGCTACGCTTATTGTTCTTGATAAAGATTACCTGCAGGTCGAGAAGAAACTCCGGGCTTTAGAAAAAACTATTAACAGCCTCGGCTTTACTGTTATCAACGAAACCCTTAATGCCGTGGATGCCTGGCTTGGCTGTTTGCCCGGGTTGTGCCGTGCTAATATTCGGCGGCCTATTCTTAATTCGTTAAATCTGGCCCATATCTTCCCGCTTTCTGCGGTATGGGCGGGGCCGGTAATAAATAAGCATCTAAAAGCCCCGGTACTAATTCATACCCAAACATCAGGAAATACGCCGTTTCGGCTTGATTTACATGTCGGCGATGTCGGACACACTATGATCGTTGGCCCGACCGGAGCCGGTAAATCAGTTTTATTATCATTTATCGCAGCCCAATTTCGGCGCTACAAAGATGCACAGGTTTATTATTTTGATAAAGATGCCTCTGTGATGGCTCTGACCGCCGGTGTCGGCGGCGATTTCTATGATTTGGCGGCTGATAATTCGCCGTTGGCGTTTCAACCTCTAGCCAATATTGACAACGACACAGAACGATCTTGGGCGGCGGAATGGATATACGAATTTTTAATATCCGAAAACATACAGGTTAATCCGGAGGTAAAAAAATCAATTTGGACAGCCCTTATATCGTTGGCATCATCACCACCGGAACAGCGCACAATCACCGGGTTTAATCTTTTACTACAAGACTCTAAATTGCGACAAGCTCTTGAACCGGCCACCATTACCGGCTCTTTCGGGCGGTTGTTTGATTCGACCTTTGATAATCTTTCTTACGGCCGCTGGCAGGTATTTGAGATGGCAAAACTTATGAATTTGAAAGCCGCTGTGCAGCCTACTTTGTCGTACTTGTTTCATAAACTCGAGCAACGGTTTACCGGCTTACCGACACTGTTGATTTTAGATGAATGCTGGCTATTCCTCGATAATCCTATTTTTGCCGCAAAAATTCGGGAGTGGTTAAAGGTATTAAGAAAAGCAAATGTTGGCGTTGTATTCGCTACTCAAAGCTTACAGGACGTGGAGAGTAGTTCCATCGCCAACGTCATCAAAGAGTCGTGCCCAACTAAAATATTTTTGCCGAATACTAACGCTCTCGATGAGCGTATCGCGGCCATATATCATGGATTCGGCTTGAATGATCGGGAAACGGATATTTTGGCTATGGCTACGCCGAAGCGGCAATATTACTACAAATCAGCTGCCGGGTGCAGGCTGTTTGAGCTTGCCCTATCTCCGATAGCTCTGGCTTATTGTGGGTCGAGTACACCGGAAGATCGCCAGACTGTTGCCGAATTTAAACGTAACAAGGGCGAAGATTTTAATCGGCAATGGTTGCAACACAAGAAGCTTCCAATGGCAGAAGACTTTTATCAAACAGTTTCAGGAATGTTAATCAATAAGGAGGTAGCATAGTATGTCGATGAAAAAATTTGTAGTTATTGTCATGACGGTATTTTGCTTATCCTTCGGCGCTTACACGCCGAAGGCCCATGCCGGCATTCCAGTAATTGATATTGCGGGCTTGCTAGAGGCCATCTTGACATTTATCACAACTCTAGAAGAAGTTTACGCGTCCTATGAACAGATTGATAATCAGATTAATCAAATACAAAATCAGGTAAGAGGCTTAGAAATGCAAGCCAAAAACCTTCAAAAAATGGATCTGGCAAAATCACTAAAGAACATATCAACACTACGCGGCAATATGAATAAAATAAAACAGCTCCACTCTACATCGAAAGCAATCCCCTTACAGTACGACAGTGTTCTAGCTCGGAGAGAGCAAATATATAAAAAAGTAGATAAAGAATATAAAGCTTATTCGGGCAGTTCACTTGCGGAATTGAAAGGCCAAGCGGCGGAAATTTTAACACAGACAAGCGAAGCTGCGCGAGATGCAATGATGGCACAAGGTCTGATTGTAGATATTGAAACTGATGAAGTTACGCTTGAAGAATTATTGGCCAATTCAGATACAGCTGAAGGCGCTCTCGAAGCTAGTCAGGTTAATAATCAACTTGTCGCACTGCAAACTAACCAAATGATGCGGCTGCAAGTAATTAATGCGGCCAGTGCCAGACTCCAAGCATCGCAGTACGATGAACAGGTACAAAAAAAATTAATGACAGAAGCCGAGTCCGATAGATTTAACGAACGCAAGAACAAGGATAATCCTTTGCAGGGCGGCGGCAACGGGCCGGGATTTGTGGATTTTAAATAATAGCCAGGAGTTTATAAAATGAGATTTAACAATTTTTGTTTCTTAATGCTTACACTTTCATTTTTCTTTGTCTTGGGGTGCGATAAGGCAAATACCGTCGAATATTACAACACGCATGAAAAAGAGAGAAACGTTAAGTTTGAGCAATGTAAAAAAATGAATCCCGTTGATCGCCAACACAATCGAGATTGTCAGGCCGCAATACAAGCGTGGTCTATTGCGGAAAATAAAAGATTCTTTGGTACAGACAAAAAGAGAGTAAGCCCTTTGGATAAACCTTCCAGCGGGCGCGGATTTGTGGATTTTAAATAATAGCCAGGAGACATTCTAATGGATAGTCATATATTAACTAATTTAATGAGAGATTTTGCTAATATTTTTTCCGCCGGCGTTGGTAATATCATGGGCGATGCAAAATGGCTTCTCGGTACTTTGCTGATAATGGATCTCGTACTCGCTATTATAATGAATATTGAGGATGGCGATCATCTAAAAACATTATTTAAGAAGATTCTCAAATATGGATTTTTTATTTGGATAGTTATTGATTATCGGCATCTCGTCAAAGTTTTGTTGGATAGCTTCACTATGATCGGCATCAAAGCGGGGGGCGGGAGTATAAGCATGGCGCTGCTTACTGACCCATCGGCAATAGCAGAACATGGTATTTATGTATCCGCTCCAATATTTGATTACATCAAGAGTCTTGGCGGTATTGATACCATTATGAATTTACCAAACATAATGATATCAGGTATTACCGGCCTTGTAATTATGGCCTGCTTTTTCGTTGTTGGTATTCAGATTTTCCTCACCTACGTCGAATTTTATATCATCGCCACTGTAGCTTTAATTTTAATACCTTTTGGTGTTAATGATTATACATCTTTTCTCGGAGAAAAAGCTATCGGGGCCGTTATATCTTTTGGCATAAAGTTAATGGTTCTTTCCTTTATTGCTTGTGCAGCTATTCCTCTCATTAAAACATGGGCCTTGCCGAACCCGCCGACGCTGGAAGACTGTTTCCATTTATTGCTTGGTTCTCTTGCTATAGCGCTGCTTGCTTGGGAAGTTCCCGGCATGGCAGCTGGTTTGCTTTCCGGTTATCCGGCGCTGAGTGGTGGAACTGTCGCTAGGGCGGCGGCGACCGGTGGCGCTGCGGGCGGGGCAATCGGTTCATCTTATGATCACGGGAAGACCACAGTGAGTTCTGTTAGAAATGCCGTAAATAATGGCATGTCGAAGGTTTCCGGAGGGAATATATCATCGCGTAGCGGGAAGGATTCTTCGACCGGCACATCATCTGCGCCATCAAGCCCAATGAATGCCATTGCCGCAGCTAGCAGGCTTAACCATTCCGGTAATGCGACAAGGCCGACGTAATTTATTTATAGTTTATTATTTTTACTAATTTTATTTATGGAGGTATTATTAATGACCAAGGAATTTAACCAGCCAGTAACAAATTTTAAACCAATCGAAGGGCCGATAACTCCTTATCAGAAGGCCAGCCAAGAATGGGATACCCGCATCGGCAATGCTGTTGTCCAAGCCAGTAATTGGCGTTACGCCATGTTTGGCACTCTCGCACTATGTATATTTCTTATATTCGGCATTATCTATCAATCGTCAAAAGCCTCTGTTGTGCCGTATATCGTACAAGTAGGGGCTACCGGAGAAGTGCTTAACGTATCAAAAGCAATAGAGACCTATCGAACACCACAAGACAATGAAATAAAATATTTTCTTGGCAAATGGTTGCGTGATGTTCGAGACTTGCCTTTGGATATTGTCGTTAAAAAACAAAACTGGGTGAGCTCGTATTATTTTATGCGGCCTACGGCGGCGTTGAAAATGAATGAGATAATTAAAAAGGATAATCCAATAAGCAAAATCGGTGAACAAACTATCGGCGTTAAGCTCACATCAATAGTCAAGATGTCAGTTCAATCTTATCAATGCCGATGGGTCGAGGAAGTGTTTGGAAAAAACGGTGAGCTTATTGATGCCTATAAGATGACCGCTGTTCTTACAGTTGATTTTTCCCGACCGAAAACCGAGAAGGACATATTTGTCAATCCTCTAGGGCTATATGTTAAAGATTTTTCGTGGTCTAAAGATATTTAATAAATTATAAGGAGACTCAAAATGAAATTCTTAATTAAACTTACATTTGTGTTTTTACTATTTATTGTTTTTGTACAAGTTGTTTTTGCTCAAACAACCCTGGCGCCGGCAGAACGGGAAAAAGGCGGGAAATTAGTTGCAGGGGATGTGGGCGATAAAATTACAGCACCGAGGATAGCCAAAGAAAAAGCCCAAACGTCAGAAGAAGTAAAAAAAGAATCTGGCCGGAAAAATGGCAGTAAATTAGAAGCGACAGAAGACAAGAACATTACAGCAGCGGGGAAGGACTATGAAAAAGCCCAAACACCAGAAGAAGTAAAAAAAGAATCTATGGCGAAAGTTATTACCGAGGCGGCTATTAATGAAGGAGTCCAAAAATTTGAAGATTTGCCCTCTCTTCAAGCAAAAATCTTTTTTTTCTACAGCCCAACATCGTTGTACGATGTCTTTTGCAAAGATGGTTACATCACAGATATCCAACTTCAGCCGGGTGAAGAACCCTTATATGTCGGCGGCGGCGATACTGTACGTTGGATAATCGACAAAGCACAATCCGGGATTGGAGAAAACAAGCAGTGGCATATATTAATAAAGCCGCTAAAATCTAAAATCTCCACAAATCTTATTATAACTACCGACAAACATTCTTATCAGCTGCGTCTTCATTCTTCCAACTTCTTCAATCCTTTTGTCGGCTGGTCTTATCCCAGCGAAGATAAGGCTGCTTTCCTCAGACAGGCAGCAATTGAAAAAAAACGAGCCGACGAGACTATCTCCATCCCGATTACTCCTGATAAGTTAAATTTCGGCTATAAAATTGAATCGGTTACGTCATGGTATCAATCTGATTTTTCTTGGATGCCTAAACTTGCTTTCAATGACGGTACAAAAACCTATATTCAAATGAGTTCTGGAATGAAGTCAGGAGAAGCCCCGGCCTTATTTGTAAAAGACGGGGAGGGTGTTGCTCTGGTCAATTACCGTGTCAAAGACAACTACTACATCATTGACCGGCTTTTTGAACAAGCCGAATTACGATGCGGCATGAAAGAGATAGTTGTCATTTCCCGAATCACCAAAAATGCAAAATAAGAAGGAGTAGCGCTCATGAATATCTTAGGCTTTGAATTCAAAAAAATACCATCTCCACGACCGGCGACTGCTAAAGAAACCGATTTGCCGGGGCAAGAACAGCCTGCCGGACTATCTCCGGGCGGTAGCCTGCTAAAGGCTGAACCGCATACGGGCACACGTTTCAATCGCAAAGTAATAACGATCTCTGTCGGCGTCGTACTGCTAATTGGATTTTTTGCCATGGTATCGGCCCTACAGCCACCGAAACAAGCGACGCCACAAGAAGAAGCAGAAATGAAGGCACAAAAAGACTCCGGCAAACCAGTTACTGCCGCTGTTACGGCAGATTTCATCCAGGACGCTCCCGACTCATACGGTAAATTAAGCAAATATGAAGCCGATAAATTAGCCAGGCAGAGGAAAGCCCCCCAACTTGGAGAACCAGTTCCCTCTGTCGTAGGTAGCCTGAGGAATCCTACGCAGAGCATCGGCAGCGTCAATGACGTGTCTAAAAACGCAATATCTTCGTACAATTCTGGCGGTAGGTCTCAGCTGTCGCCGGAAGAAAAAGAATTAATGGATTCCCGGAAAAGCCCTATTAAATTTTCTGGCTTTCAGTCAGCACAATCAGGCGCAGATACGACCAATAACAGCAGCGGAAATCCAAAATCTGCCCGAAGCATGATGGAGGGATTACTCAAAGGCGGCAATGGAGAAGACGGTGAGGGCGGCGGAATGGGCGGAATAATGGGCGCAATGAGCTCTCTTGCCGGAGCAGCGGGTGGTGGAGGCGGGGGCAAAGATGATCAAAATATGCAGAGTGAAAAACGTAAATTTATTGAAGGAGAGAAAAAAAATAAAGATAAAAACTTTTATATTAAAAATTTATTGCAACATCCGGTATCAGCCTACGAGGTCAAATCAGGTTCAATTATTCCGGGGGTAATGATCACCGGAATAACTTCTGATTTGCCGGGTAATATTGTCGGGCAAGTGAGAGAAAATGTTTTTGATACCGTTACAGGACAATATTTACTTATACCGCAAGGTACTCGTATTCTCGGTACTTATGATTCCAAGGTTGCTTACGCCCAAGAGAGAGTATTAATAGTATGGACAAGGTTAATATATCCCAACGGCGATTCTCTTGATCTGGAAGGGATGGGCGGGGTCGATCTTTCTGGTTACGCTGGTTTAACCGATCAGGTTAATAATCATTACTTGAAGCTTTTGGGCGGAGTT
>PLMQ01000052.1:17399-17978 GCA_003142535.1 Syntrophaceae bacterium
CTTCAAGAGTTATTTTCCCCAAAAGAGTTCATAATCTTTTGATTAAATATTCTGATGCTTATGAAGTTTCCTATGGCGAGAAAGTTCAACCGGAAAAGCTCGTGCCGGTCATTGTTGAAGAATATTTACGAAATGATCACGGCTTTAAAAAATATCTTTCAAATAATATTCAAAAAGACAACATAAAATCTTCAGACGAAAAAACAGAAGCAAAACAAAAACCAATAACAGCGAAAAACACGGGAGAGAAGTAACTATTAATTCCTTCTTTCCATCCCTGGGAGCCACGGCAATTAAACATTGCCGTGGCTGGCCTTGGTGTCTTTGTGAAAGAAGTCTAGCTATAAGCGATTTAAACGAGTGATTATTAATAATACTTGACGATATTAGGGAATTGAACATGCAAAGTAGTATTGGCCAGTTCATCGCAGCCTCAAAAGAATTGAGGCTGCCCAGCTTAGCAATTTCTAATGGAACGCTGGAATTTCTGAAATGGATGGCGTTAATTTTGATGACACTCACCCATATTGACAAATACTTATATCATCAAAGCTGGCCGACCGTCTTTGAACTCGGACG
>PLMQ01000032.1:0-51123 GCA_003142535.1 Syntrophaceae bacterium
CTCCTTAACTAGTCTAGACCCTTTTTTTATTCTGTTTTCTCAAGTTCATATCCGCCTTCTTTCTATTTTTTCCGGATTCCGTGTCATTCCATTCAGCTTTCAAAGGATCAGATTCGGCAAGGAGGAGGATCCGCAGGTCCGTCGCGGCGGTTTGAGGAATCCGACGACGCCCCAGGCACTTGTGACCTTCAGGTTATGCGCCGGGCAGGCTATGCCAACAAAGTTGGCCAAAGAAAGAGAAATGGTATGAATCGAACCGGCTTATTCTTCACCTTCATATATGCAACCCGACTCATTGCTTTCCTGAACGACAATTTTGCTCAATTGCGGTAGTAACGGCTGCAAACGCTGCCAGATCCATCCCGCTAAATTTTCCGATGTGGGATTATCAAGGCCTTCAATATCATTTAAATACTTGTGGTCTAGCTGATCATGAATTGGCTGAAAGGCTTTGGCGATATCGGCAAAATCAATAACCCAGCCCAGCTTAGGATTAACGGGGCCGTTGATATGGATTTCGATGCGGAAAGAATGGCCGTGGCGATTGGCGCACTTATGCCCCTCCGGTACGTTGGGCAGACGATGGGCGGCATCGATGTGAAACACCTTGAATATTTCCATATGATATTCCTACTTTATTCCCAGAATTTTATGCGCCTGTAAACTTATCCGCCACTGCGGATGAGCGAGACAATATTCCACGGTCAGGCGGGTGTTAATATCCAGATCAGGCCCGTCTCGCGGCTGCAAAAAGAAATACTGAAAGTCTAAATCTATATATTTTTCCGGATCAGCTCCCGATTGCGGAAAAATTAATTTCAATTCCTGCCCGGAGCACACAACCAAGCCCACATCGCTTTTGGGACTGACACAAAACCAGTCAATTCCTTCCGGCGGTAAAATGGTGCCATTAGTTTCCACTGCTACCGCAAATCCGGCGTGATGGAAAGCCGCAATCAAGTCAATATCAAGTTGTAAAAGCGGTTCCCCGCCGGTACAGACAACAAATGGCCGGGCGGTACGATCAATTTTTTCCGGCCACAACCGGGCGACATTTTTTGCCAGTTGAGCTGCGGTTTCATATTTTCCGCCTTCGGGCCCATCTGTTCCGATAAAATCGGTATCACAAAATTTGCAAACAGCATTATCGCGATCAGTTTCCCTGCCTGACCACAAATTGCATCCGGCAAAACGGCAGAAAACGGCGGGGCGCCCGGCATGAAAACCTTCACCCTGTAGTGTATAGAATATTTCTTTTACCAGATAGCTCAAATTACAACCTTTTTTTCACGATACTTTACCGGATCGGCAATTCCAGCCTCCCGGAAACCTTTCAGCCGCAGCAGGCAGGAATCACACTCCCCACAGGCATCACCTCGCTCCGATGGATCATAGCAGCTATGGGTCAGACGGAAATCCACATTCAACTCCAGACCCTTCTGAATTATTTGCGCCTTCGTCAATTGAATCAGCGGCGTATGAATGGTTAATTTTTGTTTACCTTCCACACCGGCTTTTGTCGCCAGATTAGCCATACGACTATATGCGGCAATATATTCCGGGCGGCAGTCCGGATAACCACTATAATCAAGGGCATTCACACCGATGAAGATATCGTTGGATTCCAGCACCTCCGCCCACGCCAACGCAAGAGAGAGAAAAATTGTATTGCGCGCGGGAACATAGGTTACAGGTATCTCTTTCGCCATTTCACCAACGCTTCGACTTTTCGGGACAGCAATATTATCTGTCAGCGCCGAATTGCCGAAAAGGCGAAGATCAATATCCATTGTAATATGTCTGGCAACCCCGCAGTAGTTGGCTATCTTTTGTGCCGCCTGTAATTCGATCCTGTGCCGCTGCCCGTAGAAAAAACTCAGCGCATAGATTTCAAATCCAAGACTCTTCGCGATAACAAGCGTGGTGGCGGAATCGATTCCGCCGCTTAACAGAACAACGGCTTTGGGTTTAGTCTGCATAATTCAACCAATCTCTAATCTTAAAGAGATATACTACTTATTGAGAGAAGCTTCAATATGGAAGAGACTAAGAGTATTCTGAGCTGTAACCGCGGCTACATCTTCCCACAACAGTCCCTTGATTTCCGCCACTTTTTTTGCTGTTTGGACAATGTAAGCAGGCTCGTTTCTTTTACCACGATAAGGATTAGGCGCTAGATAAGGACAATCCGTTTCCAGCAGCAATGAGGACAGAGGAACATGTTTTACTACATTTTGCAGTGTTTTTGCCTTGTCAAAAGTGACAACACCGGGCACTGAAAGATAAAATCCCAGATCCAGACACTGTTTGGCCATTTCATAATCACCGGAAAAACAATGAAATACTCCCCGGCGAATTCCTGATGCCCTTACCATTCTCAGTGATTGTTCGTGAGCATCACGGTCGTGGATTATAACTGGCAGATTGAGTTCCTGCGCCAGTAGCAGTTGTTCGCTGAATTTTTCCCTTTGCTGAGCCTGCGGCGCGATATTGCGGAAGAAATCCAGACCGATTTCCCCGTAAGCAACAACTTTTTTGTGGCGGGCTAGTTCTCTTAGATCATCATAAGTTTTATTGCCGATTTTTCCCACATCATGCGGATGGATACCTACAGTGGCGTATATATGATCGTATTGATCGGCCAGAGATACCGCTTTACGGCTGAGACTTAAGTTTGTTCCCACAGTAACAATGAAATCAATACCAGCAAGTTTCGCCCGCTCCATTACTTGCTCACGATCATGCTCGAATTCTTTCATTTCCAGATGGGCGTGGGAATCGATCAGCATAAAACACTATTTTTCGTTATTTTCCGGATTAACTTCTTCGGCATTGTCTCCAACATCGGGAAGCTTTTTTAATAAACTATGCAATTCTTTCTCCGATATTTCACCGGATAACAGCTTACGGGAAATAATACGCCGATCGATGCTTAACTTCTCCGCATTAACTTTTTTCCCCATATCAAATGTTCCTCCTTACCTGAGACGAAACCGAAAAGGCTACTAATATATTTTGTCAACATAAGCAAGCCCCAAAGAGAAAATTCATTACCATCACCTGTCTAATTCGGCAAAATACCTTGACACAGTATCGTGTTTTCGTTAATAGATTAAGATGATTCCAGTGTTATTCACGCTGAGCAAATTATTGTCGTACGGGAAATGTGACTTATGAGCGTTAAACTAATTCTTGTTTGCCGAGACGGAGAATCCAGGCAAGCATACCTCAACGAAGCAAAAGCGATCGGGGCTGAAGTTGATGTTGTCTCAACTAATTACTATTGATGAGGCTTGAGCATGATTAAAATTATCATCTTTTTGTTGGTTTCTATTGTAATTACAAAATTTTCCTGGCCGACACTTTTCAATACGCGCAGCCATGGATTTTACAGATTTTTTGCTTTTGAATTCCTTCTTATTCTGATTCTTGTCACCAGCACTTTCTGGTTTTATCGTCCCTTTTCTTTCTTTCAGCTCATCTCCTGGGCTTTTTTAATAGTGTCAATAATAATGGTATATCGCGGATTTTCCGAATTGCGTAATTTTGGAAAACCAACCGGCAATATTGAAACGACGACCAGTTTGGTGGCCTCCGGTATATACAAATATATCCGCCACCCGCTTTACGGCTCATTGATATTTCTTGGCGCCGGATGCTTTTTTAAAAATCCTTCTTTATTGGCTACAAGCCTTTTTTCCGTCTCCACGGTATTTTTTTATGCAACGGCGCTGGCGGAGGAACAGGAAAACATACTCAAGTTCGGCGAGGAATATGCCGTTTATATTAATAGAACAAGAATGTTTGTTCCTTACATTTTTTGAAGTTATCAAAAAGTGGAAACATAATTAACAATGCGACTAAATATTCCGGCAGGGGAAGAAGTCTTGTTGCGATTTGATGTTAATGACATCCGCTCATCCCGGCTTTATCGGATTGAGGAGGGTGATTTATTTATCATCGAACAAACCAATCCACCAGTCGAAAAAGTTCATTTTAACAGAATTGTCCTGCTAGTTTACAAGAATCACGGAGGAAAAGACGGGCGGCTGGGCTTTGAAGCCAGAATCCAGGCAATAGATACCGGGGGCAGGATTACACTGCATAAACTTAATGATCCGGCCCCTTGCGATTTGCGAGTCTGGCCGCGAATCAGTCTGGACTTACTGCCGAACGTACATGCCTATTGTCATGGAAAAGAAATTCAGGTTATCAGTATTTCTGGAGGCGGCACTCATGTTATCTTGCATGAAGACGATTGTGCGGCTTCCGAAACCGGAGCTATTGTGAATATAAAATTAGTTTTTGATAAGGGTGAAGTAGCAATAGAAGGCAAAATACTGCGAAAATGGCAAGATACTTCCCGGAGAAACCATATTGCCATTCAATTTCAGGGGAGTTATAATATCAGCCAGTTCATATACTGATAGAAACTAATTATACCAATTCTAAATCAAAACGCTATCTTTGTTGGCAGCGTCGTCGGCTCGATATCATCTTTGATTTAGAAATGGTATTAGGTATGGTGCAATGAGATATATTTTGCCCGCCGGGTTTGCCTGCATCACTTTTTCAGACGCGGATCGAGCGAATCGCGGATACCTTCCCCCAGAAGATTATAACCGACAACTGTAATGAGAATAGCTAGCCCCGGATAAAGCGAAAGCCACCAGGCAATATCAATATTGTCCTTGCCGGCGGTTAAAATATTCCCCCAGCTTGGTGTCGGCGGCTGCACACCGATTCCCAAAAAGCTTAAAGCCGATTCGGTAAGAATAGCTCCGGCAATTCCCAGGGTCGCCGCAACCAGTATGGAAGCCATAGCATTGGGAAGAATATGCAGAAAAATAATCCGCAGATCGCCGGCACCTATTGATCTTGCCGCCTGAACAAAATCTCTTTCCCGCAGCGAAATAAAATCCGCGCGGACAAGTCTGGTCACACCCATCCATCCCGTCAAGCCGATGATGATCATGATGTTCCAAATCGACGGTTCCAGAAAAGCGATAACTGCCAGAATCAAGAAGAACGTGGGGAAACAAAGCATGATATCAACAAAGCGCATGATAGCGGAGTCAGTCCATCCGCCATAATAGCCGGCTGCAGCACCCAGAAGCGTACCGATGAGAATGGCCACACCGGTTGCCGCAAAGCCGACTTTCAGCGAAATCCGCGCCCCCCAAACCATCCGGGAAAGAACATCACGTCCGAGTTGATCCGTACCGAACAGATGGCTCAGCGAAGGCGATGCCAGCACATTCTTCAAATCGATTTGACCGGGATCATAAGGTGCAATCCAGGGCGCAAATAAGGAAAGAAGAAACAGCAGCAGAACAATTCCGCTGCCGGTAAGCGCGAGCTTGTTTTTATAAAAAGTTTCCCAAAAATTCATTTCTTTAAGTCCTTTTATGCCATTTCGCTTTCAAAGGATCAGATTCGGCAATACGGAGGCTCCGCAGATCCGCCGCGGCGGATTGAGGAAGCCGATCCCGCTAAAAGCGGGACCAACAAAGTTAGCCAAAGACCAAGAGCGCATAATACTAATAGATTCTTACCTTACCGGTAATTAACACTTGCTAAGTGGTAATTACCGGCGGAATGGCATTAACTTATACGAATTCTTGGATCCGCCACCGCATAAGACACATCGGCAATCAGATTCCCCACAAGGGTCAGAATTGCCCCGATAAGTAAAATACCCATAACCGTCGGATAATCTCTAGCCATAACTGCCATGTAAAAAAGCTGCCCCATACCGGGAATGGCAAAAATTGTTTCGAAAATAACGCTACCGCCGATAAGCCCGGGTATGGAAAGCCCCAAAATTGTTATTGCCGGCAGCAAGGCATTGCGCAAGGCATGTTTGTAAATAACATCCCTTTCACTCAGCCCTTTGGCCCGCGCCGTCATTATATAATCCTGACGGATCACTTCCAGCATATTGGCGCGCATATAACGGGAAAGTCCGGCCAACCCGCCAAAAGCAGAGATAAAGACAGGCAGCACCAGATGTCTGGCCAGATCAACAAATTGCGCCCACGGAGTCATATATTCATAATTCAATGAGCGCAAACCGGAAATGGGCAACCAACCCAGATGAATACCGAAAAAAATCATCATAAGCAGCGCCAGCCAGAAAGTAGGAACGGCAAAACCGATAAAGACAACTATACCTGTAATCTTGTCGAATAGTGAATCCTGATGGACTGCGGAAAGCACACCGATAGGTATGGCTATAGCAACGATAATTAAAAGTGATAAAAATTCCAGCAAAATGGTAATCGGCAGCCGCTCCAGAATCTTAGCTGTAACCGGCCGGTGATCAGAAGCAAAAGAAATCCCCAGATCGCCATGACCGAGTTTTTTGAGCCACGACCAGTATTGCTGGTGAATCGGCTTATCAAGTTCATACAAAGTTTTCAGCCGTTCTTTCATTTCCAACGATGATTTGGGATTCATCTGTGTTTCCAGATCAACGGGAGAACCCGGAGCAAGGCGCATAACGAAAAAACAAATCACCGTTATTCCGAGCAGCAAGGGGATCATAAAAAGGATTCTTTTCAGGGCATATTTGAGCAAGTTACTTCCCTCTGCAGATTCTTAAGATAATTATATATTATCCAAAAAGCCACTTTTCTTGATGTTATTCAGTGATTGCCAAAGGTCGTCCTGAGCATGAGCTTCCAGCGTTATTACCGGTTTATTTTTCATTTCCTGTAAAGTCTGGAAGAGTTCGGCAAAGGGGAATTTGCCTTCACCTACAGGGAGATGTTCGTCGGACCGGCCGTGATTATCATGCAAATGCAAATGTCCCAGATATTGCCCCAGTACCTGAAGCCAGACATTAAGAGGTGTACGAGAAAATACGTTAAAATGACCGGTATCAAAACAAAAGCAAACATATTTGGAAGCAAGCCGTTCCAGAAGGCGGAGCAGAATCTGCGGTTCTTTTTCATAAACATTTTCCAGAGAAATGATTGTCCCCACATCTCTGGCCAGGATAATCATTTCACCCCATGTCGCCGCGCTGTTATCCAGCCACATCTCATCACACGATACATAATAGCGATCATCATAGGACGGATGACAAACTATCCTTAGGGGATGGAAATACGGCGCCAGTTCAAAAACCTGTTTTAATCTATCCAGGCTGGCCCGCCTAATTTTTTCATCGAGCGCACCGGGGCGCAAATCCATAAAGGAGGCATGAAAGGTAACTTTTACTCCGGCACGGGCAACGAGTTTTGCCGCCTGCCGGCATTTCTCCTCATTTATATTATCAAGCACCGCAGGGCTGAAATAAATCTCCAGATTCATCTTTTCTTTAAGTATCGCATCCTGATATTGCGGAAGAAGATCAAAAGGCATATGTACATGTACCTTTTTTAGAATCTCTTGCATAAAGAAGCTCCCACAGCAAAAACTGATTTGATAACCGTTGATCATTTATCATAGCCCAATTTTTTTAACAACCACAAAGCTCCCTTCACTGAGTAGGAAGCTTAATCCGGGATCACGGGTATAAACTCAAAAGCAAGCGCTGGAAACATTTCGCGAGACCACTATTGGGTATCATACCCTCCGCTTCGCGGGATTGTTCAACTTACCAATTCCAATGCGCTGCACTTTTGTAATTGGAGTTTCACAACAAATTATTTTTATAATTGACACATTGTCAACTTTAGCCATTTATGGCATATTGCATTATCAACATTAACTAAAAACAAAGGAGAACTAATTGCCGGCGAAAAAAAATGAATCAGCTCAGCGTCTTCTTTTGTGCATCAATGCTGCACTACAGAAAAAAGCAAAAGATATTGTTGTTTTAAACGTAAAAGAAAGTTCATCATTCACAGATTACATGATAATTTGCAGCGGAACAACCGAGCGGCAGACACAGGGAATTTCCGCAGCCATCCAGCAATATTTGAAAAAGACGGATGTCCGGCTTCTGGGAAAAGAAGGAGAAACCAACGGGCAGTGGATTCTTCTTGATTATGATGATGTCGTAATTTCCATCTTTTTAGAATCGGTGCGATCTTTTTATGATATCGAAAATTTATGGGATGCTCCAAGAATGGCCATTGACGAAGATACCATAGAAATCAAACGGCTGGGCAAGGAAATGAAGTGAGTTTCCGGGAACTTTTAAGCGCCATCAGCGATATTATCTTCCCGCCGCAGTGCCTGGCTTGTGCGGAAATATTAGATCCTCAGGCAAAATCAGTATTTTGTTCATCATGTCTGGAAAAAATTCGATTTATCAACGGCAGTATTTGCCCGGTTTGCGGCATTGCGTTTCTCAACAGCCCGGCGGAAAGTCATATTTGCGGCAACTGTCTCACGGCCAGGCCTTACCATACGCGGGCACGCGCCGTGGCCGGCTTTGAGACTGTTATCATGGATACAATTCATAAATTTAAATATGGCCGTAATGTCGTCATCGGCGATAAGCTAGGTTCTTTCATGGCCGGTTTTTCTTTTCCCGATTTTGATTTTGCTGAATATTCGCTGATAATCCCCGTGCCCCTGCATATCAAAAAACTAAGAGAACGCAGATTTAATCAATCCCTTCTTCTGGCGCGGGCACTGGGGGAAAAACATAAAATTCCTGTAAATTTTTCCTTGCTAAAAAGGCATAAATTTACTTTAACCCAAACTGGGTTCAACAGGACCGAAAGAGAAAAAAATATTAAAGGTGCTTTTATAATCACGGATAAAGAAAAGATTGCCGACAAAAACATTATTCTGGTTGATGACGTTTACACAACCGGGGCAACCGTCAATGAATGCTCGAAAATATTAAAGAAGGGCGGAGCAAAAAATATTGCTGTGCTGACTCTGGCCCGGGTTATTTAATTACCTTATTTGACGAGGATTAAAATGGATAAAGTTCTGGAAAGAAAAATACTTAAAGAAAAAGTGGAAGCATTACGCAAAGATGGCAAAAAAATAGCTTTCACCAACGGCTGTTTTGATATTCTGCACGTCGGCCATGTTCGCTATTTAAGAGAAGCTAAAAAGACTGCCGACATTTTAATTCTGGCGCTCAATAGCGACACCTCGGTGCGGGCAATTAAGGGAGAAAAAAGGCCGCTTGTCCCGGAAAATGAACGTGCTGAAGTTTTAGCCGCTCTCGAATATATAGATTTTATCACAATATTTCAAGAGCTTACACCGCTGGAACTAATTAATTATTTAAAACCTGATGTTCTGATCAAAGGAGGAGATTGGCCGGAAGATAAGGTTGTAGGCCGGGGCGAAGTTAAAAAATGGGGCGGAAGGGTTTTGCTCATCCCGGAAATTAAAGGCAAGTCCACAACAAACATTGTGGAAAAAATCAAAAGTGTATATTGTTTAAATGATTAAACAATTTTGATATCAATTACCCACTAAATATTTTTCTTTACAAAAAAATATCCATTATGTAAAAGAAACAAGATTAAAGCTATTTCATGGGGGGAGTGGCACAATTGGAAAAACAAATCAATTCAAAGCCGGAAAAGATGGACATATTCAGGGCAATGCTTAACCAGAAAATCAATGAGTTGCTCAGTGAAGCAGGCAAGACTGTTTCGGAAATGACCAACGGCAAGGAAAATTTTCCTGATCCTAACGACAGAGCATCTTTGGAATCCGACAGAAACTTTGAACTGCGCATCCGGGATAGAGAGCGCAAACTGATTATGAAAATGCAAGAAGCAATTAAAAGAATTGATGACGGCGTTTTCGGCATCTGCGAGGTATGCGGCGGGCCTATTTCGGAAAAAAGATTAATGGCGAGACCCGTAACAACCCTTTGCATCGATTGCAAAACCAAACAGGAAAAAATGGAAAAACTCAAAGGCGAATAATCTGAAACTCACTATTTTATTGAAAACGCCCCAACTTTGGGGCGTTTTTTTTGGCCTAAGCTACAGGGAAATAATTCCATTTTTAAATCAAAGATGATAACTAGAGCATATGTACGTAAACGTCGCTCTTAATATACCCGCAGACAAACTCTTCACTTATGAAGTCCCCGCTAATTTGCGTGAGCAAATAGCCATCGGCAAACGCGTTTTTGTTTCCTTCGGGCGAAGAAAACGCACCGGCTTTATCGTAGAAATATTAAATTCGTGCAATCTGGAAAAAATAAAACCCCTTGTCGAAATACTCGATGATGAACCTCTTTTCAGTGAACAAGACCTCGAGTTTTATCAGTGGGTTGCCAATTATTTTATGCATCCGTTGGGCAAAACATTGGCGGAAATAATCCCCGTAGGATCGGAAAAGAAAGACTACCTTTGGATAACGCTCTTGCCTGTTACCGGCGATATCGCCCTGACAGTGGGGCAAAGCAAAATCCTGAATTTGCTGCAACAATATCCGCAGGGAATTGCTCTCGGCAGTTTTGCTAAAATCAGCAATTTAAAAAACATCTCAGTGGCAGTGCGCAGCCTTCATCTGGCGGGACTTCTGCAAATTGATGAAAAGCAAAAAAAACAACTCGCAGTGCATAAGGAAAAAATTGCCGCGCTTAATCTAAGCAAAATTGCCGGAGCAAAATTGACGAGGAAGCAGGAAGAACTAATCGCCTTTATGCAAACTAAAGGAGCGATGGCTTTAACTGATTTGATTGAACAGTCCGGCACATCCGGCGCAATCATCAAAAGGCTGCGGGATAAAGGAATAATAGATTTTTCGGCAAAAGAAAAGATTCGCACAGCATCCATCAAATCTTCCCTGGCACAAAATAAAACTAGCATTGTTTTGAATGCCGCGCAGGAAAAAGCCCTGCAGAAAATATCCGGTCATCTGGACAAAAATATTTTTGCACCCTTGCTTTTGCACGGGGTTACCGGCAGCGGCAAAACAGAAGTCTATTTAAAAGCCATCGCCTCCGTATTAGAGAATAACGGCACGGCGATTTATCTGGTCCCGGAGATAGCCTTGACACCGCAGCTAATCTCGCGCATTCAGGGTCGCTTTAACAATGAGCAAATTGCCGTTTTGCACAGCGGCATTGCTGAATCCGTCCGTTATGACCAGTGGCGGCAAATTAAACGCGGCCAGGTCAAATTCGTCATCGGCGCGCGTTCCGCTCTTTTTGCCCCGCTGCCCGATTTAAAACTGATCATTGTTGATGAGGAACATGACGCCTCCTATAAACAGGATGACCGGCTTTGTTACCATGCCCGCGATCTGGCCGTGGTGAAAGCCAAATTAGCCGGAGCCGTTGTTGTTCTGGGCTCGGCCACACCGGGAGTAAGAACATACTTCAATGCCCTGTCCAATAAATATCATTATCTAGAACTTCCACAACGTATAGAAGACAGGCCGCTGCCCGCAGTAGAAATTGTCGATATGAAGGAGCAGCTGGAATTGACGGGAAAAGCGCCCATTCTCTCTGCTGCTTTAATTGCCGCAATCGAAATGACACTGGCAAAAAAAGAACAGGTCTTACTTTTTCTGAACAAACGCGGGTTTGATACTTTTCTTGTCTGCGCGGATTGCGGTTATCAGTTTAAATGCCCTAATTGTGCCGTCTCTTTGAAAAACCATGTTGCGGAAGGTGTAATCAAATGCCATTACTGTGACTACACACAAAAGGCGTTGCCGCTTTGTCCATCCTGCAAAGGAAACCGCATCTTAAGCTATGGCGCCGGAACGCAAAAGCTGGAGGCGGAAATAAAGAAGCTCTTTCCCGAAGCCCGCACCGAGCGAATGGATTCGGATACGACAGCCGCGAGAGGTGCTCAGGAAAAAATATTGCAAAAGCTCGGGCAGCGGAAAATTGATATTCTTGTGGGGACACAGATGATTACCAAGGGGCACGATTTCCCGTTCATAACGCTGATCGGCGTGATTGCGGCAGATACAGCGCTCAATATGCCTGATTTCCGGGCCGCCGAGAAAACTTTTCAGCAACTCACTCAAGTTGCCGGGCGCGGCGGGCGCGGAGCAACAAGAGGCCGTGTCATTATTCAAACTTTCAATCCACAGCACTATGCCTTAAAGCATGTCCGCAATCATGACTATAAATCTTTTTATGCCGAAGAAATTGCTTTCCGGGAGGCATTGCATTATCCGCCTTTCGGCCGGATTATCAATTTGCGTCTGTCGGCAACAAGAAAAGATGAATTGGGGCAGCAAGCTGAAAATTTGGGGGAAATAGCAAAGAAGATGGCTACTCAATACGGAAATGCCGTGGAAATAATCGGCCCCGCAGAATCACCACTAGCCAAGCTTCAGGGGCGTTACCGTTTCCAGATGCTGCTCAAAAGCCAAAACGCCAACACCCTCCATCAATTTGCGCGAGAACTTTTAAGCAAAACGGAAAAGAATACGGTGAAGATTACGGTTGACGTCGATCCGGAAAACTTCATGTAGTGGGGCTATTGAAAACCGCTCATCTGCTGGTTCCCACCTTTAGGTGGCGTTGCGCTTCAGCTCTCGGCGTTGCGGCGTACGCCGAAAGTACGCCGCATTTCTCCGGCTTTGCGCGCCTTGCATCTGAACATTTTTGAACAGCCCCAAACTTCTGGCAGCCGCAATATCATTTTTGATTTAGAACTGGAATTATAACGATTGGTAGAAAAAAATAATCAATGGGAAAGGGAAAGAAAACTGACATTTCAACGGCCTGTTGCCCAAATAACGTAATGCCCGAATAAAAATATAGCAAAACATTTACAAATAACAGCATAAAAGTATTGCAACATATTGATATTACTGATATACTATCAATTATTAGCTAACAAGGAGATACTTTTTTATGATGGGATATCAGCCGTCACCACAGGAGAATTTATTTTATACGAACATTGTCCTTGAAGAGAGGGTGAGAAAAAACCATCCTTTGCGCCGGATAAACGAATTGATCGATTTTGAGTTTATCTACAAGGAAGTCCATGACAGCTATGGGAACAAGGGGAATGTATCTGTTCCTCCGCCGGTGATATTAAAATTAATGCTTCTGCTTGTTTTCTACAATGTCCGTTCCGAGCGGGAGCTTATGGAGACAGTGCCGGAGAGATTAGACTGGTTGTGGTTTCTCGGTTATACCTTCGACTCCATGATGCCTGACTTCAGCGGTTGCCGAAGGTAGTTCGCTGGAAAGAAATGCTACGGATTGGTTCATAGCGAGCCAGAGAGCAAACCATACCTGAGTTTCTTAAACTCATCCAACGCTCCGTTAAGCACTGTCATGATTTCTTCGTGTTTTCCGCTCCCGACGCTGATGTAGTACATACGCCGCTCGGCTCCCTTAGAAACGGTGACCTTGCCGTAGTAATTGGTTTGGGTAGCAGTAGACCGACGATGCCTGGTGAGATTTCGGTGTTTAACTGTGTTCGCCAAGTCACCGATGATACCCATGTATTTAGATGCATCGATTGCCTGCTCGATTTTTTTCGCTTTGGCTGGGTACTGATCTTGCAGCCAATCCTTCTCGCTCCATAGATAGACCAACATTGACTTGAATTGCTGCCGTAGCTCCGTTTCAGAGGTTTGGTAGTGAATCCAGTTGGCAATCCGATTCCACAAAGCCAATACCTCAAACCAATTCTCGTGAGCATTCGATTGGTTAATGAGTGCCATGATTCCAATCCCTAACTACTATTTATATGGTTTCTAGATAAATTCTATCTGCTTCTTTTCGTCCAAATAAATAGACCATCCATGGTATTTCTTTTTGAATTAGAACTCTTTCAAAGATTAAAGGCAGACCCTTTCTCTCCCCCTAACCACTGTGATGCCTATGCGCGAAATCCGATTACATATTTAGCAAGATGTTTTTTGTCATCTATAAAATCTACAAAGCCCATTTTTGCACCAGCCATGAGCGCTTCGAAACCTCCGGCAGCAATGCAGCATACATAAAATTCGTGGCATTCTGCTAATACGTCGTGGTCTGAAGTATTGTAATGTACCTGAAATCCAAGCTTTCTACCAAATTCAGTTAAACCGAAAGGCATTATGCTTGTGTGAGGACGGTTAAAGAAGAATAAGAATCGCGTCTTTGTTGTCACGATGATATCACCCTTGAGTGTCGGCACTCTATCCGTAAGCGTGTCCATGTTTCACCTCGGTAATATTATTCGCACAGTACCAAAATCAGCCATAAATGTTTTGAGTCGGCCGTATTAATTGGTTAGATTCACCGCTCACGCCGCTCAATAATTACACCTGGGCGTTCCGGCCAGTCTTGAGGCCTACCCCACTTTACAAGTTGGTCTTTGTAGAAGTAGAACCACAGAACCTGTTGCCTTGTTTGAGCAGTGGGACTGCCGGCCCACCACCAAAAGTTCTGACGATCAATGTCACTTTGGGTCACATACTTTTGGATATGCACTAACTCATATGCAGTTACTTGATCGTTTTGACCTGCTACATAGGCTTCCGGAACCAGTTTCTGAAATTCGGCGAGTGGAGTTCCGATCTTTAGCTTGGACAGCAATGTAGCCTTTTCCTGTTGTACCGATGGAAGCGCGTCAGGGCTATCCACAAGAATGGCGCCTCTGGGCACGGTCGCACAGCCGCCGAGACTCAAAAAAACGAGACCAGCAAAGACCCGAATGAAAACTTTAGAAATATTCATAGTCTTCTCCATAAATCTATTTACTATCTATATGGTTTCCAGATAAATTCTATCTGCCTCTTTCCAAGCTTTTAACACGCTTAAATTTAAGCGCTATAATTCTCATGTTGATTTTTGTTTTGTTCAAATCTACTGCAACAATCCAATTATGACAATTATTTTATGCAAATTCAAGTTAATCAGAGATCCCTGTTTGGTCTTCCAACTTTGACGTGTACCCTATAGGGTATCCGGAATCCAATCCTTTTTTGTATTTTCTGGATACCGGCCTTCGCCGGTATGACGATTATTCGGTTAGTTGCCCAAAAGATATCCATTTGAGCAGCTATTAAAAGCGTTTTGGAATATTAATCTTGGCGAAGCGTAAGATCAGCGATTACCGCCGCCTCTTGCGGGATAATTCGACCAACAAGTTTCATTGCACTTTGTTTCTAAAACCTGGGTCTCATTACAATTGTTTGAGCCAAAGGCGAGTTTTTGTAATCGCCTGAAGCAAGCCTTAGATTTATCCAAAATGCTTTTTGGCAGCGAAAAGGATTTTGGGGCAATAATCTTAAGCCTGTTTTGTTTTTATCATTAATGCGGAAACAGCATTAATCAACGGCAATATTTCTTGCCTTTAGCCATTTCAAACAATCTGCAGTCTCCCAATGTACAAGCTTTTTGCACATCACGGCAGAAAAGCTTTTTGTTGCCCTGCATAAAATAAGCACCCGCCCGGCTGGTGTAGGCTTCGGCATCATTCGGTTTCAGGTGGATGACTTTATTATAGTCTTTGATTGCATGATGCGACTGGCCAAGGTTATCGTAAGCAATCCCCCGGCTGTAGTAGGCAGTGGCATCGTTCGGTTTCAGGCGGATGGTCTCGCTATAGTCCTCAATAGCACGTTGCTTCTGGCCAAGGTTAGAGTAAGTAATCCCCCGGTTGTAGTAGGCAGTGGCTAAATCCGGTTGCAGGCGAATGGCCTCGTTGAAATCTTCAATAGCACGTTGCTTCTGGCCAAGGTTAGAGTAAGTAATCCCCCGGTTGT
This sequence comes from Syntrophaceae bacterium, assembly GCA_003142535.1. Lineage (GTDB taxonomy): Bacteria > Desulfobacterota > Syntrophia > Syntrophales > Smithellaceae > Fen-1166. The sequence goes on from PLMQ01000032.1 coordinate 15,613, forward strand.
AGTAGGCCAAGACTAACTCCGGCTGCAGGCGGATGGCTTTATTATAGTCTTCGATGGCCAGCTGCGGCTGGCCATGGTTAGAGTAAGCAATCCCCCGGTTGTAATAGGCAGTGGTTAAATCCGGTTGCAGGCGGATAGCCTCGCTGAAAGCATCAATGGCGCTTTGATACTGGCCAAGTTTATTATAATCATTTCCCCGGTTGACGTAAGTCATGGCATCATCCTGCTTTTTTTCGCTGATAGCCTCATTGTAGTCCTTAATTGAAGATAGGTTGCAGGCACAAAGAAAGGTCAAAACAAGAAAGATGGAAACGATAATTTTGCGCATAACACCTCCGTTTATATGTTTACATTTTGTAATCATTTTTAGAGTCCCCCCACTGTATCAATGGTAGTCTCGATTGCGTTTAGCTAATTCCAATAATTCGCAGTCTCCCAAATCACATGATTTTTGCGCATCACAGCAGCCAAGATTGTTGTTGCCTAGCTATAAATAAGAAATCCCCCGGTTGACGTAGGCCATGGCATCATCCGGTTGCAAGTGGATGCCCCTTCAACTTAAAGCACTCTATTCTTCCACAAAATAGCCACCAATCTTAAGCTTGTTTTGTTTTTATCATTAATGCGGAAACAGCATTAAGCACTGCAATGAATGCACCCAGCAAAAACACATACTGATAACCCAACTTTAGCCAGAGAAAACCGCCCAGGAGAGCAATGGAAATAGAAAAGGCATGGTCAATTGTCACACCCATCGTCAGTGTCTGATGGACGTCTTCCGGCCGCAGGGCAATTTTTTTCAAATACGTCGCCCGCGCCATGCTCACCGACATCAGGAGCTGATCAATAATGTAGCAGCAAAAAGCAATCATCATGGCCGTTGTCTCGGAAAAAAAATCCCTCGAATAGCCATAACCCAGACAGACAAAGATCAGGATAACACCCTCCGCCGTAAGGATAAATCTTTCGCCTAGCTTATCAATTGCCTTACCCAGCATTGGTTTGAAAAAAATCCCAATGACTCCACCGATCACCAGCAGCGTGGCCACCACTTGTGTTTTTTGTTTAAAAATTGTCACCAGCACCCAGGGCGCAAAAGTAAGGAATAGCTGCTTGCGCGTACCGTAAACAATATTCAGCCAGTAATATAGTCTATATTCTTTTTTCAGTTGGAATTTTGTCTTGGCGGGAGATGGCTGATCCTTTTGCATCAGAAAAATCAGAATGGAAACAGTCAGGAATCCTAAAAAGGCAACAATGTAGGAAATTTTAAAATTAAGATTGAAAAATTTAAAACCGATAAATATGGCAAAGCTGCCGATAATTGCCGAGATGTTGGCAATACCGCTGAACTGCCCCAACCTTTGTCCTGCCTTCCCCTCATGCGCCAATTCCATGCCGATGCTTTGATTTGTCGGCAGAAACAAATGTTGTCCGGTACTGAAAATAAAAAGCCAGATCAGCATGACGGAAAAGCTGGGCGAACAAAGGCCGATAAATAGAATTCCAATGGCGCAGAAAAGATTAGCAACTGCCGCCAGCCGCCGGGAACATAAAAAAAACAAAATAGCGGAAACAAAGACAACCAGAAAACCGGGCATTTCTCTGGGCAATTCCAGAAAGCCACGTTGAAAGTCACTGATGGCAAATGTTTCACTTAAAAAATTATTGAAGGTGGAATCAACAATGCTCTGCGAGAACCCAAATACAAATGTTGCTATAACAAATAGCTGGAAATCCCGCGGTAAACTGACTAACCTTTTCTTAAGCTGCTGGATAATATTAGTAACCCGCCTAGAAAGTTTATAGCACTATAATATTCGTTCCGGAACCGAAATCAATAATTAATTTGCTACCTGCAAAGATAATCACGTGTATGAACCCAAAGCAAGCTTTGGAAACATTTTGCAAGCTCGCTTCGAGGTATTATACCCTCCGCTTCGCGGGATAATTCGACCATCAAACTTCAGCTTGTGACCTTTANNCTTGTGACCTCGCGTGACCTTTAGGTTATTAGGTTATGCGCTACGCTTTTGGCATTGGAGTTTCACGAATTAAAATCTCTCCATGCCAGTTGTCTGTTCTCTCTACTTCTTGCCCGATTTTCTCCAGGTATTAACCCATTGTCCGTCCATATATCTATAAAGAAAGACGTCTTCGCGGATTATATCACTGCCCGGTTCACGATAATTGATGGAAACACGATAAGTGTCGGAAGTTTTCTCCATAGGATTTATTATTACTATCTGTGCTGTCGGATATGCTCTCTGGAAATCGGATCGGATAAAATCATTAGAAGGCTCGCTGCAACCGATAAAAATAAATACCGATAGAATTAAAAGCCAATATCTCATAATCCCCCCTTATCTATCCATGACAAAGAGATCGAATCCATATTTATAATTAATATATGTCTTCATAAATATCTCGATCTCATGTTCATAATTATGTGATGATTATAAGACACTAAGTTTAATTTTTACAACAGATATTATTGAAAATATCAGGTTCCCGCTCAGAGAAGGACTATGCGTGTAATGATGAAAAAGCTGGTATTTCTTTTAGTATTTCCATAATATGCTAATGGCAATAAAGAAAGGATGCTTTGCTAATGACCAAGCCCCGGATTCTTTATATGGGCACTCCGCTATTTGCCCTTCCTGCATTGGAACAGCTCCACAGGCTGAACTATCCGCTTCTCGGTGTTGTCACTCAACCTGACAGGCCCGCGGGACGTGGACAAAAAGAAATCGCTCCCCCGGTAAAGATCATGGCGCAAAAACTAGGGCTGCCTGTTTTTCAGCCCGAAAAAGTGAAGGATGCTTCCTTTTTAAAACTTTATCAGGAGCTTGATCCGGAAATGGTTGTTGTCGCGGCTTTTGGCCAGATTCTACCCAAAGCTATTCTTGATTTTCCAAAGTTGCAATGCCTGAATATCCACCCTTCGCTTTTACCGAAATACCGGGGTGCAGCGCCGCTCAACTGGAGTATCATCCGTGGTGAAACGAAAACAGGCGTGACCATTATGTTGATGGATGAGGGAATGGATTCCGGTGATATTATCTTGCAGCAGGAAACTGCTATTGGAGCTGCGGAAAACTGTGGCCAATTGCATGACCGTCTGGCAATTATGGGGGCCAATCTGCTTATAGAAGCTATTGAGCAAATGATCGCAGGCACAGCGATGCTCCAACCGCAGGATGCAACACGGGTCACCTTTGCGCCACGCTTGAAAAAAGAAACAGGCCATATTAACTGGGCTGATGATGTTTCGGAAATTGTGAATCTTGTCCGGGGTTTGAGCCCGGCACCGGCTGCCTATACTTTTCTGGAAGGACAACAACTAAAAATTATTAATGCCGAAGCTGAGCAGGTTCAGGTTCCAGAAGCGCCGGGAACGATTGGTTCTGAGAATCTCCAGGGGCTACCAGTGGCCGCCGGTAATGGTTATGTATTCTTAAAAGAAGTACAGCTTGCCGGCAAAAAAAGAATGGCTATCCGCGATTTTCTCCGCGGCTTTCGCCTTGATCCAAAAATAATTTTGGGCTGAAGGGGTTGCTTCCCTTAGCCAACAGGGAGTTATCACGGGTATGAATCCCAAAGCAAGCTTCGGAATTCATACCCTCCGCTGTGCGGGATAACCCCACTAAGCTTCGCACGTGGGATTAATTCAGCTAACAGATATTACTGCGCTACGCTTATAATATCTGAGTTTCATTAATTCGACCGGCAAACTTCAGCTTGTGACCTTTAGGTTATACGCTTCGCTTTCGTAATTGGAGTTTCTTATCCCGCGCCACTTCGCTTCGGGGATAGTTCGACTTACCAATTCCGCTGCGCTTGCATAATTGGAGTCTCACTATGAAAAAAACAATCCGTCATCTGGCTGTCGATATTCTTGATCAGGTTTATCAGACTCATTCTTTTGCCGCATTGCTGCTTGATGAGAACCTCGATGATAACGAACTTTCCGGTACGCCCGACGGGCGGCTCCTTACCCATCTCGTCTATGGATCGCTGCGCTTCCAGGGACATTTGGATTGGATTTTGGCAAAACTCTACCGTGGCGATTTTGGAAAAATGGAGGAGAGCATTAAGAATATTTTACGGGTCGGGCTTTATCAGTTAAAATTCAGCGATAGGCTTCCGGCATTCGCCGTTGTTGACGAAGCAGTCAAGATTGCGAAAATAATCCGCCCTGCCCAAAGCGGCCAAAGCGGATTGGTCAATGCGATTCTAAGAAACTATCTGCGGCAGGGAAATAATATTGCTTTCCCATCTTTGGAAAAAAACCCGGCCGAATATATTGCAGCTTATCACTCCCATCCACTCTGGCTGGTAAAAAGATGGATAAAAACATTGGGCATAAAAGATACTCAGGCTTTGTGTGCCGCCAATAATGAGCTGCCTCCTTTGACATTGAGAGTCAACATATTAAAGTCATCACGCGATGAACTCAAAGATAAGCTAACCGCTGCCGGATTTAACGCTACGGCAACAGATTTTTCACCTGATGGGCTTATCCTGCACGACACTACTCAACCTGTCCAAAAAACAATTTTTTTCAGGGAAGGCTACCTGCGCCTGCAGGATGAAGCCTCCCAACTCATATCTTATCTGGTTTTCCCGCAGAATTCGGAATCTATTCTTGATCTGTGCGCCGGTACCGGTGGTAAAGCAACACATCTGGCGGCAATTATGAAGAATACCGGAAAAATCGCGGCTGTCGATTATGATTTAAAAAAAATAACCGAGTTGAAAACAGAAGCAGCCAGACAGGGCATTACGATTATGGAAACACAGCAGGCTGATCTATCCGTCGGCTTACCCGAATCATTAAAAGATAAATTCGATCGTGTTTTGGTCGATGCGCCCTGCTCCGGTCTGGGAACTCTACGCCGTAATCCGGAAATCAAATGGCGCACTGCTGATAACCATCTGGCGAAATTCGCCACCACGCAAAGAACTATTTTACAAAACGCCTCATTAGCCGTAAAAAAAGGGGGTCACCTGATTTATTCTACCTGTTCGCTTCTGCCGGAAGAGAATGAAAATGTCATAGATTATTTCCTAAAAACCAATTCTCATTTCTTCCTGAATCCGCAGCCCGAATCACATCATCCTCAACTCTTTGATGCCAAAGGATATTTTCGCACATACCCTCATATTCATCATATGGACGGTTTTTTCGGAGCGGTTTTAGAACGCAAATCAGGGCTATGAACACCGAAACAAGCTTACATCAATTATCCACCAGGATATGAGGATTGTTAAATTGCCCCACTATGCTGCGCACGCGGGATTAATTCAACTTACTATACTAATTTTTTGCCTGCTTGATTTAAATTGACGAAAGAAACTAAAAAATGTTAGTAAAAAAGATTAATACATGCGGAGAATTGCCATGTTCATAAAGCAGATGCAAGTCGGCCACATGGCCGTTTTTGCCTATTTGATTGGAAATCCGATAACGGGCGATGGCTTGGTTATTGACCCGGCGGATAATGCCAAAGAAATTATTGCCGAAGCCAAAAACAGCAAGCTGAATATCAAATATATTGTCAATACCCACGGGCATGTTGACCATATCGGCGGAAATGATGAAATGAAAAAACTGACCGGGGCAAAAATCATTGTTCATGAAGACGATGCTCTCATGCTTACTTCGACACCGGCGATGATTTTAAAGATGTTTGGAGCGAAGCAATCCCCGCCGGCCGATATCATGGTCAAAGACGGCGATACAATTGATGTGGGCAGCATTTCCCTCAAAGTAATTCATACTCCCGGGCATTCTCCGGGCGGTATGTGTTTATATACACCGGGGTATGTGTTCACCGGCGATACCCTTTTTGTTGAAGCCGTAGGGAGAACAGATTTACCCGGCGGTTCCTGGCAAGTAATGTACAAATCCATTCAGGAAAGGCTCTTCACACTGCCTGATGATACTAAAGTAATGCCCGGCCATAATTACGGCCGTACGCCGACATCCACTATCGGCCACGAAAAAATGTACAACCCATCAATCAGATGAGAGGATTATCTCTATGAAAAAAAGCATACAAACAACTGATTTGACTAAATTGAATTTCCTCAGCCGCGGCAAGGTCCGTGATATTTATTCCGTAAAAAACTACTTGCTCATCATTGCAACTGACCGTATTTCCGCATTTGATGTCATTATGCCCAATCCCATCCCAGGCAAAGGAATAATCTTAAACCGCATGTCCGCTTTCTGGTTCAAACAAATGGAAGATATTATCAGCAACCACCTTATTTCCATTAACCCGGAAGAATTTCCTAAAGAGTGCACCCCTTATCGCGATCTCCTGGAAGGCAGAAGCATGCTGGTAAAAAAGGCCACTCCGCTGCCCGTAGAATGTATTGTTCGCGGCTACCTGAGCGGTTCCGGCTGGAAAGATTATCAGACAAACAAAACTGTTTCCGGCATTAATTTGCCCGAAGGTCTGAAAGAATCAGCAAAGCTCCCCAAACCGATTTTTACACCGACCACCAAGGCACCGGAAGGTGAACATGACTCTGCCATCACCAGAAAAGAGATGGCAGATATTATTGGAGAGGAATTGACGGATAAAATTATAAAAATCAGCCTCGCTATATATGAGCGCGCAGCAAAAATAGCACAGAGCGCCGGTATCATTATCGCCGATACGAAAATGGAATTTGGGATGATCGGCAACGAGTTAATCCTCATCGATGAACTGCTCACGCCGGACTCGTCGCGCTTCTGGCCCAGTAATGATTATGAGGAAGGCCGGTCGCAAAAAAGTTATGACAAGCAATTTCTGCGGGACTATCTGCTTTCGATTAAGTGGAATCAAAAGCCCCCGGCCCCGGAATTGCCTCTGGACATCATAGAAAATACGAGAAAAAAATATGAAGAAGCCCTCAGGCACCTGGTAGGTTGAAATATTTCCAACTATTGACTCAGAAAAAATCATCATTAAATTGTTTTATTATTAACTGAATATATTTTTTAAGGAGATCCTCTTGAGTGTTAGAAAATTACCTGATTATCGTTTAAAACAGAAAACCCTGTATATTGATAGCACATCCGCCGCTACCCTTCAGAATTATGGCGATATGTTTCTGGAAGATGGTAATATTTCCGATGCGCTCGATTTTTATCAAAAGGCACAATACAGCGAAGGCCTGCAAAAAATAAAAATGATGGCTGTTGACATTGGCGATGTAATGATTTACCAGCGTGCCGCCAAGGCTCTCCATATAGAACCAAAACCAGAAGATTGGGAAACTATCGGGAAAAAAGCTATTGATTTAAAAAAATACTTTTTTGCCAGGCACGCATTGGATAAAGCCAATAATGAGGATTTGCTTGATTCGCTGAAGAAAATTATGGAAGCAGAGGAAAACCGGAAAAACCAATGATAAAAAAGGATTATTATGAAGTTCTGGGCGTGGGACGAACTGCCTCAGAAGAAGAAATAAAAAAGAATTACCGTAAAGTCGCCATGCAAAGCCATCCGGACAAAAATCCCGATGATAAAAAAGCAGAAGAACGATTTAAAGAAGCAGCCGAAGCATACGAAGTATTAAGCGACAAACAAAAACGCGAAATTTACGATCATTATGGCCATGAAGGCTTAAGCAATACAGGTTTTAGAGGCTTCAACGGTTTTGAAGATGTCTTTTCCCATTTCGGCGACATTTTTGAAGATGTTTTCGGATTTGGCAATAGTCGTGGACGATCACGCTCGCACGCACGTGCGGGAGCGGATTTACGCTATGATCTAAAAATTTCCTTCCTTGATGCCGCTTTCGGAAAAAACACGACAATTGATCTGGAGAAACTTGCCAGTTGTCATGCCTGCCACGGATCAGGAGCTGCTCCGGGATCATCTCCCGAAATATGCCGCACATGTCAGGGACGCGGCCAGGTAATCCAGTCGAGTGGTTTTTTTACAATCAGTTCCACCTGCCCGCATTGCGGCGGTCACGGTAAGGTCATCTCCAAACCCTGCCATTCCTGCCATGGAATTGGTAAAGAATCGGTTAAAAAAACCGTCCAGTTGAAAATACCAGCGGGCGTAGAAACCGGTTCCCGTCTGCGTTTACGCAGCGAAGGTGAAGCTGGGGATCATGGCGGTCCCAATGGTGATTTGTATGTTTTTCTGTATGTTGAAGAACATGACTTCTTTACCAGATCAAATGACGATATAATTTGCAAGGTACCGATTTCTTTTGTGCAGGCGGCACTTGGTGCAACCATTGATGTACCCACTCTGGAAGAAAATGAAAAAATAAAAATCCCGAAAGGAACACAAAACGGTAAAACCTTCCGCCTGAAAGGCAAAGGTATTCATCATCTTCAGGGCTACGGGCGGGGAGATCAGATTATCGAAATTTTTGTGCAAACACCTACAGCTCTGACCCAAAAGCAGGAAGAAATTTTAAAAGAATTTGCTAAGCTCGGCCAATCCACCATGTAATACTTTACTATCCTTAATACATAATTAGTTATTGCATTAGCAGCAAACATGTGTTTTAAAAATTAATCACGGGTATGAACCCCAAAGCAAGCTGCGGAAACAGATTGCGCAGTCCGCCACAGGCGGATTCAACTTGCCAATTNNTTAGGTTACTTGTGACCTCGCGTAACCTCTTGCCACCTTTAGGTGGTTAGGTTATGCGTTTCGCTTTCGGAATTGGAGTTTCACTAATTAATCGATGAGGAACCCGAAGTGAAAATAAATAATTTTCTGCTAACTATTATATTATTTATTGTTGTTCTTTTTTCCGGTTGTGCTGCACTGGTTGTCGGTGGAGCAGCAGCGGTAGGCGCGGGCACGGGAACATACTTTTTTGTCAGCGGCAAATTATCGACTGATTACTATTCGTCATTTGATAAAACCTGGAGTGCCTGTGAAAAAACCATTGCCGATATGCGCGGTGTGGAAGTCGTGCCTGTTAGAGAAATTGCCCAAGGGGAAATTACCACTGTGATTAATGACGAAAAAGTTCAATTCAACATCACATATAAATCAAAGAATTTCACAACAGTTGCCATTCGCGTGGGATTAATGGGAAACAAACTTTCTTCCCAGCTCTTACATGATAAAATCGCCGAATACCTGGCCAAGAATTAAATATCTAAAATAGATTGCAGCGCCTGATAATAAAATGAATAAAAAAGTCATCCTAGGTATCCTAATCAGCATCATCAGCATCGTCTTGGTTTATTTGTCCGTAAGAGAAATTAAACTTCATGATGTTTTTCTTGCTCTGAAGAAAATTCAATTTAGTTATGTTATTTTTTTCATCCTTCTTGTAATTTTAATGCAATGGCTGCGATCCTATCGCTGGGGCGTTATTTTACAGCCTATGGAAAAGATAGATCAGCTTTCTCTTTTTTCCGTTACCTCGGTAGGTTTTCTGGCGATAGCCTTAATTCCCGCACGTATTGGCGAACTAGCCAGACCCTACCTCATAGCCAAACGAAGTACGATTAAAATGTCTTCAGCTTTGGGCACTATTCTCGTCGAAAGAGTTCTGGATGGCTTTTCCGTACTGACTATTGCTGTTATTGTGCTTCTCAATACTGATTTACCTTCCTTGATGATTATATCCAGTATTTTGTTTTTTTCTCTGACAGTGGCAATTTTTTGTTGCATCCTGGGCTTAATCTGGCGCAGAGAAAAAGCTATAAATATTATTAATAAAATTCTTAGCAAGTTTCCAGGGAAATTTGCCCATAAGATAGATGATATAATTCATCATTTTATCGACGGCTTTCAGGTCATAACGGACATTAAGCTTTTGCTTTATTTATTTTTTCTTTCTGCTTTAGTCTGGCTTGTGGATGTACTGGCAATTTATATATTGCTTCTGGCTTTTGGCTTTACCTTACCGATAATGGCGTCATTCGTTGTAATGATTATTCTCATTGTGGGCATAGCTATTCCCACAGCACCGGGTTATATTGGCAATTGGCATCTCGCCTGTGTTCTGGGCTTAAGTTTTTTTAGTTTAGCTGAAGCTGAAGCGCTTTCTTTTGCCGTTGTTTACCATTTCTTATCCATAGCTCTTGTGATTCTTCTGGGAGCAATCTTTCTTCCTTTCAACCGTTTTTCTATCGCGGATATGAAAAAGCAGATGAACAATAACAAGATAGATTAGGGGGGAACTATAAATCACCCTTGATGTCAACTTTAAGGCTTTTTAATTTTTTATGCAGATTACTGCGCTCCAGACCGATTGCTTCTGCAGTTTTAGAAATATTGCCGTCATTTTCTTCCAGTTTTTTTAATATAAATTGTCTTTCAAAATCTATCTTGGCGTCCTTTAAAAAATCCGCAATGACAGGCGCCGCAATGCTTATACCTTCTCCATTATCTACTCTCATATGCAGGGAAGGTATATCTCTGGCGGTTATTTCATCCGACGGTGTTAATATAATTAACCTTTCAACAATATTTTTCAATTCCCGAACATTGCCTGGCCAGTCATGCTGTATCAGAAGGTCTATGGCATCATCAGTTAAAACTTTTTGTACCTGCCCTTCCTTCGCGGCAAAATCCTGCAAGAACCGTTCAGCTAGAAGCTTAATATCTTCTTTTCTTTCACGCAGCGTAGGTACTCGCAGGGGAATTACATGCAAGCGGTAATAAAGATCCTGCCGGAACATCCCGGCTTCCATTTCTTTTTCCAAATCTTTATTGGTTGCGGCCAAAACCCGCACATCCATATCAATTAATTTATTACCGCCGACCCGTTCAAATTTCTTTTCCTGAAGAATGCGCAGAATTTTTGCCTGTGCCTTCAGGCTCATATCGGCTACTTCATCCAGAAAAATCGTCCCTTCATGAGCAAGATCGAATTTACCACGTTTTTTTTCTGTCGCGCCGGTAAAAGCTCCCTTTTCATGGCCAAATAATTCACTTTCAATGAGCTCTTCCGGTATCGCCGCACAGTTGACCTCAATTATAGGTTTATGTGATCGGTGGCTTAAATGGTGAATAGAGCGCGCTACAAGTTCTTTCCCGGTGCCATTTTCTCCCATAATCAAAATCCAGGCGTTAGTGGGCGCGACAATGCCGATCATCTCTTTAAGTTCGGTTATAATCTGACTGTTGCCGGTTAGTTCATATTGATGAGATACCTGTTGTTTCAATAGGACGTTTTCTTCTTCCAGGCGGACTATATTAAGGGCATTGTTTACGAGGATAATGACTTTATCAAGAGAAAGAGGCTTTTCGATAAAATCAAAGGCACCCAGCTTGGTCGTTTTTACCGCTGTTTCGATCGTCCCGTGACCCGACATCATAATCACCAGCACATTGGGATGTGCCGCCTTAATTGCCTTGAGTGTATCCAGCCCGTCCATCCCGGGAAGCCAGATATCGAGCAGCACCAGCTGCGGCATTTCTTCTTCAAATTTCTTTATTGCTTCTTCACCGCTGCCGGCAACCAGCACCTGAAAGCCCTCATCGCTCAGGATGGCACTCAGCGACTGGCAGATACTGGATTCATCATCAACTACAAGAATTGTTTCATTCATAATTATTACTCAGTTTCATCCATCATTTGTGATTTATACCCTTTCGCATTCTAAGGATAACGAGGCGGCAAGGAGAAGGCTCCGCAGGTCCGCCTAGGCGGATTGAGGAAGCCGACGACGCAGCCAACAAAGTTAGCCAAAGAATGCGAAAGGGTATTATATATAATTTAAACTTCCGCAACTGGCAACTGAAAAGAAACAATTGTTCCGTGCGGAGAATTATCAGCGACACTGACCTGACCACGATGATCGGAGATAATTGAACTGACTATCGCCAGCCCCAGACCGGTCCCTGCTTTCTTCGTGGAAAAATACGGTTCAAAAACCTTCCTTTTATAACTGGAGGGCACCCCCGCTCCGTTATCAGCCACGGCGACAACTGCTTTACGGTGAATTTCATCATAACTCACTTTAATTTCAATTCTGCCCTCTTTCGTGTTAATCGCCGCAACAGCGTTATCCAACAGGTTTATCATCACTCTATTGATCTGCTCGGCATCAAGATTAAATTTAGGCAACCGCTCATCAGGCATATATTCAAATACAATATCCTTATGAGCATCCTGAAAAAGGACAACGGAATCGGCAATAACTATATTCAAATCATTGAGCGTCGGAGTTGTCACGGGCATCCGCGCATAACGGGAAAATTCATTGACCAGATTTTTCAGTACTTCCACCTGATCAATAATAGTCTGGGTGCATTCTTTGAATACAGAACCGTCTTCCCCCAGCTTATCCCCGTATTTTCGCTGCAATCGTTGCGCGGAAAGCTGGACCGGCGTCAGCGGATTCTTGATCTCATGGGCCATGCGGCGGGCTACCTCGCGCCAGGCTGCGGCACGTTCCGCTTTCTGCAATTGAGTTAAATCTTCAAAAACCACGACTATACCGGAATCATATCCTTCTTCATCCTGAATTGTAGTAATTGTCAATAGAACCGTCAGTGCTTTTTCCTTAAGCATCAGCTCTAATTGCTTTTCCAGTGAACTTTCATTGCTTTCTTTCATTTCCTGCAAAAACTCATCAACGAGAGAAAGATGTTCCGGTATCAGTAAATCACGGTAGTTCCGATAGAGAACTTTCTCCGTTTGAATATCGAACATTTTTTCCGCAGCACGGTTGACGGTAGTAATCAATCCATCGCTATTAGCAGAAACGATACCGGCCGAAACATTGCGCAAAACTGTTTCCATATATTTACGTCTTTGCTCCAGGTTAACATTGGCTTGCTCCAATCCCTCTTTGCTTTTCTTTAAATCTTTAGTCATCTGGTTGAAAGACTTTACCAGAACACCAATTTCATCGTCCGCTTCAATATCAATATAACTATCGAGATTACCCTTGGTAATCTTGTTTGTCGCCTCTGCCAGATCCTGAATAGGCACTGTAATACTTTTAGCGAGAACTAGTCCAAACCAGGTAGCTAAAAATATAATCACCAGCGTAACGATGGATAATGTCACAATATAATTGAATTTTATAGGATTTTTCAGCAGTTTGATCTGTCCATACTTTTCGGATGAATTAGCAATGCTTCTCAACTTGTCAACAAATCCCTTGGGAATACTATAGGTTACCGCTACACGCCCGATAACTTCATTAGGCACAGCTGAAGAAAAAACCGGTACAACACCAATGATTGCTTCTCCGACACTGGTCGGCTGAACCGTAGATATTTCCTTGCCGGAGTAAAGGTCTTCCAGCATTTTGGGCTCCAGTTTAACACCCACGAGTTCCGGATGCTCTGCGTCGGCAAAAAGCATATTTTCTTTTTGGAAATCAAAATAAATTTCAACAGTCCCTACTTTGGAATTCTTCTGGCGCTGATTAATAAAATTAGTAAGATACTCACCTCTTTCGCGTTCATAAAGACGGTTTCTGGTTATATCCGCGCTGATCTGCCGCGCATTGAATTTCGCCTGTTCCACCGTTTGCTGATAATAAACCTGGGCTACTTCCAGCGACCCTGTTAAGGCATCACCAATCCTTATATTGAACCAAAATTCAATGCTATAAGTAAGAAAGTTTATGGCAAATAAAAAGAGTAAAATTGTCGGAACAAGGGAAAGGCCGACGAAGGCGGCTACAAGCTTTGTCCTCAATTTTGAGCCGATAATTCCACTGCGCCGTTCAGAAAATAATTTAACTACATTACGAACAATCAGGAAAAGTAAAAGGAGAATCAAGATAACGTTGATGCTTGTTAAACTATAAACAAAAATATTGGTCGAAAAAGGAAGAGATTCCTGATGGGAAAATTGACTGGCAATCAACGTAAAGGCAATTGCAAGAATACCCACAACGACCATGATAATACGCTCACGGCGGCGGCGGCGTAATTCTCTGTCATCAATATGAACTTTACTTTGGTTTTTTTTCATTGCGGGATCAGGTCAATCAAATTAATTTTTCTTTTATTATGGATATCCGTAAGAGAAATTTTGTGTGTACCAATCAGTTTCAAAATCCCAGTATGAAACGAAAAATAGAACGTACTCCATATGTAAAGGTAAGCGTACTTTATCAATCTTAATTTTGATTTTCAGATAGTATCTTGCTCCTTTTATCAGTGCTTGAAGAGGCGTGACAATAATTCCGCTAAAATCAGCCATTGCTTTTTGCGCACTTTCGAAATCGGGAAGAACTACCGGGTCCTTATTGCCGTTGGTAAATATGCTGAATGTTTTCTTAAGATTATCGTATTTGATAGTGCGTTTTATTTCATAACTCACAATTTTTTTATCCCAAATATAAGACCTGGGCTGATAAACCTCTAACTGCAGCGTAAATATTGAAGGCACGCCAGCCAGAATTGCCGACTCCATTTCAGTTTTGAAACCATTAACCAACCTGGCATACAAAAGAACGTTTTCGGCATTATTGGTAATAATAATATCAGATATTTTGGGCTCAATGGCCTGTCCTTCCGTAGAAACACCAAGAATAAATAAGGAGATAAAAACTATTTTCCAGAAGTCTTTTTTAATTTTTCTCATAGCCACCAATTTCTATTGCTAAGCTGAGGCAGTAGTTTCCATCACTCCAGCCAAGAATAATTGAATTAATATTTTATATTAGGTAACCTGAAGATAAAAATCAAGGTTAATTTGGGTTATGCCTGAATAGTGTCCAGAATGCTAAATGATGGAATTTTTAAAGATGCCAATTTATTACTGCCTTGTTCTTTATCGAAAGAGGAAACAATCTCCCAGCAATCATTTCTCCGCATTAATTCTTTAAGTAAAAGATTGTTTAAACGATGGCCGGATTTATAGGCCAGAAAATGCCCGATTATCGGCATGCCCAGTAAAAACAAATCACCAATGGCATCAAGAATCTTGTGTTTGACAAACTCATCCGGAAAGCGCAAACCTTCCTTATTAATAATCTTTTGATCATCAAGAACAATGGCGTTTTTTAGAGAACCGCCCAAAGCCAGGCCTTTGGCTTGCATATATTCAACTTCTCCCAGAAAGCCAAAAGTTCTGGCCGCACAAATTTCCTTTTCGTATTTTTCATCCGAAAAAGTCATGTTATATGACTGCTTACCGATAGAGGGATGTTTAAAATCAATTTCATAAGTAATTTTAAATTCACCGGCCGGCAGTAGAACAGCGTTCCCATCGCCTTCTTTCACGGAAACAGGCTTCTTAATAACTAATAATTTCTTTGTTTTTCCCTGAATGTCAGTACCCACTTCCTTGAGCAGGTACACAAAAGGAAGAGCGCTGCCATCCATTATAGGAACTTCAAAGGAATCCAGCTCCACTGTCGCATTATCCACACCCATACCGCTGAAAGTGGACAAAATGTGCTCTACAGTAGCAACCGTAACACCATTATTACCTATCGATGTTGCCAGCGTAGTATCGCAAACATTATTGAATTCAGCCCGAATAGGCTTCGCATCAGGCAGGTCTTTACGAATAAATACAATGCCGGTATCAACAGGAGCAGGCTTAATGTTCATATTTACTTTTCGTCCAGTATGCAGACCGATACTGGAACAAGTTACTTCTCTTTTTAACGTTCTCTGTAAATTCATTATTCTCTACCGGTATATATAAAATTTAAAAACTTCTAGAGCAATATCCATACCATAACAATTATAATTACTCATAAAAAACAAGTCCTTATAATAACTGATTATTTACGTTTTATTCTCGCTCTTACTAATTTACTGTTATAATTTCATGTGTTGAAAATGCCACAGTGGATATAATTAGGATATAAGTAAAAGATGACTGATTTACATTTATCTATAAAAACGTTCTTTTTCACTATAAATACAGCCGCAATAGGGCTGTCGATACATATCCAGCTCCCTGGAAATTTTTACACCTTCATCCCAGCCTGACCGGAAATCCTGATAATAGAAATTAATCCCCAGTTGCCTGCTTAAGTGTTCCCCGATTTCCCTAATCAGATCATGCTTTTGGTATTTACTATACAGTAGTGTAGTTGTGAAGCCATCATATTTATCGGATAAAGCCAATTCGGCTGTATATTTCAAGCGATGCTGCAAACAATACTGACAGCGCTCATTTTCTTTAAAAGCTACCTGCCGCAGAAATTCTTCCAACGGATAACCTTCGGGGCAAATAATTTTTACAAATGCTTTTGCAGCATAATCATTCAAAACCTGCAATCTTCTTTGATATTCCTGATAAGGATGAATGTTCGGATTATAAAAAATACCCTCAACTTCATGTCCTTGAAGTCGCAGTACTTTCAATGGATAAATAGTGCAGGGGCCGCAGCAGATATGCATTAATAGCTTCATGATGCTTACACTTAAATCACGGGTATGAATTCCGCAGCATGCTGCGGTGTGTTGTACCCTCCGCTTCGCGGGATAATTCGACCAGCAAACTTCAGTTTATGACCTTTAGGTTACTTGTGACCTCGCGTGACCTTCAGGTTATTAGGTTGCGCACTTTGTTTCTGAAGTTTTGGTCTCATTACAACTTACCAATTCCGATTTATGACCTTTAGGTTACTTGTGACCTCTTGCCACCTTTAGGTGGTCAGGTTATGCGCTTCGCCCTGCATCCGCCGGGCTTCGCTTTCGGAATTAGAGTTTCACGAATGAAAAAAATAATGCTGTAATTCAACTCCTTACAAAAAAAGCTCCTTTTGTGCTGCAGCTTTCAGCCCAAAATGTTCATAAGCTTTAGCCGTAGCTATTCTCCCCCTAGCTGTTCTTTGCAGATAACCTTCCTGAATCAAATAAGGCTCAAAGACATCTTCAATGGTCATCTTTTCTTCGCCGATTGCCGCGGATAAGTTCTCCACGCCCACAGGCCCACCATTAAATTTTTCAATCAGCGTTAAAAGGAGCTTTCTATCCATCTGGTCAAAGCCCTTATGGTCAACTTCAAAAGCATCCAGGGCTTCCTGCGCAATTTTACCATCAATAGTCCCATCTGACTTTACCTCGGCATAGTCGCGAACACGCTTGAGCAGCCGATTAGCAATCCGGGGTGTCCCTCTGGCGCGTTTGGCCAGTTCCTGAGCACCGGCATCGGCAAGTTTTACTCCCAGAATGGAAGCAGATCTCTTAATAATAATTGCCAGCTCCTGAGGCGAATAAAATTCCAAGCGGAAGTTCATCCCGAAGCGGTCACGCAATGGTGAAGTAAGCGAGCCGGCGCGTGTGGTTGCCCCGACCAGGGTAAACTTGGGTATCTCCAGTTTCATTGATCTGGCCGAAGGCCCCTGCCCGATTAAAATATCAATATGGTAGTCTTCCATTGCCGGATATAAAATCTCTTCAACCACATGGGAGAGCCGATGGATTTCGTCAATAAAAAGAATCTCGTGCTCGTGCATATTAGTTAAAATCGCCGCTAAATCTCCCGGCCGTTCAATAACTGGCCCGGAAGTGACTTTGATATCGACACCCATTTCTTTGGCAATGATGTAAGCTAAGGTTGTCTTTCCCAGGCCGGGTGGCCCATATAAAAGAACATGGTCTAATGCTTCACGGCGTTTTTTTGCTGCTTCAATAAAGATTGCTAAATTACTTTTAACCTTTTCCTGACCAACATAATCATTCAGTTTAGCCGGACGCAAAGTAACTTCTATATTATTTTCCTCATCTGTACAGACGGGATTTATTAAAGGGTTCTTAATAGATATATCCATTGCTTTCATTCCCCAATGGCCAATTTAGCCCGCCAGAAGTTTTAAGGTCTTTTTCAGAAGCTGATCAAGAGTCAACTCTTCCTTTGATGACTGGATGACCTTATCCAGAGCATCCTTTGCCATATTGTTTTTGTAACCCAGATTGACTAGGGCGGAAAGCACATCTTCTTTGATTAACTGGCTGGCTTTATGCCGGTCATCGGCGATCGGTATCTGATCCGCCATCATTTTCTTGATAACTTTTTCTTTGAGTTCGAGAACAAGGCGCTCGGCCATTTTCTTGCCGACCCCAGGAACGCTCACCAGTTTTCCTAAATCACCGCTGGATATAGCCTGTAACAATTCCTGAGCAGCAATACCGGAAAGGATGTTCATGGCGATTTTGGGCCCAATACCACTGACAGAAATCATCAGTTGAAAAAGATCTCTTTCCTGCAGTGTGTAGAAACCAAATAGATTTATGGCATCCTGTTTGACCTGAGTATGGACATGTAATGTGACCGGCTGGCCTGCTTCCGGCAGCTCGTAAAAAGTGGTCAGTGGAATGAAAATGCGGTAACCAACTCCCTGCACATCGACAACGATATGGGAAATGCCCTTATAGGCTATTTTGCCGTTAATGAGCGCAATCATTTATATCTGCTGCTCCTTTAAGAAATTGGCATGACAGATAGCAGCAGCAAGAGCATCTGCTGCATCGGCCGGCGGCAAAGATGATAGTTTCAAAATAGCCTTAACCATAATTTGCACCTGCCTTTTTTCCGCCCGCCCGTAGCCAACCACCCCTTTTTTTATTTCCAGAGGCGAATATTCAAAAACTGGCACATGCTGCGCGGCACCGGCAAAAATCACAACACCTCTTACCTGTCCCTGCTTAATCAAGCTGCGGATGTTTTTCCCGAAAAAAATATTTTCCACAGCTATAGCCTGAGGGATGGTTTCGGCAATTACAGCGGATAGTTGCTGAAAAATTAAACTTAACACTGTTGATAACAACGCATCTTTTCGCGGCTTGACTTCACCATGAAGAACATGCTTTAAATAATTGCCTTGTTTTTCAATCAATCCATAACCGGTAACGTGGCTTCCCGGATCAATTCCTAAGATGCGCAATTTTTTAGTCCAAAATAATTAGTTAGTATCCGTCTGGAAACTTTATATTAGACACTATTGGTTTCCATTTGGAAAGGAGAGTTTTTTTGTCATGGCAAGAAAATCGAGTGGTTACGCGGAGGCGTACTTAATGTACGCCGCACAAGCAAGCCACGAAGATTGACTTGAGCCAGGGCAAAAAAGACCCCTTTCCAAGTTATGAACTTAGTTTCTCCATCACGGCATCATCAATATCAAAATTAGCGTAAACGTTTTGCACATCATCGTTATCTTCCAATTTTTCCATCAGCTTCAGCATTTGTTCCGCCTTGGCCGCGTCCAGTTTGACTGTATTGGACGGAATCATGCCGATACGGGCTTCCAGGTGCTTTATACCTTTGGCATCTATTACTTTTTTTACTGCTTCGTAGGATGATGGATCGGTAATGACTTCAAACTCATTATCTTCACTTTTTACATCTTCCGCTCCGGCTTCCAGCGCCAGTTCCATTAACGTATCTTCATCAATTGCTTTGTTATCGATGACAATGCTGCCTTTTTTTGAAAATATCCAGGACACGCATCCATTCTCGCCCAGGTTGCCGCCGTGCTTGGAAAAGATATGACGGATTTCCGCAACAGTTCTATTTTTATTATCCGTCATTACTTCAACCAGCACTGCCACTCCGGCCGGACCGTAGCCTTCATAAGTCAATTCTTCAAAATTGGCCGCGCCTTCAGCGCCGCCGATTCCTTTTTTAATCGCCCTCTCTATATTATCCTTGGGCATATTGTCTTCTTTAGCAGCCATTACCGCCTGCCGGAGACGTGAATTTCCTTCGATATCGCTTCCACCCAGACGCGCTGCCAAGGTTATTTCCTTGATAATCTTGGTAAATATCTTACCGCGTTTGGCATCGATAGCACCTTTCTTTCTTTTTATTGTGCTCCATTTGGAATGGCCGGACATATTTCTTCTCCTGTATATTTTTAAGTTAAACCATTTTTTTCATAACACAAGGCAATAAGCTTGTAAAGTTAATTACATTAACAGGTATTACCGATATTCTGCCTCGATAATAATTCTTTGAACTATTATACGAGATTAAAATATTATCTGTAAAATATTTTTCCCTTAGTTTATATGAATATTGTAAAAATAGTTAAATTTTCGGAGGCGTGTGAAATGAAATCTTACCGTGAAGAGCTTTGGTTTAATGTTCCCAGCCGGCGGGGGTTTATCAACATTACGCCGCAAATCGAAAAGATCCTGATAAAAAGCGGGATTAAAGAAGGGCTTGTGCTGGTCAATGCCATGCACATTACGTCCTCGGTATTTATCAACGATGATGAATCCGGTCTCCATCAGGACTATGAAGAATGGCTGGAGAGGCTTGCTCCGCATGAACCTGTTTCCCGATACCGACATAATCGCACGGGTGAAGATAACGGCGATGCTCATTTAAAAAGGCAAATCATGGGCAGGGAAGTGGTTGTTGCAGTCACTGACGGCAAGCCGGACTTCGGCCCGTGGGAACAAATTTTCTATGGCGAATTCGATGGCTTAAGAAGAAAGCGTGTACTGGTAAAAATTATTGGTGAATAGTAGCGCGGCAGGAAAGAACTTTTTTGTCAATAATAAGGAAACGAATTGGTATGAGTTCAATAATAATTGTTTGATTTTTATAAAAAATGGGCTTAAATCAATGACACTCGCTGAAAACAAACGTAGTGAAGTTTGAAGCGTTGGTGGAATTGATCCCGAAAGCGAAGCTATTCGGGATCTCTCCGGGATATATTCCCCGAAGCTTGCTGCGGGGAGGTTCATTTAATTAAGCATTAAATCAATAGCGCTG
This sequence comes from Syntrophaceae bacterium, assembly GCA_003142535.1. GTDB lineage: Bacteria > Desulfobacterota > Syntrophia > Syntrophales > Smithellaceae > Fen-1166. The sequence continues at coordinate 36,250 of PLMQ01000032.1, forward strand.
TTGAAGAAAGTGGAATTATTTATCGTGTATATTATTTGTGCGGGAGGTTAATATGAAATTAAACGGAATATTTACAATTCTTTTATCATTTGTCCTATCATTCCTAATGTTTTCGACTGTAATTGCTGCAGATAATATTCAAACTCGCGCCCCCATGACAACTGATCTTGCGGGAAGTGGCGGCGCCGTAGCCGTTCCCTCAGTGTTCCGAATCTTCTGCCCATCTCAACACAAAAGTGGAACAGGATTTCTTCATAAAAGTGGAAATATCATTACTGCCGCTCATGTAATAGAGGGCTGTACACCATCGGAAATTATGATTATTGGTTCTAAGGGTGTACATATAGGAACTAATGGAAAACCAAATGGGATAACCAAACCAGTGATAGATGTTGATTTAGACTTAGCTTTTTTTGCCCCCCTGGACAAGATCAATACGCAAGCACTTCCTATTTCAATCAACGACGATCATTCGATCGGCGCACAGGTTTCAACTTGGGGGTTCCCAGAAGGATATAGTAGCCCTGCCCCACTTCTCAGCTCTGGTTATATTGCTGGAGTTGACCAGGTACCAATTAATAAAGATAAAAGAGTTAGAAGAATGGTAATAAATGCGGCATTCAATTCAGGCAATTCCGGAGGTCCATTACTGGAAATAGAGACGGGCACAGTTATTGGTGTTGTGGTTAGTAAGCTTGCTCCTCTTCCTTCTGAAATAGAAAGCGCCTTGGCGGCCTTGAAGAAGGATAAGACTATTATGGCATTTGTGAAAACACGCTCTGATGGAACTAAAGAGTCAATGTCAGAAGCTCAGCTTTTAGAGGAAGTAATTCAATACTTGAGGAGTCAAACGCAATTAGTCATAGGCCATGCTGTTATGACTTCTGATTTGAGGGACTTTCTAATGTCAAATAAGATTGAACCGTAGGAGCACAAACCTGCCGCCAGATCGGAGAAACCCGGTCAGCGACTATCCGTCCGTTATATGCAGAGGAATTGAATATGACAAAATACGGCTTTGATGAATCCGCTTGGGAATCGGCCAAGAATGAAGTGAAAAAAATTCTCATTGAACGGGCAAAGCTCAGGGGAATGATTCCGTACTCTGAACTTGTGCGGCAAATCAAGTCAATTGATGTAGAAGCACACGATCAAAGACTATTTCATCTCCTTGGCGAAGTCTCGACAGAAGAGCATACTGAAGGAAGAGGAATGCTTACCGTTATTGTCGTTCACAAACACGCAGACATGCAGCCGGGCCCCGGATTCTTTGATCTCGCAAAGCAACTTGGGAAGGACACATCAGATATCCTAAGCTGTTGGGTCAAGGAATTGAAAAATGTCCATGGCTATTGGAGTAAACAAATATAAGTACATAACAAGCTGTTCCTTCGGCTCGCCAATAAATCCGGCTCCCGGTGACCCGCGACGTTAGACGATTGAAGGTCCATAGGAGAACTGAAAGATGATCAGGAAACTCAAAACGGGTGAGTACCGCATATACTCTCTAAAGAAGAACCCCAAAACCGGAAAGCGGAGAAATCTTGGGACATTCACAACTCGTGAGGCTGCGGAAAAACATGAAAGAGAAATTCAATACTTCAAAAGACGCTGACGTACGCTATCAGGGGAAATGACGGCCTGAAATGGATGATAACAATTCGGAAATAAAAAACCGGCGAAGAAACAGGACGTCCAACCAGATTTTTAACGCGATTCTACCAAGAGAGGTGATAATGAAAAAGTGTCCCTTCTGCGCTGAAGATATTCAAGATGACGCGATAAAGTGTAAACACTGCGGTGAGTTTCTGGATACCTCCATCCGCCCACGCATTGCAGAAGAAAAGCTTCCCTGGTATTTCCGAAAAACATTTATTATCATCGCAGTCTGCTCTGTGGGACCTCTGGCGTTGCCCCTGATTTGGTGGCGTCCACAAACGACGCGGGCATGGAAGATCGGGCTCACCATAGTAATCCTTGTTCTCAGTTGGTTCTTGTTCCAAGCTACGATGGATTCCATTCGTACACTCAAGGAGTATTACAAGCTAATTGAATGACTATGAAAGATATACAGATAGAGCACGTCAGTAAACACTGACCGGGCTTACGTGACGGCTTTATGTAAGTGTGCAGGTGGAGCTGTTGAAAAACAGGGTGATTTTCAACAGCCCCATGGACTTGTAATTTATTTTATTTTGTCATCTTTGCAACAACACCACTATACAGACTTACCTCTACTTTGTATGTTTTTCAAAGCTGCCTGCGTCAATAAAAGGGACGGCTCCCGAAGTTACGCTGGGAAGATGTCCATCCCATTTTTCAATAGCTTTCATGGAAGCTTCAATCTGGCGCAGTTTTATTAATTCCGCCGTAACATTCATTTTCTGCAAGCGTAATGCTTCCGCTTCAGCTTGGGCCTGCGCAATTTTCTGCTGGGCTTCTATTTTGATTCTGTCCAGATCACGCTGCGCTCTCAGGGCAAACTGCTCGGCTGTTTGCTTTGATTCTATCGCTTGAGTAAATTGTGGTGAAAATTTGAAATTAACGATAGCAAAATCATCAACCATGATATCGTAATCAATCAATCTTTTTTTCAATAATTCACGAATGTCGCTTCTTACTTTTTCCCGTTGCGTTATCAACTCCACTGCTGTGTATTTGGCCGTTACTGCTTTGACTACTTCCTGCACCGTCGGATCAATAACCCTGTCAGCAAAATGTATCCCGATCTTTTGATAAACGAAATTGGCACGATCCGGACTGATATGGTAATTTAAAGCTATTGTTGAATGAATATCCTGTAAGTCTTTGGAAGCAGCAGTGGCATCCGGCTGTGCTTTTTGCACTTTCACATCGACTTTAATAATTTGCTGCACAAAAGGAATTCGCAGGTGCAAACCTTCATCCAATACTTTGGAACCTACCGCACCAAAGGTTAAAACAACACCTCTTTCACCGGCGCCAATGATGACAAATGGATTTACAAACAAAATAACAAAAAGAATAGCAACCACAATAATTACTAATTTTATTAATTTGCTACGAGACATTGTGGACATGTTCGATTCATCTTTCATTTTTTCTTCCTCCATAAAATGCAGCCTGGTTTATTTTACCGATGAGATTATAATACATTAATTTTCTCAAAATTGAACTACTCATTTTTATATTTGCACTTATAATTCTCCTCTGGCTACCGTGATAGATTTTCCTCCAATATGCACTTGAATTTCTTCATTGATTATCGATGCTTTAAGATAAAGCAGCGATGGCCTTTTGATTTCATAGCCTTGCTCCGCACGGATATTAATTTCTTCTTTACCCCAATAGCAATTTTTCACCAAATAGGCAGCAAGGCAACCGTTGCCGCTCCCGGTTGCCGGATCTTCTGGTACGCCATAATAATCGGCAAACATCCGGACACTGATATCATTGAGGCCTGTATGAGATCCCGCGCAAAAAATAAGAATCGGTTTTGCCCAAGTGTTTTTGATGAGATTATAATATTTATCCAGCGAAACCCACGCCCGTTTCAATGAGTCCAGCTTTTTCAGCGGAACTATAATGTGGGGCAAGCCGGTGGAAACCTCTTCCACGGGAAAGCGCTCATCTATTTCCGATTGCTTCAGCCCCAATACTTCGGCTACTGACGCCGGATCAATTTTTTTCCCAAATTCCGGCGGCACCTGTTTCATCCAGCTAATGTCGCCCGCGAAAGTTACTGGTATTTTGCCGACCTTTAAATTCAATAAAATCTCTGGGGGATTATCTTTTGCTATTTCAGTACGAATAATATGAGCCGTACCCAATGTCGGATGGCCGGCGAAGGGGACTTCGGCTTCCGGTGTAAAAATACGGACATCATAACCGCCTTCGTGCTGTTCTTCGGATATGATGAAAGTAGTTTCCGAAAAATGCATCTCGCGGGCAATTGTCTGCATGGTCTCGGCAGATAATTCAGCGCCACCGCGAAACACCGCCAATTGGTTTCCCGCAAACTTTTCTTCCGCAAAAACATCAACAATATAAAAAATGATTTTTTTCATTATAACGTTCCCAATTCTTTCTTTTTCATTCCGGCTTGTGACCTTCAGGTTACGCACGCCGGAATCTAATATTATTGAAATTTCTGGATACCGACTTTCGTCGGTATGACGGCTTTGGTTATTTCTTGCGAGTTCATTAAATACCTTACCCAATTTTTATTTTATAAATACTGTCCAATTAAGTCTTATCTCGCTTATCGTTAACACCTGCAAATCAACGATTTTCGCATTGATTTTGGAGTGATGATTACCGCTTAATATCATGGATAATTTCATTGATATTGAACAGCTATAATATCATGCAACCTCGTGTTAAGGGGCGGGGATATTTGGTGTAGTATGCGGTTCGACATCGCCAATTTTTTGTAACTGATGATTATGAGCCAAGAGTAAATACATCGCCGGCACAACAAACAGGGTGAACAGCGTACCGATGGCGATGCCGGTGGTGATCACCAGACCCATGTTATAGCGGCCTGCCGCACCCGCGCCGGAGGCGAAGACCAGGGGCAGAACGCCCAGCACCATAGCCGCCGTAGTCATCAGAATCGGCCGCAGACGAGTGGCCGAAGCCTGTTCAATAGCGTCGCGCTTGCTTTTCCCCTCACGCTGCAGGTCGTTGGCAAACTGTACGATGAGGATACCGTGCTTGCTGATTAGACCGATGAGCGTTACTAGACCTACTTCGGTGTAAATATTGAGGCTGGCGTCGCCGATGCCAAGGCTGATGAAAATCAGCGCCCCGCAGATGGACATGGGCACACTGATGAGCACAATGATCGGGTCGCGGAAACTTTCGAACAACGCGGCTAGAACCAGGAAAATAATGATCAGCGCGAAGGCGAATGTGATCAACAGCGCGCTGGATTCCTTCAAATACTGCCGCGACTCTCCCCCGTAGTCGATGCTGTAACCCTCGGGCAGTACCTGCCCGGCAATGGTCTTGAGTTGATCGAGTCCTTGTCCCAGGGTGATGCCGGGGATCAGGATACCGGATATTGTGGAGGAGTTGAGCTGTTGGAAGTGGTTGATGGACACGGGCACCACGGTAGTATTAAGACTAGCAAAGGTAGAAAAAGCAATGGATTCGCCGCTTGCAGTATTGATATGGTAGTTCATCAGTTGATCCGCAGTGAGTCTTTCGCTTTGTTTGACCTGCGGAATTACCTTATAGGAGCGGCCAGACATACTGAAGTAGTTGACATAGCCCCCGCCGAGCATGGAAGCCATTGCACCGCCGACATCCTGCATTGTCAGGCCCATCTGCGCCAGTTTGTCGCGGTCCACTTCCAGCATAGTCTGCGGCTTATCGATTTTGAGGTCGGCATCCACGTACATGAACAATCCGCTGACACGCGCTTTTTCGAGGAATGTTTGCGAAACCTCATTGAGCCGGGCGAAGGAATCGGTCGTGCCGATGACAAACTGCACAGGTAACCCGTGTCCCGTTCCGGGTAAAGGCGGAGGCTGAAAAACTACAGCGTTGGCACCGGCGATCTGGCCGATCCTGTTTTGTATTTCCGGTTGTAGTGCCTTGGCTGTGCGGGTCCGCTCATCCCATGGTTTGAGCACGAGTCCGGCAAATCCTGAATTAAGGCCGGAGAATCCTTCAACTTGGAAAAGATGCGCGATTTCCGGAGTTTTTGACAGTATCTGTTCCAGCTGCCGCGAATAGAGTTGTGTCTGCTGGAGAGTAGCATCGGGGGCGGCCGAGAGCATGGACATCATAAAACCCTGATCATCCTGAGGCGCAAGTTCGCTCTTGGAATTGACAAACAGGAAATAATTGCTCCCGAGGATGATGGCGGCAAAAACCAGGACAACGGGTAGGGAATTGAGTGCTCCCCGTAGTAACCTGGCATAGCCATTCCGAATCCGGTTAAACTGACCGTCGATAAATTCCGTGAAGCGGTGCCGCTCATTCGGTCCGGATACTTTCAAAAAGCGCGAGCACATCATGGGCGATAGCGTCAGCGCAATGATGGCCGACACGAGTACGGCTCCGGCAAGGGTGTAGGCAAACTCGGTAAAAAGCGCACCGGTGAGGCCGCCCATAAATCCGATGGGCAAATATACAGCAATCAGTACCACGGTCATGGCAATGATCGGTCCTCCAAGTTCGCGAGCCCCCATGATCGCCGCCTGCAGAAGCGGGATACCTTCCTCCATGTGGCGGTGCACGTTTTCGACTACGATGATGGCATCGTCCACAACCAGGCCGATGGCGAGCACCAGGGCCAGCAGCGTCATCAGATTGATCGTGTAACCCAGAGCCAGCATGATGAGAAACGCGCCCACCAGCGACAGGGGGATGGCTAATGCAGGGATAATCACCGAACGTACCGAACCTAAAGACAGAAAGATGACCAGCGTAACAATGAACAGCGCCTCGAGAAGCGTAATTACTACCTCTTTAATGGAACTGTTCACATAATCGGTTGCGTCATAAACAATGCGGCCGTCAAGGCCCTGCGGCAACTGCTGCTCAATTCCCGGAAAGATTTTGCGAATATCCTTCGCAACAGAAAGCAGGTTGGCGTTGGGCGCAACCTTGATGCTCATGAATACGGCTGCTTTACCGTCGAAGCGTATGGCCGAATCATAGTTTTCCGCACCGAGGGTGACATGAGCGACATCCTCCAGTCGGACAATGGCGCCGCCGACTGACTTGATTACCAGATTGCGAAACTCACTTACCGTGTGCAGGCCCGTGGCCGCTGTGAGATCAACTGTCACCATTTGGCCCTGGGTGCGGCCCAGCGCCGATATGAAGTTGTTGGCAGCAAGCGCGTTGCTCACGTCCGTGGCGCTTACACCAAGGGCTGCCATCTTAGCCGGATCAAGCCAGGCCCGCAGGGCAAATTCCTGTTTGCCCAGAATCTCGGCCGTCTGAACGCCTTCCACTGCTTGTAGCTTGGGCTGTACTACCCGAATAACATAGTCCGTGATATTGGTGGTGGGCAGGTCTTTACTGTAGAAACCCATAATCATGGAACCGATATCCTCGCCGGTGGAAATAGTGATCACCGGCTGCTGCGATGCTCTGGGCAACTGGTTGAGTACTGCATTGACCTTGGTGTTAATTTCGGCAAGAGCCGCGTTAGCATCGTAGTTGAGGCGCATGTTAGCGGTGATGTTGCTGACACTTTGCGTGCTCGACGAGGTGAGATAGTCGATGCCGTTAGCCTGGGCGATGGAGTTCTCCAGCGGTGTAGTGATGAAGCCGGACACCAGTTCCGGGTCGGCCCCGGTGTAGACGGTAGTGACAGTTACCACGGCGTTCTGGGTTTTGGGATATTCGCGGACAGGAAGCAGATTAATGGAACGCAACCCCAGCACCAGAATCAGTAGGCTTAATACTATGGCCAGCACCGGACGTTTTATGAAGATATCGGTGAATTTCATGATCGTGTTTTCTCCGTTACGGCTCCACAGGGCTGGGATTGGCGTCGCTTGCCGGTTGCACCTGGTTATTAATCACAATTGGGCTGCCGCTCTTGAGTTTGAGCTGACCGCTGGTGACAATGCGTTCCCCATCTTTAACTCCTTTGAGGATTGCTACTTGGTCGCCCCTAGCCGGTCCCAGAGTGACGAACGTTTGTCTGACAACCAGCGATGGCTTGCCGTCTTTTGTCGCGCCTTTTTCCTCCACGATGTAAACAGCTTCGCCGTAAGGGTTGAAAGTTACTGCGGTTCGGGGAATCGTCAGATAACGCTTGGCTGCGCCGGCCTGAACCTTGATTGTCGCATACATGCCCGGAAGTAATTCATGCCGTGGATTGGCAATGCGGGCTTCAATCTGGACATTGCGCGTTTGCGGATCAACCTTCGGGTTGAGGGCGGAAATCTTACCATTAAATTTTTTATCGGGGTAGGTATCGGTTGCGACTACAACGGGTTGCCCGGATGAAACACGGGAGAGCTCCTGCTGGGGCAGATAGAAATCAACGTAAATCGAATCGAGCGCCTGCAGCGTAACAATCTTGTCTCCCGGATTCAGATATTGTCCTGGATTCACCGAACTGATACCGAGGCGGCCGGCAAAGGGCGCGCGGATGGTCTTTTTGTTAACCAAGGCTTTCTGCTGAGCTACTTGAGCCCGTTTACCTTTGAGATCAGCGGCGTCGGCATCGAGCGAAGCTTGGCTTACGGCTTGGGCAATAAGCTGCTTTTTGTTTCGCTCATAGACCGTCTCGGCCAGTTCGACTGCTGCCGTGAGTGTCTGCAACTGCGCGATGTCGGAATCGGCGTTAAGCTGCACTAAAAGTTGACCAGCCGCAGCAGGGTCGCCTGATTTAAAATGCACACTTTGCACCAGACCGGCAATTTCATTGGCCACCTCTACGCCGCGAACAGCCCGCAGACTGCCAACCGCCGATATTTGCGGCTGCCATACGTCCGTAACGGCAGTGACGACCGATACCGTGACCGCTGGAGCAGCGGCCGATGACATATATTTTTTCATCATGTAGGATCTGAACCCCAGATATCCGAAAATCCCGCCAAAAATTACACCGATGATAATCAGCATGATGACCATTCGTTTAGTCATTCTTCATCACCTCTTTTAGGATAGTTCAAGCCAATGTCCACCGCTCAATTCACATTTTCTTTTAATTCAGTATTTGCAGATGTCGATGGACGATTCCACCAGCCGCCGCCCAGGGCTTGGAAAAGTGCAGCAGTATCCGCGTATCGCTGTGCCTGTGCGGCAATCAAATTCATCCGTGCTTTTTGATAATTCTGCTGAGCGATCAACAGTGACGGGTAACTCACCGCACCGAGCTCAAATTGTTTTTCAATCAATACCAGCGTCTCTTTTGCTGAGGCTTCGGCCTGTGCTTGTGCCTGTAATGTCCGGGCGTCAGTTTCCAATGCGCGCAGAACATCCGCCACATCCTGAAAAGCTTTCAAGACCGTTTGCCGGTATTGAGCCGCTGCCTGATCGTAGGCGGCAATGGCGCTACGCCGCCGTGCAGTGAGTTCTCCGCCGCGAAAAATAGGCTGTAAAAGACCGGCGCCCAGGCTCCAGACCACACTTTGTCCGTTGAAGAGAATGTCGGTGCTTATTGCTTGAAATCCATAACTACCGCTCAGAGTGATCTGCGGATACAGATTGGCAGTTGCCACGCCGACTGACGCGCAAGCCTGGTGCAGCAGCGCTTCAGAGGCACGAATGTCGGGACGTTGGCGCGCAAGGGTAGAGGGCAGGCTTACGGGTAATTCTTCCGGCAAATGTAATGATTCCAGTCTGAATTCAGGCGCCTTCCCGTCGCCGGGGAACTGTCCGATCAAAACCGAGAGAGCATGACGGGTCAGGTCAAGCTGCTTTTCAAGAGGAGGCAATCCCGCTTTAGTCATAGCCAATTCCGTCTCTTGCAGCAACACCGCCGTTTTAGATATTGCGCCCAGTTCAAATTGTTTTTTAATCACATTAAGTTGTTTTTGCTGTGCATCGAGGATTTCCCTTGCTGATTTAAGCTGTGCCCGTAACGATGCCTCTTGGATGGCGGTGGTCACGATATTAGCGGTAAGGGTCAGATATGTTGCCTCAAAAATGTAGTGTTGATAATCGACTTGGGCCTGATAGGCTTCGCGCTGGCGGCGGCCACCTCCGAAAAGATCAAGAGTGTAGGAAACGTCGACGGAAGCGTTATAAAGATTATAGGTATCGCTGGGTCCCTGGTTCGCGTTGCCGGAGATACGCTGTCTCGCGGCCTGAAGATTACCGTTGACAGCCGGATACAGGATCATTCCATTCACCGCACGCAGATCTTCCTCGGCCTTGCGAAACGCTGCCTGAGCAGCCGCAAGCGTCGGACTATCCGCCAGGCCTTGTTTAATCATCTTGTCCAGTTCAGGGGAACGAAAGAGCGTCCACCAATCGCCGGGCAGGTCCTCGGCAAAAGCAAAACGCTGCGCTGCTCCACTTTCCGACTGCGCGCTGACCGTTTGTGAGGGCAAAGTTGCCGCGGTATATTGGCCGGGTGTTGCCATATCCGGAGAGCGGAAATCCGGGCCGACAGCACAACCGACCAGGATAACTAAAGCGGTAATTATTAAGGATATGTATGCGAAAAATGCTTTCATGATTTTTTACTCTTTTTTAATGTTTTTTTCTGCCTGGCTGGAGAATGTGGTTCCAGACCAGCCATCATGGTCTGCACATACTGACTTATATCCTTACGGATCCGGGCAGCACTTGGTTTTTGCTCCATCAACTGGTCATCCATTGCTGTCTGGATACTAATCATCCACAAACATTTTGCGGCAGCCTGGGGAATAACGCTTCCGGCAACCCGTCCTAACCGCTGCTCCGCAGCAAGATACGCAGCCAGTTCTCCGATGGCCTGTTGCGGGTCGATCTCCCGCTCTTTCATTATTGCCTGCATACGGGCACGCAACTGATTATCAGCAAATACCGAACAGATAATCGGTACAATTTCATAATGGGAATGATAGAGTGCGGACAATACTGCTTCTAAATTTTCTGACAACGTGCGCAGTCCTACCTTCAAGGGCAGGCTCTGCAGTACGTTCTTGGCGTCAGACATACGCTGTTCAACAACTTCATAGATTAATTCCGCCTTATCCTTAAAGTGATGATAAATTAATCCCTCCGCCACCCCAGCCTTGCGGGCAATTTTGCGCGTGGTTAGGCGGGCTAGCCCATGTGTCTGCAAAAGGTGCTCTGTGGCGCAAATAATGTTCTGCCGGTTTTCGTTCATCCTTATATTTCCGCTTTCAGAGCTCTCTGTGGCCCTGCTGCTAAGACATTATAGACAACGGAACCGCAATGCTTTATATTGAGTATATGATCAGTTATCTTAATCAAACGCTCAACAACCGTCAAGTGATTTTTATTTAATTTTTCCAATATAATAACTAATATCTGATAAATTATTAACTTATCCCCTACACAGGAAAAGGCTGTAACGTGTATAATAGCCTGCCTAGAGATTAAGAATTACATGAAATACTTGCAATGATTCATCACGTGAGATGACGGCGCGGTGTAACTGGCCACCAAGTAGCTAAAGGTCATTCCGCCGACAACGAATTTTAAGCAGTGTTCTATAATGTCATGGCATTACATTTTGATCTGCGCTTTCAGAGGTATTTCCGCATATTTGAAGTTTTAATAAAAAGAACAAACATTTTATTCATATCTCAACGCATCAATGGGATTGAGACGGGCTGCTTTTCGCGCCGGAAAATAGCCGAATAGAATGCCGACAACGGCTGAAAATAAAAAGGCAATGATAATAATTCCCGTATTGAAAATAAAGGGAACCTTCAATACAGTCGCGATTCCCAGCGAAGCTCCGATGGCCAGTAAAATTCCCAGTAAGCCGCCAAGCGAGGACAGCACTACAGCCTCGACCAGAAACTGCATCAAGACTTCCCGCTCCAGCGCTCCGATGGCCAAGCGCGTTCCGATTTCCCGTGTCCGTTCGGTGACGGAGACCAGCATGATGTTCATGATACCGATGCCTCCTACCAGCAGACTGACGGCTGCAACCATGCTGAGCAGCGCAGTAAGCAGTTGCGTGGTGCCCGTGAGCATATTGGCGATTTCTTTCATATCCATCACCGTGAAGTTGTCGTCATCGCTGGGTGATAGGTGCCGCCGTTCCCGCATCAGAGCCATGATGTCTTTCTGGGCTTTTTCAGTGGATGCGTCTTGCCGGACGGAAAGCTGAATCATACCGACATCCTGATTGCCGGCAATGCGCCGTTGCACGGTATGTAAAGGGATGACCACGATGTCATCCTGATCCGATCCCATGGTGCTCTGCCCCTTAGCCACCAGTTGACCGATGACTTCACACGAGAAATTTTGCAGGCGAATTTTTTCTCCCAGAGGATTCTGGCTGGAAAACAGTTTTTTGATCACCGTTTCCCCGGCGATGCAGACGGCGGCGCCGCCGCGCAATTCGCCTTCGGTGAAATAGCGGCCGGTTTTAATGGATCGGTTGGTCACGGTAAAATAATGGTTGTCGCTGCCAGTGACCTGCGTGGTCCAGTTCTGGTTGCCGAAGATGGCCTTGACGGACTGGGTGGCAACCGGGGCGACGGCGACAACGGACGGAATATCGCGGGCGATGGCCTCCGCGTCCACCTCCTTGAACTGGATATTGCTGGTGCCCAGACCGGGCCCTAGTCTTTTACCAGGCATGATCATCAGCATGTTGCTGCCCATATTTTTGATCTGCTGCTCCACCTGCACAGTGGCGCCTTCGCCGATGGTGACCATGGTGATTACGGCGGCAACACCGATGACGATTCCCAGAATAGTCAGTATTGAGCGCATGGCATTGCGGCGGATTTCCCGCACAGCCAGCAGCAGTGCATTTCCTATCATTGACGCTCCTCCCCGTTTTTTTTATCCGTGAAAATTTGACCGTCACGAAAGTGAATGATCCGATTGGCGTATGAAGCCATTTCCGGTTCATGGGTGACCATGACAATGGTGATGCTCTGCTGGCGATTGAACTCGGTAAGCAAATTCATAACTTCCCGGCTGGTGGCGGAATCGAGATTTCCCGTTGGTTCGTCCGCCAGCAGAATGATCGGATCGGTGACAATCGCCCGGGCGATGGCCACCCTTTGCTGTTGACCGCCTGACAACTCGCCGGGCGAATGATGTTCCCATCCTTTGAGGCCGACGGCTTCCAACGCTTTGCGCGCGCGGGCATGCCGCCGGGCGGCCGGAAGGCCTCGATAGACCAGCGGCAGCTCGACGTTTTCCAGGGCGGAGGTCCGGTTCAGGAGGTTGAAACCCTGAAAAATAAATCCCAGATAATGCCGGCGCAGCCGCGCCTGTTGATCGCGGGTGAGCTTCCCCACATGCACGCCCTGAAAGTGGTAATCACCGGCGGTCGGAGTGTCCAGGCAACCCAGGATGTTCATGCAGGTGGATTTACCCGATCCGCTGGGTCCCATAGCGGCGACAAATTCGCCTGCGTCAATGCGCAGGTCGACACCGCGCAGGGCGTGCATTGCCGCCTGGCCCGTGCCGTATACCTTGTCCACCTTCGCAAGCTCGATGAGCGAATATCCGGATCGGACCGGAGATGTATCGAGATCGGATTGGTTCATTTTCCCTTGGTCTCCGTGTCGATCACCAGCTTCATGCCCGGCTGGATATCGCCTGCCGTTACCTGCGTCATGATGCCGTTGGTTGCCCCAGTTGTAATGGTGATAGCCGCTGGCTTGCCGTCGCGCAGCGTCCAGACCGTCTGCTGTGTTTTGCTGCGGTCTGCTGTGTTTTGCTGGGTTGAAGACGGACGCGGCGGATGCGGCAGGATTTTTCCCATCAGGCTTTCGCCATCGCCCGCTGCATCATTCTGCTGCACGGACGGGGTAAACCGCAGGGCGGCGGCCGGTATCAGGGTGACGTTTTCGAGCTTGGAAATGATAATGTCGGCCGTGGCCGTCATGCCCGGCCGCAGCAACATATTCGCGTTGTTGACGCTCAGGACTGTTTCGTAGGTGACGACGCCCGATGTGGTGGAAGAGCCGTAACGCACCTGAGTAATTTCCCCTTCGAATGTACGATGGGGATAGGCTGATACGCTGAAGGTGGCTTTCTGCCTCTTGTTCACTTTACCCACATCCGCCTCATCGATATTCACGTGTAATTGCATGTGAGCCAAATCCTCGGCAAGAGTAAATAATACGGGCGCCTGATATGACGCGGCCACAGTTTGTCCTGGTTCAATGCTGCGGGTTAAAACGATGCCATTGATCGGTGATCGGATAACCGCTTTAGATAAGTCTAAAGCGTTGGCCTGATGCGTGCCTTGAGCCTGAGTGACAGCCGCCTCAGCGCTCGCGGCATCGGCTTTAGCCCGATCGAAAGCCGCTTGCGCCGCATCAATATCCGACTGTGAGGGGACTCTGTTTTTGCTTAATTCCCGAACTTTTTGCAACTGCAAGAGCTTCGCTCTGGTTTCCACCACGGTGGCCTGTGTCTGTAAAACCTTTGCCTTTGCCGATTCCAGTGCAGCCTTGGATTGAATGAGCTGTGCCTCCAGTTTTTGCGTATCGAGTCTAGCTAATACCTGACCGACTTTTACGTGGTCGTTGTAATTTGCTTCCACGGTTTTCAGAATACCGGATAACTCGCTGCCGACGCTGACGGTATTGGTCGGCTGCAACGTCCCTGTTGCCGTCACCAGAACGGTCAGATTGCCGCGTGTAACTTCCTGCGTTTTATATTGCGTCTGGCCGTCTTTCTTTGCGAACAGCCACATCTCAACAAGAAGCAATACGGCAACCGCCAAACACACGACGATAATCCATAATTTCCATCGCCGTCCGTGACGGGAAGAACGATCTGTCCCCAGTACGTTGTGAATATCCATCTGCGGGGCCGTTTTTGTCGACATTATCTATCTCCTCATCTCAAGACTTTTTTCTTCATCGGGCGCTGTTGGCGTGGGTGACATGGGCGTCCATCCGCCGCCCAGAGCTTTGTAAAGGCTGATCAGATCTGTCAGGACGGAAGCCTCGCTCGAGGCGAGCGTGTCCTGAAATGTTAAAAGAGAACGTTGCGCATCCAGCACGACCGAAAAATCAATCAGACCCGATTCATAGCGGCTGTTGGCAAGTTCAACTGCCCGTGTTGCAGCTTGCACGGCCTCAAAAAGGGCTTGTCGGCGGCTCTGTTCCCGAGCGTAAGCCGCCAGAGTGTTATTGACCTCTTCCAGCGCCGAGAGAATCGCGGCTTCATACTTTATCAATGTCTGTTCCTGCAGTGCATTTTGCACTTCGATATTTTTACGTATGCTGCCGGCGTCGAAAATATTCCAGGTAATGGCGG
>PLMQ01000032.1:51153-67415 GCA_003142535.1 Syntrophaceae bacterium
TTCCGGACATCCGGCCTGTTTCGGAGCACATCGGCTGGAACGCCGATAGCAATTTCAAGTGTCGCAGCAGGAAGAGGCTTCCGCTCGGATAGTTCTGCTTCCAATATCCCCGGATGTTTACCCAGCAATAGGGCCAGCCGGTTTTTAGCTTTCTCCAGTCCGATCTCCAGGGTCGGTATTTGTGAACGGGTTTGTTCCAGATTGTACCGTGCCTGTTCTTCATCGAGTTTCGTTGTTAATCCCGCTTCGAAACGCCACTGGGTTATCTGATACGTTTCCTGCTGGGCATCGCGATTCGCCTCGGCTATGGCAAGACGGGTCTGATACGCGCGCACATCCACATAATTCTGCGCTGTTTCAGAAATCAGGGTCACGAGCACGTCGCGCAGGTCTTCTTCGCTCGCTTCAAGATCACCCTGACTGGCCTCAACACTCCGTCGTTTTCCGCCGAAAAGATCCAGCTCCCACGTCGCATCGAAACCCGCCGAATAAAGATCCTGCGTTGTTCCGGTACCGGTTGATTCACTATTGCGGCTCCAGGAGGCGGCCGCCCTAGCGTCAACGGACGGAAACTGACCGGCAACGCTGATGCCTCGCTGGGCGCGGGCCTCGCGCACGCGGGCCTTGGCTTTCCGCAGGTCAAGATTCCCCTTAATTGCGCGGTCAATCAAGCTTGATAAAACGGGATCATTGAGCGTTGACCACCAGTTGGCAAGCGCTCTGACGTCAAGACTGGCTGTTACCGCCCCAGGTGATGATTTCTGGTTCCATGCGCCGGGAAGGGCTACCTCTGGTCTTTGGTAATCCGGTCCGACAGTGACACATCCCGAAAAAGTAGGAAGTATAAATATTAAAATAATATATTTATTTATTTTCAAGGCACATTTTAAAATACTTTTCATTTTACTTTTTAACTTATTTGCACAGTTGGATTTTCAGTCTCGCAGGTTTAAGGCCTGTGCTTTTTATGACTGACGTCAGTCAATGATCCCTTCCCAACCTTAAAACAATA
The DNA here is from genome assembly GCA_003142535.1 of Syntrophaceae bacterium. GTDB lineage: Bacteria > Desulfobacterota > Syntrophia > Syntrophales > Smithellaceae > Fen-1166. Next base: position 52,166 of record PLMQ01000032.1, read on the forward strand.
TCGGCTAAGTCATGGAAATGGAGGTGGCAGTTGCAGGAGCATTAGAAGAAATCCATTGTAAGTCTCCATGCCGCTTCCACTCATGGTGACGACTCCGTTGTTGGTAGACACCGATATTGTCACCCCGGTATTTTTTCCGTCGTATCAGTACCAGATGGTGTGGTCTCGCTGACCATGGTTATTTCACCGCAGTAAAATTCATATCAGTAACATCTGCTCCGCTAAGGGTTACGTCCATATAGGTGGGTGTGAATGTATAGCCCGTAAGGGATGGTGTCCCTCTATAGTAGTCGCCGTCCACAATGTTCGCAAAAATGTAAGTCCCGTCTGTGGCTGTTACTGCCGTTCCTTCTTGTGTGTAACCGCCCAATGTAATCTTCACGCCCGCTTGCACATCCCCGGTTACCTTACCGGAAATGCTGAAAGTATTAGCGCCGCCAGTGGATGTTGCCACAAAGTTGGTGTCGGTGATATCAGCGTCGCTGACGACGACTACCGTACTGACCGGGTTGAATGTATAGTTCGTAAAGGAGGGTATCACCGTATAGGTTCCGTTCTCCTGCTCCGTAAAGCTGAAATCTCCATTTGCGTCAGTCGTTGTAGAAGCGGCTGCCGCGCCTGTCAGCTTGACTGTTACATTGGCAAAGGCTGTGTTAGTTCCATATTTCATTACCGCACCGGAAATAGTGTAGGTACCCTTTTTGACGCCACAACCAATAACCATCAGAAACATTATAACCAGAAAATACAACAAAAGTTGAGTGAAAATTTTTTCTCTGTTCATACTTACTGCCCTCCTTAAAAGTTGAGTGGAAATTTTTTCTCTGTTCATACTTAATTACTCTCCTTAGATATTTTGTTAGTACAGCACCCGGTTTCACGATTTACCTCAGGCTCAATCTCCGTGACCTCACTGGAGGCGGCAGTTGCAGAAGCATTAGAAAGAGGAGAAGATATTTGATGATTTCCCGCAACTGCCGTTTTTAAGATGAGGCTTCATTGACTGGAGTTAATGATGTTATTCCCCTCTCTCTTTGACAGAAGGCGGTGGCATTTTTGTCATATCACGCATCATTTCTCCCTTCATAGGCGGCCCCATCCGGAGGTCCATTGATCGTATCTTCTTTAATATTTCACGTTGTTCCGGCGTTAATTTCGTTTTCATCTTTTCTATGGATTTGATAAAAATCAACTGCGTTTCAATTTTAATGGTTGCAATCTGTTTGAGTTTCGTCTCGACCGCATTCAGATCGACGGTATCCTTTTTGAGAAGTTCTCGAAGTTCGACTTCAGCAATCTGCTCATCGGCTCTCTTTCTGATTAACTCTTTCGTGAAACTGTTTTCAATTTCCTTCCATACTTCTTTTTGCTTATCATCAAGATTAATGCTCTGGAAAGGCAGTCCGGGAGGATGTTGTAACCCCGGCATCCCTTTCATGTGCCCCATATCGCAGGGTGGCGGCATCATTGTAAAAGGGCACTCATCCTGAAACCCTTTTTCCATTTTATTGACAGGACACTTCGACTCTGCATAAGATGGCTGTGATACAATGAGCAAAAGTAGAAAACTTAATATGAAACAACTCGATACTCTTTTCATGGCACTATCCTTTCTTTTCTTAATTCAACCCATTTTTCATCGTCAGCTACTGTGTAAAATTTCTTTCTTTTTTTAAATAAAGTTCTTTTTGAAATCCATCAATCGGCCTGCCGTCCACTTTTGGCTTCATCAGGCTTATTGCCTCTCGGTGGCGGCGCTCCCCGCTCCGGCATATCTGCTAGTATACCTTCAAACTGTTTGCAGATACCCTTAAGCGTATCCCCGCGCGGGGTGGTAAATTGTACGGCGGTTCCTTTGCTCTTTCCTTCGCAGGCCGTGATTGCTTCCGGCGGTGGTTTCATGCCTCCTTCCGGTTTCTGTGGTTTATTTATTTCTTCCGCCTGCGTTGCCAAAATACCACCTGTCAGCAGAAAAAGGATTAGCATTATTCTGATGACAAATTTGTTCATGCTATCACCCTCCTTTTATTTTACCGAGCTTTTGCGCTTTTGTCAGGTTGTCTTTCTCAATCGCCTGCAAAGCTTCTTTAAGGCTGGCACTCATTTCTACTTTTAACTCTTCCCAACAACGGTCGCGCTCATCGATGTTCTTGTCGTTCACTGCCTCGTCGTACGCGTATCTAAATCCTGATATTTTTACAGATTTCTTTGCCATAATGCCATCCCTGTTCGTTTTTTTGTCGCCTTTGATCTTTCAGACATACCGGCAGGCAATATTGTTTTCACGATTTCAGCCCTAAAGTTTTCATTAAGTGTTTTTCTTTTACCGTTCTTTTTCGTTACGACGGTCATATATCCCCTGTCGTTTTATGAAATATATCCTAGCAGGCAAATATGGCGCAAATATGGAAGAAATGAGGAAATTTTTAATAATTAATTTTATGTTCCAAGTGATTGTGAATATGGTAAACTGTGAATAACAAATAAATTTTTTAATTCCGGGAACAAAGACTTTCTTCTTTCGGCTTCCGGGCGTTGTGTTTTTTTGCCTTGACGCTCAAACATTATATCAATAAACTGATATCAGAGGTGAAATGCAACAATGAAGATGGGTATTGCTTACCGCCTGTTTCTTTTGATTCTGTCCGCCACCGGTCTGGCGATTATTTTACTCTTACTGATCATGTGGTGGAGTATTAACCGAGGATTCTACCAGTATATCGGAACAGTAGATCAGAAAATATTAGCGCAGGTTGTAGATGATCTGGAAAAGAAGTATGGGCAACAGGGTAACTGGGATTTTCTGAAGTACTCCCCTCCGCGTTGGGACTCAAGCGGCGCAATGCCTTTTCTTGAACCGGAGATGGACCATCCGCCATTGTTTGCGCCTGATATAAACGGACCGGATCACACTACACAGGGAAGTCCGCGGTTCATGGGAAAGCCTCCCGATGATCATTTCATCATCTTGAATATCGATAAAAAACCAATCCATGGTTCTTATCCACAAAATGAGGAGGTAAAATTACATCCGATTATTGTCCGTGACAACACCGTCGGTTATGTCGGACTTCTGTCGCCAAAGCACTTTCTTCATCCGATGCAGGTCCAGTTCCTCAGCCAGCAAAAGTTCGCTCTGGTTATGGGAGCAGCGGGCATGGTGCTGATTGTTATTATTGTTTCATTTCCACTTGCGCGGCGGCTGGTTAAACCGATTCGGGCGATGGCTGCGGCCACCCATGATATTGCCTCCGGTAAATATACCACGCGTATTTCCTTCTCATCNNACGGATGAGCTTGGTCAACTGGCCCGTGACTTTAACGCCATGGCCCTGACCCTGGAAAAAAACGAGAAGGAACGGCGCCAATGGGTTGTCGATATTTCTCATGAATTGCGCACCCCCGTCGCCGTGCTTCAGGGTGAAATCGAAGCACTCCTGGACGGCATTCATAATATTACCCCCGAAACGATTCGCTCCCTCCATGCGGAGACGCTACGCCTGAAACGTCTGGTGGAAGACCTCTACCAGCTTTCCCTGTCCGATCTTGGCGCATTGACCTACCGGAAGGAGAATCTTGATCTGGTGGAAGTGCTCAGAGAGTCGATAGAATCTTACCGCGCGGGGTTTAGTCGCAAGGGTATTGCTCTTAAAGAAAATATTTCCAGGAGTACAAAGGGTATCGGCTTTGCCGATCGGAAACGGCTGAATCAGCTTTTTGTAAACTTATTGGAGAATTCTTTGAGATACACCGATGCCGGGGGCACGCTCGAAACAGGAGCGGAAGTAAGCGGCGATTTTATCACGATTGAATTTCAGGATTCGGAGCCCGGAGTTTCTGTGCAGGATATGGAGAGGTTATTCGAACGATTCTATCGTGTGGAAGAATCACGCAACAGGGGTTCGGGCGGTGCCGGTCTCGGTTTGACTATTAGCAAAAAAATTGTTGATGCGCATGAGGGGATTATATCAGCGCACTCATCACCGCTGGGCGGATTACTGATCCGGATTAGCATACCGGTTTTCGGGGGACGCAAGTGAACGGAAAAATACTTATTGTGGAAGATGAACCGAAACTTGCGGTTCTGCTTGCGGACTATCTGAAAGCATCTGGTTTTGAAGTTTTTACTCTGTCGGATGGAACGGAGGTCGAGGCCTGGGTTCGGGAAAATAAGCCCAATCTGATCATTCTGGACATCATGTTGCCGGGGCGTGATGGTATAGAAATCTGTAAGAATATCAGAATTTTTTCCCGCGTACCGATCATTATGGTAACAGCCCGAATTGAAGAGATCGATCGTTTACTGGGGCTGGAACTTGGCGCTGATGATTACATTTGCAAACCCTTCAGCCCCCGCGAAGTCGTAGCACGGGTCAAGGCCGTCTTGCGACGAGTCCGCGATGGACAGGTCATTCAGGCACAGGGACTTGTTCTTGATAAGCACACCTACCGGGCGACTCTTCATGGCCGGGATTTGGAATTGACTGCCGTGGAATTCAAGCTACTGCAATTCCTCGTTGAACATCCCGGTCGTATTTTTAGCCGTCTGCAAATTATGGAAAATATTTATCATGAGGAACGCTTTGTGAGCGACCGCACGGTAGATAGTCACATAAAAAAATTACGGAGAAAAATCGAGACGGTTGACCCTCAAACAACATTGATCCAATCCGTTTATAGTGTCGGGTATAAGTTCGAGCCCTAGCCATAAAAACGAGTGAATGTTTTATACGTTTCCTTATTGTAAGGAATCTTTAACTATTTTGTGAATGAATTTTATTTGCCAAGAAGACAAAATGCAAGAGAGGATGAATAAAATTAAACATAATAGAATTTTAATCACCTTCGCTTTCGCTCTTAAACTATGATTATTTTTTTGCCTCTATATTTTGTTTGTATATGTTTAGTGTATTGTGACTTTACGGAACTTTGATTTTTCTTTTTTCCGGTGCGGGATGTCCATCAGCCTGGCTTATTTGAACTTAGAGGTCGCACCTTGGAAGGCAGTCTTGACTTCAGCCCAGACGTTTTCTGCACCTGTCTTGAGTTCCTCCCATGCATCATCGCCGGCGATTCTTAACTGGTGCAACTTCGTCTCGGCTACTGTGCCTGTTTAATTTGAGCGTCAGCTTGGTCAATCTGATCTATACTGGTCGCGACTGTTGTGCTTCGTTCTAAGGCGAGCTTGAAACAATCATCAAGTGTGTAGATACGATTTTCAGCATGAGCGACCGTGTAAAAAAGGACTGAAATTATAATGAGGCCACCTATGGTAACGAATGAGCATGAGCTTATACGTGCCTCATTACGCCAAAGTGAAGTATCGTCGACGTCTAACTGATCCATTGTTCCTGAAACTTTTGCTCTCATGCTGAAGAGCGGAATATTTTTTCTATTTTTACACAACTGATTTTTTCCATTCGTCTTTTGCGTATGAAGAAATTCACCGCATCCAACGAGATACTATTTTGTTTATAATGCTTATGGCTTATCAAGATTCAGTAACAATCGTTGACCGTTACGATATACTTCAAAGACGTTGGCATGTTCCCAGAAGCTATAGTATGGTTTGCCATCCAAATTATGGACGATATCACCTGGACGTACACCGAATAATGCGTAAGGACTCATCGGCTCAACGCTTTGTACCAGATAACCTCCAGAGCCTGCGGGGTCTGGAATAACCGCTACATTGCGCTGAAAATATTCTGAAGGCGGCATTACACTGCCAGGATCATTCGTCTCCTGTTGGCTGCCATGGTTACTCAATTCATCACCTGATATTTCGCCTGAAGATAGCGTTGCAGAGCCTTTTCCTCCCAAATATAAAGTTATAATAGAATTGTCATATTGGACTAAGACGTGATCGATAAATATATTTTTAACAATTGCACCATTCAGGACTTCCTGCCCAACTTTATAAGGCTTAGTTGGTTGATTTTCGATACTGATAAAAGCAGTCGACTCTACATCATTGAACTTAATATCGGTCAGCGATAATGTTGCCATTTTTGCACCTGTGGAAAACATTCTTCCAAAGAACGACTCTTTTCCCGTCAGTTTATTATGTACTCCGGAGAGAAGCGGCGCATCGCTTTTTTGCCAACCCAAGAGGCTGTATAAACCGATGGCTAAAATTATCACTATAATGCCTGTTGGCAGTACCCAGCTAAGAGAGCGTTTGCGCGGCTCAACTATGGTTTTTGGCTGTTGCGTTGAGGTGGACAAGGCCTGTTTTGCCAGTTCTTTGAGTTCTGATTTATTAACCTGTAGATTTCTTTTCATCATTTTTTAATCATATCAAAAAAACACGGTGGATTTCCATATCCACCGTGTTTTAATTTGGTTATTGATTCTTGTTAATGATATTCAACGTATAAGGTTGCTCCGCTACCTTGTGTAATGAACACATAATTTGTCGCACTTGGGTAACTGGCGAATCTCAACTTTATCTGCGTTTTGCCTGTTTTATTGATGGCAGACAATCCCGCGGCATTGAAATCCGTTGAAGTGGTAGTCCCGCTTGTCCACCGGGCAATGGATGCCACGGATGATGCAGTCGGTGTTGCCGCCCAATCCGCTGTTTCCTGGGTGCACGCCGAGCCTAAGCAGCCGGTATTTGCGTCAACCAAAAGTTGATTACCGGATGGACTAGTCCAGGGATTTCCGAAGTAGGATGACATTGTTACCTTTACGTAAGCGCGGGTAATAACCGCATTGTCAGGTAATGATGAGGTGTCAAAGGAAAGAACACTCCTGTTGTCTTTTGCATCAGTTCCCCTGCCGATTGCTGGTGTAGAAATTGGTCCCACCTCACAACTTGCTCCCGCTGATGTACACTTTGTATAGCCATCATCTCCAGAGATACTGGTTGTGTTGAAATACACAGTAGTTCCACCGCTTGATGAGCTTGAACTTGACGAACTGGAACTGCTGCTGGAACTGCTGCTAGAGCTGGAACTGGAGCTGCTCGAACTTGATGAGCTCGAACTTGATGAGCTTGAACTTGATGAGCTTGAACTTGACGAACTTGAACTGCTGGACGAACTGCTGGAGCTCGATGAACTGGTGATACCGAAGAATTGAGCTGCTTTCCATGATGACCAAATATTCTTATCAAAAGAATAAGTATTGGTAGCTCCGCCAGATTTACCGTCGGTTCCGTCAGGATCAACAGTAATTCCATGAGTCATGCCGGTAATTTGCCATAATTCCACCTGGCCGGTGCCGTAAATTTTGTGGGTACTGCCTTCGTAGGATGCGGTTGATGTCGGGGTTGAACTGATCCCCAGAACATTTGTCCATTGCGACGCGGTTTCCGTAGCATTTGCGGGAACAACGGTGGTATCGGATAGTCCCTGAAAGATAGTCACTTTAGGATACGATCCTGTGTAGCTGGAATAAGCTCCTCTAACCAGGTCACCCCATGCGGAATCCGTTTTGGATACGCTGTTATACATACACGTATAAGCACTGCTGGAGTCGGTTGCGCATTTATATGGGATGCCGGACATAGTAGCACCACCGTAAAATACGTCCGGATAAGTGGCCAGCATGACGTTAGCCATAGCTCCGCCCGAGGAAAAACCGGTCATAAAAACTTTTGTGGCGTCTATGCTATAATCTGTCTTCATTTGATCTACCATTTGCTTGATGGAAAGTGGTTCGCCGCTGCCCCTGGCCTGATCCCCCGTTGCAAAGAAATTGAAACACGTACTGGAATTGTTTGATGATTGTTGCTGAGCAAAAACAACATAAAATTTATACTCATCTGCCAATGTCTTCCAACCGCTATCACCGCAAAAACCTGATGCGGTCTGAGAGCATCCGTGCGTAACCACTACCAACGGTGCATTACTAGGCATGCTCGAAGGAACATATTTATACATTAAAAGATTTCCGGGGTTGGAACCAAAACTGCTTACTTGTGTTAAAGTACAGGTTGCTGCCTGTGAGAATTGCGCGACAAAAGTGAAAAGAACTATAAGAATAATGCCTGAAACTAACTTCAAAATTTTTCTTTTCTTCATTTGAACACCTCGTTATTAATTCTGTTTTTGTTGGTTAATCTTCTCGATAGAAATGATTTTGAACAATTTTTATTTATCAATATTTCCAGCTATAATCGTTCTGACGTCATCTATATCGACTCATTCGGCAATACATCGTTTTGCAGTTATCTTTTGCACAATGGCCAGCATCACCTCCCTACAAATTATTTTATTTGCTATCAGGATAAAATTTGTATAACACAGTAACTGGAACGAAATCAGGAAGTCAATAAGTATGCGGAATCTTAACAATTCTTAACGTATGTAAATTAGTATGAAGTGTTGAGAAAATAAGAAATCTAATGGCAGGCTATTTTGTATTGTCGGCAAAACGCGGTTCTCTTTAGTATAATATGCCGGTCTGGTGAAAGCCGATCCAACTGAATAATCCTTTCATCCAGCCTATTGAGGCTGATTAGTGAATCAACAGTCGTATCTCTTCTTTCGTCATTGATAAAAAATATTTCAAATGGTTCATTGAGCGTTTCCATGTAAAAAAATAGAGAAATGCGTGATTAATTTTCAGTAATGTAAAGAAAGCAAGTAAATGTTTATGGTTGAACATTGGATATGATTATCGTATCAATATCCAAAAAGTGGCGGCAGGTAACTATCCCCGCCGCCACAATACGCCGATAAATCAGATATGCTCAATCTGCATGGATTGGCCTTTAAAAAAGTTCCAGTACTTTTTGGGAGCTTTTACGCATAAAATGAGAGTTCATCTTTGGAACTCTCCGTAGAGTTATTGCTGTAATAGCTACTCAGCGCTTCAATCATTTTGCTCAGTAAATCCTGTTGGAATGTTGCCGAATTACTGTAAGAAGTATCGTTGCCGGAATTACTATTGAACATTTTCTCCTGCATCTTTTTCAGAAAGTTATCGTTTTCATCTTGACTGACTTGTCCGTCCTTATTCGCATCAATTTCCTCCATGATTTTGTTAGCTATTGACTTATCACCAGTAGATGCCGTTAATTCGGTAATACTAACGTAACCATCTTTGTTGGTATCCAGCGAATCAAAAATTCCGCTAGTCTTATCATTAGAGGATGAAGAAGTCGCGATGCCGGATGGGCCATTTCCACCCATCATCCCCATCGGTGGCGGATTTTTCTTCATTTGCTCATCCATTTTGTCCATCGCGGCATTCATCTCATCTTTACTGATGGAATTATTGCCGTTACTATCAAACTTACTGAATATATCATCAGCGCTAACCCCTACCATCCCCTCTAATGAATCGGCAAACTCCGTTTTATTAATGGAGCCGTCACTGTTCTGATCAATTTTATTAAAAAAGTTTTGCCTCATCTGGGAAATTGCCGAGGCATCAAATTGACCAATACCACCATTGAATTTACCATAATAACCTCCTTTTTTTGATTGTGTTATTTTACCGTTCATAATTCTTATCGGCGCATCTATCCAATATCTTCTGTAAATAATTGTTAATTCTTTCGCCAAGATACATTGCTAAAAAATATTTCAAAGCATTTACAAAAGTAAACAGAAGACAAAGCAATGACTATGCCCTGCAAAAAACAAGTATTCAATCCCGGGTTTTAATTTACAAATATTTACAAAGCAGAAATGGACTTTTTCCCGGCAAAGTTATATTCCCCTTATTACTTCTGGACAATGAAGGTAATGGTTGCAGTAATTGTAAATTATGTAGTTGATGATTTACGGTTCTTAACAAAGATGATTTCAGTATAAGTGGATAATATTTATGCGGAGGCGGTAAATGTTACCGTCAAGTTGTTTGATTTAAGGAAAAGATTGCCCGGTGAGGCTGATTGATGAGTCAGTTAAAAGAAAATATTCTTGTCATAGACGACGATAAGGAATTAAACAACCTGTTGGCCGAATATCTGACGCCGGAAGGTTTCGCGGTTGATGTGGCTGCAGATGGAGATATCGGAATAGAGATGGCCCTGGGTAAGGGATACGACATAATAGTGCTGGATGTTATGCTGCCGGGAAGGCACAATGGGTTTGCGGTGTTGCAAAATATTCGCACTAAAATGGCTACTCCGATATTAATGCTTACTGCCCGCGGAGATGATGTGGACAGAATAGTCGGTTTGGAAATGGGTGCGGATGATTATCTGCCCAAACCTTTTAATCCCCGAGAGTTATTGGCCCGGATTAATGCTATTCTTCGCCGTTCGCGGCTTTTATGGTCCAATCATGCCGGTAATAGTAAAAGAGCAGAAAAATACAAAGTTGCTGATATAGAATTAAATGTAAGCGCGAGAGAAGTATTTAAAGCAGGATTGCCGGTTGACCTGACTTCCGTGGAGTTCGATATACTGGAAATATTGATGCATAATGCCGGTAATATTGTCAGCAGGGATGAACTGACTAAAGAAGTATTAGGACGTAGTTTTTCTCCTTATGATCGCAGCATCGATGTGCATGTGAGCCGGTTGCGCAAAAAACTTGGTACCGGGATTAGCAGTGCAGAAAGAATCAAATCGATACGCGGTACCGGTTACATTTTTGTTCGCTCTTCAATGTTCGCATAGCTTTGATTTGAGAAATCTCCGGTGAATTATTTATGTTTAAAAACAAGCTTTTCATTAAAATATATTTTTGGTATTTGCTCGCAACAATCATTCCGATTGTAATAATAATTATTATAGACACAATGATTGTATTTGACTCTGCTCCCGAACATTTGCGCCGCTATGCCGAATATATTCTTTCTTATTATGGGCAGATGGCTGCTGATATTTATGAAAAAGAAAACCCGGAATCTCTTAATCGCTTCGTTAATTATATCGAAGAAACAACAGGTTTTCATATCTATCTTTATTCAGCTGAAGGAAAGGAAATTAGCGGACAAAAAGCGTTGCCGGAAATATCCAGGCTGCTGGCGGAAATGGGGAAAGATAATAAAAGAAACATTATTGTTTCTCGTAATGAAAAAATAATTCTAAAAGCAGTAAACAGTCATAAATTAAAAAAATATATCGTTGCTGCTGAAATTACCCATGGGTTTCCACCCCTTCCACCGCGGCAAAAACATATACCTCCTTCTGCGCCTTTATTATTTTTACCATTGTCGCCGGATATGCCATTGTCGCCTCCGCCTCCGCCTCCGCCTCCGCCTCCTTTCGGGGTATCATTTATTTTATTCCGAGTATTTGTTATGTTAGCCTTATCCGGGGTCGTTTGCTATTTATTGTTTCGCTATCTAAAGTCGCCGCTTACCAAACTGGAAAATGCGACACGGCAATTAGCCGCTGGTAATTTTTCCACTCGCATAGCCGCGACAATGGGCAATCGTAAAGATGAAATATCCAGTTTGGCGCTGGATTTTGATTTTATGGCGGAGCGGATTGAGCAACTCTTAACATCACAGCATAATTTATTGAGGGATATATCTCACGAATTGCGTTCCCCATTGACACGGCTCAACTTAGCGCTGGAGCTTTGCCGTCAACACAGCAATGCAGAATCACAAAAACATTTGGAACGCATAGCAAACGAGTCTGATAAGCTTAATAGTTTAATCGGTCAGATTTTAACTTTGAACCGTGCTCAATCAGGCATAGCACAATTAGCGAAAGAAGAAATTGATATCACCCGACTGGTACAGGAAATTGCGGCTGATGCCGATTTTGAAGCAAAAAGTAGGAATCGTTTCGTTGCTGTTAACATCAAGGACGCCGTCATCGTTAAAGGAAATGAGGAGTTAATCTACAGTGCAATTGAGAACATTGTAAGAAATGCTGTTTTTTATACGCGTGAGGGTAGTACTGTGGAAATATTTGTAAATAGTATTCAAAAAGATGGACAACCTTTCGCATTGATAAAAGTGCGCGATTATGGCGATGGTATTTCGGAAGATGAACTGGAGAAGATATTTAAACCGTTTTATCGAGTGGATGAAAATCGTAACAGAAGAACGGGTGGTGAAGGGATTGGTTTAGCGATAACTGATGCTGCTGTAAAGATTCATGGTGGTAGCATAAGAGCGGCCAATGCTTCCAACTGCGGCTTGATAATTGAAATGTTACTGCCCATCAAACTAGTCGATGATATTTAAATGCTTCCACATTCCACATTAAAATGAGGTTGCGGACATAACGCACACAGCCTCAGGTGTTAAGTGTATTTAGTGTTTAGTGGCAAGTACCCTTAAGTATAATAAGCGCTGCTACGCATATGGCATAATATGCAGGTATAAAACATGTTATAAAGGACGCAATTTTCATTAAAACAGTTTTCATATGGGTAACCAAATTATTGGTTCGCGCGTTCCAAGCTATTTTTAATAAATGGAGTGATACAATTAACAAGAACTCGTGCCTTATCCAGGTGTGAATATTTAATCATCTTGACACAGGGGACAACCATCAACATTACCCTTTAATCCTGACATCACATCACCTCCCAACAGAAATAAATGAAAAGCAGGTACAGTAGCCTCCAGACCAATCCTCCAGCGTTACAAGGATTCAATGATCCAACCAACCTATTATGGTTCATAGAGGCTTGGGACATACTGAAATGAGGGCTCTATCGCCCAGGAAGAAATGAGTCCTCCTGCCTTCCAATGAATATTACAAAACTATTATAAATCATTCTATATATCAATTAATGGTAGGAGGAAGAAGTGATTAAGTGCGGCCTTTACAGCTACTATCTATACCAACACACTTCGCCATTGGGATAATTCGACTAATCCCGCTCCAAAAGGCTCCCGCCAGTACAACATACAAAAAACAGGCTTTTCCCTTTTGTGGAGCGGGATTTGTAGGATTTATAAATGGAAAGAGGGCAGGCAAGACCGAAACAAAGCAACATAACGATTTCAAAAATGCTCATAAATATTCCTTAATGCTAAATGCCCTTAAACGTTATAAATCAAATAAAGACGTCACGATTATTTCCGTTGGTTTTTATACATTGTGATAAATAGATATATACCTGAATTAACATACGCTGTCCAATAAAGACTTGGCTTGTGTTGACATCAGCTACAACTTAATAGATTTATGAAATGGGTAAACTGACAATTACTAATTGAAAGAGAGTAACATAGAAATATTCAATATGTTTTTCGTTGCTCATCATATGACTTGCGATACTCTTTTGGAATTGTCCATGAGTATTCATTTGATTGCCACCAGGATTGCCAGAGGTCTCGATTATAACCAAAATCCTTCCCTGTAACTTTTGTAAGTTCCATTACTATAAACCCACTGTTGTAATTCTTAATGTCCGGCGTTATGCGTGCTATTGCAAGAGGAACAGCCTGCTTGTCGTTAAGAGTAATTAACGCACGAAAAGCTTCTGGTAATGCGTAAAAGTTAGGATCTTTTAGGCACTCTTCAAGAGCTGGGACAGCGTCAGCTGATGCAATGCGCGCAACAGCCTCACATGCATAGACATGCGTCCAATATTCAATCTTTCTCATTTTCAAAACAATCAGCAACGAGGGTAATGCCTTGTTATCACCGCTATACCCTAATGCAATGATTGATAAATCTGATTTTGATTTTAATTCTGTATCGTCGGTCATCCATTTTCTGTATTGTGGATCGTTAAATCCGGGTTTGTGATTCTGGTGTGATGTCCAAACATCAATATTTTTTAATAAGAATGAATCTCTATCAAGATCCTCAGGGAATTTGTGATGACGAGCTAAGCCAATTGCCGCAACTAAACGAGCGTACGAGTTCTCTTTATGCCAGAGGATATTTAGAATTTCTTCAGATTTAGATGATTTATTTGTACCTAAAACTGTAGCTATTCTAGCCGCATTTTCACGATTTAAGACAGTAAAGTCCTTGGAATATTCCTTAAGAGGCTCTAAAACTAGATCGCCATACTTATTTGCTATCTTAATAGTGTTGCTTTCGCTGAAATCACGGCCAGCAATCAAGGCCTCAGCAACACCATTTGGTGTAATTGGTCCTATAAAGAATACAAACAAAAGGCAAAATTCTAAAAGAAGCACTACGAAATAGCTTGCTGCATTTACACTAATTGATAACTTAATCGCTCTCAGCCAAGTAATGTTTACTTTTTTATATAACGCTTTCAATAACGGTGTTTCAGTAATGAGCGTTATAAAATATAGTGGAAAAATAAGCGAGAAAGATTCCCAGATGAAATAATGATTCCTGGATACTGCTAGAATAATTATTGACCCAGTCGTGCTGGAAGCAATGTTAATAATCAAGCTGCGCCATAGATGATTTTTAAATGTAATTTCTGGAATGCGCCATCTGAGGAAAAGAGCCTCAAATACAATAATAATTAAGGTAATAACACTGGCGGGAAAGACCGTTTCGGAACTGAATAAGTTGAGGATTGGAGAAATGCTGTCAGCATAGCTCTTATCAGGGAATAAAGCATTTACGATGAATACCAATGCCGCATATATAATGATTTTGCACATTTTGGACTACCTCATGTGAAGAAGGTGCGCATATTTTTATCAATTAACTTTTAATATACGAAGTTCGTTTTCCCGATGAGTTGAGTATCATAATAACATTTTTCAATTTTTTTAAAAGAAAAATTACATATCCTCATTGATAACCGATTGAAATCTTGCATTTTGTCGAAGTCAAATACTTGCTGATTAGGGGAAGGTAGGTACTTAAATCCTTAATTCTGCGACCTTGTAAAAAGTTCCAGAGGCAAGGCGTGCGAAGCTTTAGGAATGAGGCCTACTTTTGGGTAGGTCGCAGTGACTAAAAGCTGGAGCGCAACGCAGCAGTGAAACTTGAGTTTCAGAAACGTAGTGAACTGAAATTCTCTAGTTGAACTGTCCCGCTTAAGCGGGACATATGGACTTTTTACAAGGCCGCAAACATGAAAGCCCCGTCTGAAAAATCAGACGGGGCTTTCATGTTTTAAATCCGGCGGCACCTACTCTCCCACACAGTCACCCATGCAGTACCATCGGCGCAAAAGAGCTTAACTTCCGTGTTCGGGATGGGAACGGGTGTGACCTCCTTGCGATAGCCACCGAAATATCTCTATGTCATCTTTATAATTGCATGACAATGCATATCGTTACGTTGAAAAACAAAGCACAATTCTTAATTATGAGACCATATAAATAATTATTATGGTCAAGCCTCACGACCGATTAGTATCAGTTAGCTGAACGCATCACTGCGCTTACACATCTGACCTATCAACCTCGTCGTCTACAAGGGGTCTTCAGTCTT
>PLMQ01000012.1 GCA_003142535.1 Syntrophaceae bacterium
CGGCGGATGTTCGGCATCATGCGACGCTTTACTCCCGATGTAGAGGAATATTCCATTGATGAAGCATTTACCGATATTACCGGCATGCGCCGTGCCCTGCATTCTTCCTATGAAGAAATAGCTCTGAAGATGAAAAAAGAAATCGAAAGAGAATTAGGCATAACTGTTTCAGTGGGTTTAAGTATAACCAAAGTGTTAGCTAAAGTTGCCTCCAAACATCAAAAACCGGCAGGGATGACTATAATCAGAGGAAGAGACATTGCGGAATATCTGCACAATCTTCCCGTGGAGAAAATCTGGGGCATAGGTAATGCCACCACCAACTATCTGGCTAAAATGGGTGTTCGTTATGCGTTGGAATTTGCTCAGATGCCCGAAAAAACAGTACTGCAAAAATTCACCAAGCCCGGAGTGGAAATCTGGCAGGAATTGCGGGGCAAATCAGTTTATCCTGTAACAGCGGAAGAAAAAAGCTCCTATGCCTCGATCAGTAAAACCAAAACCTTTGCTCCACCAACTTCCAATGCCGACTATCTTTTTGCCCATCTCATGCGCAATATGGAATCGGCATGTATTAAGGCTAGGAGGTATTTTCTGTCGCCGCAGAAAATCGTCATATTTTTAAAGAAGAATGATTTCAATACGGTCGGCAGTGAAACAAAGCTCTCGCGTCCATGCGCCTGCCCGCTGGAGTTCTCCGGTATAATTCGCAACCTTTTTGATTCCTGTTACCGGTCGGAAGATATTTACCGTGCCACTGGAGTTGTTCTGCTCGATCTGGAACCGGATACCAATACTCAATACACTCTCTTTGATGATCCCTTGCAGGCCGAAAAGATAAAAGCTATTTACAATGTTGCCGATGAACTGGGACAAAAGTTCGGTAAGCACACATTACATCTGGGGTGTTCTCATTTGATTGAAAAAATGGGCAAGGGGCGGCGCGGCACATCTACAGTTCGGGAACAGACTCAACTCAAAGGAGAAACGCATCGCCGGCATCTGGGCTTACCGCTGATACATGTGAAGACACAACCTTCAGGATAACAAATACAAATGTTGATACTGGATCGCTTTAATAATTTATTGAATGCCGCTTGAAAGATTGAAATGTACTATTCTTTCCTAATTCGCTTTCTTCCAAAATACTGTTGACGAGAATTATATTTTTAACTATAGTCTTAGCTAACACTCTGGTGATGGAGTTCACCTTATAACCGCCTTTGTTGCTGATGACTCCTGCAGGAAATTTACCTGGAGGAGTTTTTTATGGAAAATAGCCCGCCCAAAATGTCCATATCCCTGATCAAGAAAATTCTGCAAACAGTTCAGCAAGCTTCGAGCCTTTTTCATCTTGTTTCACTCAACCGCCAACTGGAAGCCGCACAAAACCTGCTCAAGCAAAATCCGCCTATTGACGTGGCCATTTTAGGCCAGTTCAAAGCCGGTAAAAGCTCTTTCATCAACAGCCTGCTTGGACAAGACATTCTGCCTGTGGGCGTCATTCCGGTGACAACAACCATAACCCGCCTGCAATATGGTGAGTTCGAGCGTGCTGTGGTACGACATTTCGATGGTCGGACAACGACAATAAAGATTTCGGAAATTGAAGAATTTACCTCCGAAGCTAAAAATCAGGATAATCAAAAAAATGTTGCTGTTGTGGATATCGAGTTGCCGACGCTCAGAGAATATTCCGGCCTTAGGCTCGTTGATACGCCAGGACTGGGCAGTGTTTACAAATATCATCAATCTACTTCGGAGAGCTGGCTTCCCGAAGTAGGCATAGCGCTTTTGGCTGTCAGCGCCGACCGGCCCCTTTCAGAACATGATTTGGAGCTGATTCGCGAATTGACCGGTCACACGCCGAATATAACCCTTCTTTTGACTAAAGCCGACCTTCTCTCTGCCTCTCAGCAGGATGAGGTTATCCGGTTTTTCCGGCAAACTCTGCAACGCGAATTAAACAGAGAACTGCCGGTCTATTTATATTCTACGCGCAATCAAACTCAACTCTACAAAGAACTTGTGAAAAAAGAAATTCTTCAAAAATTAACAATGAACAGAGATTTTGAATTCATGCGGATTCTCCGGCACAAGAGCCAATCTCTGCTGACTACTTCATTGAGTTATTTGCATATCGCGTTGGAAGCAGCGCTCAAAGCTGATCAGGAGCGCGCTGCCCTGAAGGAACAAATTCTCAATGAAAAAGTTAACGAGTCTTTGTTCCGCGAGGAAATGGGAATGATTGCACGCGAAAACCAAAGGCAAACACGTGACTTAATCCAAACCTGCCTCGACCAGTTTCAAATACCGGTTACTAAAAAGGTAAGTGCGACACTAGAGGCCGATCTGCCTACTTGGCGGGGCAATCTCTGGAAGCTTTCCCGCCGCTACGAAGAATGGATGTCCGAAAATATGACTGAGGAAATGCATCTTCTTTCGCAAACCCAACGCCACAACTTTTTCGGAACTTTAAGAAGAGCGCACGCAAGCATTGTCAGGTCGCTGGAAGCTTTCCGCAAATTCCTCGACGAAAATCTGCAAAAAGTTCTGGGCGTAACGATGGCGGAGGCAGACTGGAAAATTGACGTAATAGAACCCGATCATCCCGACATATCTTTTACCAAGTCTTTTGATGTTCATCTGGATTTGATCTGGTTTTTGATTCCTATGTTTATTTTCCGTAGGAGTTTTGAACGACATTTTATCAAAGGCGTTCCCCGTGAGGCGGAAATTAATATTTCCCGTCTGGCTTATCAGTGGGAAAAAAGCATTAATTCAGCCATTGAAGCCATGAGAATTCAGGCTGTCAATTATGTTAGGGAAGAACTGGCGACAATTGAAGCATTGCTCTCCAAGACGCAGGGCAAAACAGAAGAAATTAAGCAATTGATTGCTCAACTGGAAAAACAGGCAGCAGGCCTGACTGAATAAAATTTATTAAAGAAAGGATAAAAAATGAACTCAAAAATAAAAGAAATCCGAGCCATGGAAATTCTCGATTCCCGCGGCAATCCGACAGTTAAGACAACTATTATTCTCGATAACGGCATTAGCGCCTCCGCCTCCTGTCCGTCGGGAGCGTCCACCGGTGAAAATGAAGCGATGGAATTGCGCGATGGCGGAAAAACTCGTTACGGCGGCAAGGGTGTTCTTAAAGCTGTGGCCAATGTCAATGAACGCATTGCTCCTGTTTTAATCGGCATGGACCCGACGCGTCAGGAGGAAATTGATCACTTTATGATCGGTTTGGATGGAACACCGAACAAAAGCAATCTCGGCGCTAACGCCATTGTCAGCGTATCTATGGCTGTAGCGCGAGCTGCTTCACTGGCATCCGGCCTTCCGCTCTATACATATATGGGCGGATTTGGCGCAAGGCAGATTCCCGTGCCTATGATGAATATCTTAAATGGTGGCAAGCATGCCGACAACAGCGTTGACTTTCAGGAATTCATGATCATGCCCATCGGCGCGCCTTCCTTTGCCGAGGCTTTGCGCTACGGTGCGGAAACCTTTCATGCCCTGAAAGGCATTCTGAGTAAAAAAGGCTATTCCACCAACGTCGGCGATGAGGGAGGATTTGCCCCGAATCTGAAAAGTAACGAAGAGGCCTGCGATGTAATCATTGCCGCCATAGAAGCAGCGGGATATAAGCCGGGAAAAGATATTGCCATAGCTCTTGATCCGGCAGCAAGCTCCTTTTTTACAGATGGGAAATATCAACTCACCAAATCAGGACAGGGAACAAAGAACAATGACCAGATGGTTGCGCTGTATCAGCAATGGATTGATAAATACCCGATTGTTTCGATAGAAGACGGCCTTGCTGAAAATGATTGGGATGGTTTCAAAAAACAGACGTCAGCAATGGGCAAGAAAATTCAAATTGTCGGCGACGACATTTTTGTAACCAACAAAAAATATATTGTCCGCGGCATTCAAGAAAAAACAGCCAATGCCGTATTGATCAAATTAAACCAAATCGGCACGGTAACGGAAACTGTTGATGCCATCAACCTTTGCCGTAAAACCGGCTGGAACTTTGTCATTTCCCATCGTTCCGGTGAAACTGAAGATACGTTCATCGCGGATTTTGCCGTAGCGATGGGCGGCGGACAGATTAAAACCGGTTCCGCCTGCCGCAGTGAACGGATTGCCAAATATAACCGCCTTATGGAAATTGAGGCGGAGCTGGGAAAAGCGGCAATCTTTGAAAATCCGCTATTATGATGGATTTAATAAAGGCATAGTACCAGCCCGACATTAAAGAAATTTGATTATTAACATGACATCCGAAAGGGAGTAATCATGTTTGTCGGACGGGAAAAGGAAACAAAGCTCATCATCAAAGAACTGATGCGCGGGCATAATATTGTCATTGAGGGAAAATTTGGCATTGGCCGGACCAGCCTGGTCAAACATGTGTCATCGCTCCTTGTGAATAAATGGCGATTTATTTTTGTGGATTTCAGCCAGACACCGGGGAAAATGAGCGAAAAGCTGATGAAAGAATTGCATATCCCCAAGATGAACAGGCAAACAGGTAAACGGTTCGGATATAAATCCATGCGTTACCGAATTGCCAATATGTTGTTGCCGAAGGGAAAGAAAACAGTAATAGTTTTTGATAATATCGCGAAAATAACTCCCCAAAAAACCATTTTTCTGCGTCATCTTATTTTGGAGCAACATTTTCAGTTTATCGCCATTGTCGAACACTTTCTGCCGGAAAATGATTTGTTTTTTCTGAAAGCACAGCTTCTGCCTGCGGCAACTGTTTTTCTACATAATTTAAATAGTGAGGATGTTGTAAATTATCTACGGCATTTATCTGATCGGCATCGTTGGAACTGGCCGGAAGATCATATTAGCAGTATGGCCTCGCTTATCGGCGGTTATCCCCTGGGCATGATCGAAATGATGAAGAAGAAAATATCCGGATGAAATATTTATGAACGATAAGAACACATGACTGATCTCAATGAAAATCACAAAAAATATTTATTAATTGCATTTCGTTATGTGGACAAACTGTTATCAGAGTTTCAGTGTATTCTGGATGTCATGATTCCGCATTCACCATTTCAGCAATATGTTAACGATGTTGATCCGGATTTGCGGATGATTATTGAAAAACATTGCGCTTTAATCCATCAGGCTATGCGCAGGATTCTCAAGGAGCAGGGCATACAAGCAGGCAATCCGGATAGAAGCGTGATAAATTTTATTCGTACCAGTTTGATTTTTGCGGATATGTCCATTGAGGAATTAAAACCACGACACATGCGGGGCTATGGACATCTGTCTGCCGAAGCGGCTGAAGAATTAAATAAAATTGCTGCGGAACTGCAAGGCTTAGTGGCGCAAATCAAGACCAAATTGCCGGAATAAAGATAAAACAATAAGTAATGTTTATGAATAAAAGTGAATTTAAGATCAGTATTATAGATTACGTTTTACAATGCCGCTGTCAATGCGGCGGATATTGTTTTTACAGACTGGAAGAACCAAATGGCGCGGATACCTATTTTGCCTTATCCACCTTAAATCACCTGAAGTTCGATTTTGAGGATGAAAAGACCACTGCATATTTACAGAACCTGCAGCATGACGACGGCTCATATGATAGTATCTTTTCCGATTTCTATGCTGTGAATGGTCTGCGCCTGCTCGGCACAAATCCCCTGTTCGATCATTCATCCTATATCACCAGCAATATTGACCAATACAAATTCGACGTAAATAAATTACCAGCGGAAATGACCGCCGCCTTCAAAAGAACCTTCTATCTGGTCAGCTTGTATAATAAAAATGCCGTAGACAAAAAAAATCGCGACGGAATGGTTCAGTTTATCTTGCAGTTTGCCAATAAGGATCATGGTTTCGGTATTGGCAAATCATCGCTAAGAGAAACGGCGTTGGCGCTGAATATATTAAAGCTACTGAGCTATCCAGTGGAACAATTACAGCCTGATGATTTTATCCGTATCTGTGAAACGCCAATATGTGGTTTCACCGATATTCCGGGCACGTCCCTGTCTTTTATTGAACATATTCACGCGGGAATTATGGCATCATCCCTCTCTGGCCATACGCCGTCATACCCGGAGCAATGTCTGGACTTTATCCTCAACTGCCGGAATAAAACGGGTGGATTTTCCAGAACGACACACGACGGCATCGCCACTCTCGAAAACACATTTTTGGCGATAGAGTCGTTGAGTTTATTATGCTACCTGTGCTGATAGCAATATTAAATATTCAAGGGAGTTTATATGGCAGATCAATCTGGTTGCGTTTTTTGTGACATTGTTGCAGGTAAGTCCCCCGCATACAAAATTTATGAAGATGAACTNNACGAAGAAAATGCCAGCCTCTTCAAAGTTGCAAAGATCGTTTCCAATAAGATGATGGCGGCGTTTAAGCCTGATTTTATATTTCTTTACGCGCGCGGCCGCCGGATACCCCACTCTCATCTTTTTCTCATACCAACATACAGCGGTGATGTTCTGGATCGTTTTTTCAATGCTTTGGAAAATTTTCAAGAAGCGCCGCAAATGCTGGCAAA
>PLMQ01000009.1 GCA_003142535.1 Syntrophaceae bacterium
AAGGAAGAAATATTCTGTTCAACTGACTTGATGTCTCTCTTTTTCTCCATGATTGCCTTATATAGAACGATCGTTCTATTGTCAAGAGAAATTTATATATCTATCCAATTTGCTATTTGTTATTATTTTATCAGTGGGGAGGATTTAAAGATGTGCGGCCGGTTTGTTTTAGTCTCGGATTTGTCCAGTATCGAAGAAAAATTCGACATTAAGAAAGCCTATCATGAATTACAGCCGAACTGGAATGTAAGTCCGGGACAATATATCCCTGCCGTTATTCATCGTGATGGTCAAAACGTTCTGGCGTCACTTCTCTGGGGACTTATTCCTTCCTGGGCTAAAGATCCTTCCATCGGTAATAAGATGATCAATGCCAGGGAGGAGACCATTAGTGAAAAGCCGAGCTTCCGAAATGCATTCAAATTGAGAAGATGCTTAATTATTGCTAATGGCTTTTATGAGTGGAAAAAAGACGGAACGAAAAAAGTCCCCTTATATTTTTATCTTAAATCCGGAGAACTCTTTGGCATGGCCGGGCTCTATGAGTCATGGATAGCACCGGACAAGTCTCAGATTAATTCCTGCACGATCATTACGACGAATGCAAATCAATTGATACAACCCATTCATGAACGGATGCCGGTAATTGTTCCCAAGGATCAGGAGCAAATCTGGCTCAGCGATAAAACAGATGACAAAGCCAAGTTGCTTTCTGTTTTGAAGCCATACCCTGCTGAGGAGATGGATTGCAAAATCGGAATGGGGCCGAAATTTACATGAAGTATCAATCAGAATTGAAAGAGAACAAAACATTACGAATGATGCATCTTGGAGAAGAGCCTATTTATCCATAGAGCTTGTAGGCTCCCCATATGCCAAGTAATCCACCAATGGTACTGCCTATCAACGAAGCGAAAATTGAGTCAGCACCAAACAATACAGGTGCATACCCTCCTGCTATGGAACCTATAACCATTCCGATTATGATAAGCTTTTTTCTGGACATGGTATCCGCTAAACTCCAAATTTACTGAACACAAGGAATATGTGCGTCGTCCTCTTGATAAAAAATGAGCCGCCCAGCCGGAGCATGGGACGGCTCATTTGAAATTGACTAGGAATGGTGCGTGACAAGTTTATTTTACAGCGTCTTTCAGTCCCTTCCCAGCTTTAAATACAGGAACTTTCTTTGCGGCAATCTTAAGCGCTGCTCCTGTCTGGGGGTTTCTCCCTGTGCGGGCTTTTCTCTTATTCACTTTAAAAGTGCCAAATCCTACAAGTGTGACTTCACCGCCCTTTTTTAATGTTTTCTGGATTGCTGCAAAAGTTGCGTCTACTGCCTCAGCAGCTTCTTTCTTGGTGCATGTAACCTTGGCCACTTCTTCGATCAATTCTGCTTTGTTCATTATTTTCCCTCCTGTATTTTATTATTACTGTGTAGATGATTAACTATACATCCCCGTTTGCCACAAATCAATCCGAATCACTGTGATTTCATCATCGATGTCTGAACTCTCTTCATTTCTTCCAACAATTCTTGTTTGGAAATTATTCCTTTTTTATCAAGCAGATTAATCAGGGCTTCTGATTGAATAATTTCGGACATCAGCAATTCTTCTAAATCAACAGTCTTTTTCTGATCAAGTTTTTCAGCCATTTTACTCTCTTCCGGAATAAGAATCAGAATGGTTTTTGTGTTTAGTCCAATTCATCAAATACTGGCGGGCCAGTTCTTTTGATTTCAGAATTAATAAATTTTCAGCATTCTTTGCTTCTGCTGCTTTGGTAAAATTAAAGCTGCCGGTGATTACCGTTTCTTTATCAATCACCATAATCTTATTATGAGCGATTGCATGTATGCTATCTATATAGGTGGGGATGCCGGCATTAGAGATAAAAGTAGCAGAAGTGTATCTTTCTCTTTTTTGGCTCTTGTCCAGGATGACTTCAACTTTAATACCTCTCTTGTGTGCGTCAACCAAGGCTTTGGCTATTGGAGCTGAAGTAAAGGAATATGCCTGGACATATATTTCTGATTTAGCATGACTAATTTCATTGACGATAGCTTCCGTGCAATCTCCCTTGGGGCTGAAATATACTGCACCGGAAATGTTCTTTACAGTGTTATCAGCGAGAGCCGGAATAGTAAAAGTAATTAACAAAAAAAATGTTAATAAAAATAATTTGGTCTGATTTTTCATGATCATTGTTCCTTAGTATTTAATTGATTTACCCTGTCTCGGATGCAGGCAACAAGAGTTTCGAGATGTTCCTCCTGCAGATCGAGCAGAAAGCCAAGATCGGCTTCTGTGTTTAAAAGCTTATTGATGATTTTAAGTAGTTCGGGTTTTTCCATTATGTCCTTTCCGGGGCTGCTCAATCTTTGAGCGATTTGCTATTTTGTTTTTTATAGTAGAGAATTAAAAAATTGACAATAAGTAAATGCTACGGGTTATTAACAGAGATTGTTGATAACTCCACAAGTCAATACTCACAATTTCAGTAATAACGAAACTGCCAAAATCACCGCTAAATGTGCAGGGTAATAAATATAAAAAGCGTACTTTACGCGAGGAACTTCAAATTGGATATGCGGGGCCAAAAAGATGATGGGTATTGCCGCCAGCGTCCATAAATTGAGATTAACTACATAGAGGAAGGCAGACGCTGCAATCCAACATATCAGCCGTAATATAGATGGTGATTTGCAATATAGCCAAGAAAAAAAACAGAACGTCAGGCCGAACCACCAAAATTCTACAAACAGACCGCCAAATACAAAAAGACAAATAGCAGCGAATGTCTTTAGACGTCCGCCTAAATCAAGTAAATAAAAAATGCCTGTCGCTGTAAGAAGCAAAAACATTATATTGAGTGGATAAGCGCCCTTCAATAAGCCGGTAGGCGGAAAACAACCTTTCATTTGTCCGGAAAGAGGAATAAAAAATAAAGATGAAATCAGGCCGAATAAAGTAAGGCGTTTCATTGTCCTTATATATCGACCACTATTTATTGAATCTGGACGAGCTAAGTGATACGCCAAGACAAAGCAAAAAAGCGGCAATGCAATGCGTCCGAGTTCAAAGACGGTCGG
>PLMQ01000018.1 GCA_003142535.1 Syntrophaceae bacterium
CCCCGTTTTTCCGTATTAAGCCTATTTTTAGGTGTTTTTCATCTTTCGCAAAAAATTGAAATATGTTATTATTTCAAATAATTAATCGAATAAATGAGTTCGCTTTATAAGATCATATGAAGTTATTTGCTTGTAATTGCTGTCCTGCGGGGGATAAATGATCGAAGAAAAAATACAAAGAAATGTTTTTGAAGTATTAAATTTACACGAAGCTGATGACAGAGCAGATTGGCATACCCGTAGTTTTGCCGAAAGAATAGAGGCAATTGAATTCATGAGAAAGGCGATGTTTGGCCATGATCGAGTTTCCGCGCGACTTCAAAGAGTTTTTGAGATTGTTGCACTCAAAGGAAATTGAGTACCTTGTTATTGGTGGCTATGCTGTAGGATTTTATGGTTATCCTCGGGCAACAGGTGATATGGATGTATGGATTGCAACTAACGAATTAAATGCTCTGAAGATGGTTGCTGCTTTGCGGCAGTTTGGATTTGATCAGCCTGATTTAAAAAAAGGAATATTTTTAGAAGACAAAAAAGTGATTAGAATGGGTATTCCTCCCATGCGATTGGAGATATTTACTTCAATCGACGGCGTAATATTTGAAACGTGTTTTAAGAATCGTGTTGTTGCTGATTTTGGTGATTTTAAAGTAAATTTCATTTCGAAAGACGACCTTTTGATCAACAAGCGTTCCAGTGGCCGACCTCAGGACATGGTTGACTGTGAGAAATTGCGAAATGATTGCAGAATAGAACCCGTAAGCGCTCCGACTGGGTGATTTTTCTTTATTCCGTTTTTGTCCGATCATATTTTAAACTCATAACGCAAAAAATCTATCAACATCCTCTCATCATTCCTCATGGCGTCAAATTCCTTAGCGGTAGAGTAAGTAAGCAGATCGGCAAGGCCATGAACAAAGATCCACTCTTTAATCATTAGCATATGCTTTTCCGAATCATTTAATTTCTCGTAGCGCGGATTACCCGCAACTTTTTGCAACCATAGTTGCCCATAAGGTCCTTGATATTGTTGGTGGATATGCGCATATTTTTCATAATAAAAACAACGAAAGAAATTTTTTTCTTTGTAAGCAAAATGAATGTGGTTTAATTGAAGATCTAAAAGGCTGTCGCCGGTAATCTTTCTTTCTGCATATTCAAAAAAAAGCTCATAAACTTTATGGATGACTGCCTCTTTTAATTTTTCCATTGATTTGATCTGCGAATAAATCGGTTTGGTGGAAGATCGCAATGCTAAGGCGATGGCGCGGGCAGTGAGAGCATCCAATCCCTTCTTTTGGACGATTTTAAAAGCGGCGTCGATAATGTCTTTATTCGTAAATTTATTTTTCGGTGGCATAGCTTCTCCTGATAAAAAAGAATAGCGGCAGCAGATAACAGGCAATGCCGATGCTGAAAGTTGCCTTCAGACCGTAAGTGACACTCAGATAAAAACTTAAAATAACGGCAAAGGTGGAGAAAAGACAATTTGCCGCGAAGAAGTAAGGAATATGCTCCTGCGAGATTCCTGCTTTAATTTTTTGCAGCATACCGGGGAAAGGTATGCCCATGCAGAAACCAAGCGGTAAAATAGTCAGCCCGACCAGTATTGAATAGAAAAGCGGGAGCGGGCCGAAGTTTAAGCTGGAAATAAGCTGGCGGTTGAAAAAAAGATGATACAGGCAAAATACTAAAATGCCGCCGAAGGCCAGCATGGTCTGTTTCGGCGTGAAGTTCCTGGAATAATAACTGCCGATACCGGAAGATATTAAAAGTGTAGCCATAACAAAAATAAACGAATACGCCGGAGAGCCGGTAAGTATCTGGTAGAAATTAATCAAGCCAATCTCGATTATAAAATAGCCTAAACCGATCAAACTGAAATACAACGACTGCAGAGCAAAGTCAGATTTATTGACAACAGCATTAGTGCTCAGCCAGTAAATACTGATAATTAAGAGCATGACCAGACAGATCAGGCCGATTTTAAGAAGAGGTGATTTGACCAGAGAATTATCGGCATAGACCGACCAGGGAAATGGTTTGTCATCGGTGATTATCGAGAGGTCGGCTCCGGCAATGTTGGTGTTGCCGTTCATAACGGCATTAACCTGCGTGGCATACGGTGTTTTATCTTCATTAACAGGGTAAATAGAGATTACGGAATCTGTCATGTACTTTTTAACATTGGTGCGCCAGATATTCATTTGTTGCCAATCTTTATTTGTGAAGGGAGTCTTTTTGATCATGATCATGGCAAATTCTCCGCCTCCCATTTTGGGCATAAGGTGGGGACTGCTCCATCTGTAAAAAAATATATGTTTCCGGGGATCTTCTAATCCTCTGTCTTTCAGCACCTGCATAAAGGTATTCAATATTTTAATACTGCTTAGTTCACCCTGCTTATTAAAAAGCCTTTCTTCAAAGACGACAAAACCTCTTTCCGATAAATGATCCAGCATGGCATTGACGGCTTCATAGGTGTGGAGACCCTCCGGCGCGCCGATCAGGCCGACGTCATTGATCTGATGAATATTCATCAAGGTGATAATATCGAATTTTTTAGTCTTGGGTATAGAGTCCAGATAAGTTCGTCCGTTCATGGTTTGCAGATCATCGATATTTGTGTAAATCCAGCGCCAGAAAGTCCAGGGTTTTTTCATCAAGCCAATTATCTCAGGATTGAGTTCGATGCCCGTAATTTTCCCTTTATGTTTTGGCTTGTACCACCGCGTCTTTAATAATTCCCAGAATCCTTCTCCAATGGCTGTTCTGGTAACCTCATCTTCTTCAGGAACAGTCGTCATTCTTTCTGACAATTTTAATAACTTTTTGGTAAGATCAAATTCATACGCGGCTATAGCCGTTTTGACAACTCCTTGTGCCGAAGTGCCGATCAATAAAAAATCAGGGTCATCAATAAGCCCGGACATAATGCGGGCATCATAGGCGTAAACCCAAAAAGGACCTACATTGATACCGTCATTGAACTGGCCGTCAAAAGCAACGTAAACCGTTTTGTTTGTGACGCCGACATTTTTCCATATCCATTTAGTATTTGCATACCAATTCTTCAATTCATCAATGTTTTCCAGTTGAAATGCATCGATCCTCTGGACATTGGAGCCTTTGGAGTAGATGAGTTTAATATCATCGCCCCAGCAAAAAGTCTTATATTGGCTCATGCCCGGTCTGCAGCGGGTGATCTTGATAAAATTGAGCCAGTCATCCAAAAACCAGTTTTGAAAAAGAAGGGCGATAAAGATAACTAAAAATGCGGGAGCGGCAATATCGGCAAGCTTACTGCTGGTTTTATTGGTCATTGCCGAAAGAGAAAGAATAATGATCAATATCATGTAGCAGTTTTCTTCCCGGAATATCGGTATCAGGAAGAGGGGCAATAGAACACCAACTGTGGCGCCGGCCAGATCAAAGAAATAAATTTTACGAGCATCGTCAACTTTCAGGTAGTTGGCAATGATAATGTTACCCAGCGCAAAAGGAATTATTAAAGCCGGTGAAAAGAAAAGATAGTTAGCGAAAAAAACAAAATTAAGAAAAGAAAGAACGATGAATACGATGATTAATAGCTTTAAGCCTATAATCATATTTTCGGTAAGGCTTTTAATCTTGTGGCTGATTATAGCTCCGAGGCCGAGGCCGAGGAGAGCATAGGATATAATGAGCAGTGCGTTTAAATAATCAAGAATAAAAAGAGAAGTTTTAAAATATAATGTTTCCAGAAAGAACAGAGCAAGGGCGATGGTAAAGACTTCCAGCGATTGTTTCTCAATATTATATTTGCGCAGAAATAATTCAAACTTGTTTGTAGAAGCTGTTGCAAAACCGGTGCAATCAACATATTTTTTTTCCAATAACATAGTTGCCTCGCTTTCCTTGTAAACCTATGTTTTAGTAATTAAAATTATGATTAATCCGCCTAATTCCTCCTGATAATTTCCTTGTCATAATTAAGATATAAACATCTTGCCACAAAGGCAACGCTGGTTGCGCAACTAGTGTTGCATAACGAATTATTGATGTCAAGAAATATTTTCCTTGATATAATATTTTCGATATAATCGTTTATCAATTTATTTCAGCCGATGTTACAGGAGAAATTGATTATGAAAATCAGCATTGGAAGAGTTGCTTTTGCCGGAATTATGCTTGCCGTTATATTCCGGTTGATGTGTTTTCCCGCTGTCGCGCAAGCCGAAGAGCAGCGCCAAGAGGTTTGCGAAAAGAAAAGAGGGCTGGTTATTCTTCTCGAATTCCCGGATATCAAACCGCAGGTTGATGAGGCCTTTGTCCGGGATCGTTTCCAGAAACTTGATTTTTATGTACAAGAAATGTCCTACGGAAAAGTCTGCGCGGAGTTCGATTTTACAGAATGGCTCAAGCTTCCTGATCCCATTAAGTGGTATTCCATCTCCCCCGCCAATCTTTTGGTGGATAGATCCAAAGTCATAAAATTAATTCAAGATGCAATTGATGCCGCGGATGAGAAGAATGATTTTTCCCGTTACTCTTACGTTGTTCTGTTTCTCGGCGCTCAATTTAAAGAATACGGGATGGTCGGGCTCTGCGGATATCCGGGCATGCTCGGCTGGAAACAGGAGATCGTCTTCAAAAGTAAAAACGGACAGGTTGTCCCGGGCGGAGTCGCCATCTTCACTTATCAAGCTCACCTGGGCACGCTCTTTCATGATATCGCCCATGTATGGGGCGGCGTCAGAGATGGGAAACGGGTTGTGCCATGTCTTTACGATCATGATATTCAGGCCAGCCATCCCACGAGAGACACTAATTTTGCCGAAGCGTTAATAAACATGGGTTATTGGGACCCGCTTTCCTGCCATTTCTACAAGCGCAATATTCCGCCTCCGGGGATATCATCATGGACAAAGTTAAGGCTGGGCTGGATACCTCGCGAAAAAGTCAAAGTGGCCGACCCCAAACAGGCCAGTGAAATTGTGCTGGGGCCGCTGGAAGACAAATCGGCAAAAACACTAGCCATAAAAATTCCTCTTTCTGCATCCAAATATTATCTTATCGAAAACCGCCAGCTGCTGGGCAGTTTTGACCCGCATCTTCCCGGCAAAGGAATTCTGATCATGTATGCGGACGATAGCATTGAAGAATGCCGGTTTGGGAAATCACCAGTCAGGCTGATGGATGCCGATCCTTCCAAATTATATCTCCAGGGCGCTGCCTTTGATCTGTCTGGTAAAAGTTTGTTTATTGACGAAAAAAATGGTATCGAAATCAGGATAATGGAAAAGATAGGTGACTCGTACAAAATCCGTATCAGTCCTTTAAAGTAGGAGAAATTTTAATCATGAAAAAAGAATTGACCATAATCGGTATTATTCCGCAATATCCTAAGCATTCTCAGAATAACATATACGCCAAGATAAAAATGCCTCCGGTGGGGATTTTGTCCGTCATCAGCCAGATTAACAATCATCCTCATTGCAAAGAAGTTTATGCGATTGATGAAAACAATTATAACGGGCCGCAGGATTTTATCGGACGGCCGGATCATGCTTTTTTACAGGCCCGGCAGCCCGCGAAATTGGCGCTGTTTTACGGCGGCATGAGTAACTCGATACCCCGCTTGTTTACTGTAGCGAGGCTTTACAAGGGATTTGGCGCCATAACCATTGCCGGTGGCAGCCATGTTGACGCTTTGCCGCAAGAAGCGCTTGATTCCGGCATTGATATTGTCGTCCATGGTGAAGGGGAAGAGATAATCTTGGAATTACTGGCGGTATTGATGGAAAATGGCAGTGTTGCCTTGAACCGGAGCGGGTTGGCGCAAGTCAAGGGGATCAGCTTTCTTGACGATACCGGTGCATATGTCTTTACCGGAAAACGCCAGCCTATCTGCGATCTGAATGCATTAGTCGATACTGACTTGACGTTGGTTAAATTCCTGCAAAAAAGATGGAGCGCCGTCCCCATCAACAGAGGCCGCGGCTGCAATTGGAATTGTGAATTCTGCGTAGTTAACAGGCAATACGGAAGTTATAAATCCGCTTCGGTGGAGACAGCATTGCGACAGCTGATCAAATATACTGATATGGGATACAAGAATTTCTTTTTCACCGATGATAATTTTGCTCAAAATCCGGCCGAGGCGATTGCGCTGTGCAAGGGGATTGGCGATTATAAAAGGAAATTTCGGAAAAAAATCGATATAATTGTCCAGGTGCGTTCTGAGGCGGCGGAAAATGACGAACTGATAGAGTCCATGCGCTGGGCCGGTGTTACCACTCTGGCCA
Organism: Syntrophaceae bacterium; assembly: GCA_003142535.1. GTDB lineage: Bacteria > Desulfobacterota > Syntrophia > Syntrophales > Smithellaceae > Fen-1166. The sequence continues at coordinate 6,288 of PLMQ01000018.1, forward strand.
TTGGTTACGAAAGCCCGATCAATGAAGAATTGCGGGCTATGCGCAAAGGCGTGACCGTGGAAAAGTTGATCGCCCGTTCCAGAAAACTATCCAACTTTTTTTATTTGCACGGCATGTTCATTTTTGGCTATCCCGCTCGCAGCGATGGGCAGGAGAGCACTTTTTTCACTATTAAGGAGAGAGCCAAATATTTTAAAAAGTTTTTCAAAAGATCGGGGATAGATACCATCCAACTGCTTAATGCCGTCCCGCTGCCCGGTTCCGAACTCAGAGCGAGGCTGGAGAGCGAAGGACGTATCTTGCCCCTTTCAATGGTGGGCTGGGATAAATATGATGGCCTGTTCCTTTGTTATGATCCCCGGCCAGACGGATTGGATGCCTATGACCTGCAAAACATGCCCAAAATTTTGATGAAAAAAAGGTACCTCGGAGGATTCATCAACAGGAAATTAAATTACGGCAACTGGCTGAACTGGGTGTACATTGCTACCATTGGCTTTCCCATCCAGTTTGTCGTGTTTTATTTCCGGCGGTTTGTGCGTAATTTGCGGGAAAAACAGCGGGCGAGAAACGTGCTGCAAAATGATCTACCGCTGCATACCATTTTCACTGTTCCGCTGGTTAATGCCTGGAGAGATATAAAACGAAGATGGAGAAATCTTTTGATTAAAACATACGCGGGGCTAACCATGAAGCGGTGGTTAAAAGCATACCGCGTCAGCGACTACAACAGTAAAATCCGGCAGCTTTTTGCAGGCAATAAGGATAAGAACGCCGTATAAAAATGTCCGCAAGCACTTCATCAGGCGATGCTTTTTTCCATCTGACCGGCATCTTTCAGTATCTCCTGAATAAGAATATCTTTTTCCTGCCATAGTTGCTGCACCCATTGTTGAAATTCCGCGCGAAAACTCTGATCGCCTTCGTAATCACCATGTAGGAGTTTTTGCGGTAATTCCACTTGCGCGATACGCACGGTTATCCGTTTGACCTTGCCGCAGAGAAACTCCCAGAATGTAGGGATCCCGTCGGGATAAACGATAGTGATATTCAGCAAAGAATGAAACTTCTCACCCAGTACACTCAGTGCTAGCGCGATACCGCCTGCTTTGGGCTTGAGCAGATACTGATAAGGCGACTGCTGCCTTGTGTGTCTTGCCCTGGAAAAACGCGTACCTTCCAGAAAATTCATCACACTCGTCGGGGTATGGGCAAACTTCTCGCAGGCCTTGCGTGTCGATGCAAAGTCTTTACCTTTTTGCTCCGGGTGTTTTTTCAGGTATTCAACACTATGCCGACGCAAAAAGGGGAAATCCAGCGCCCACCAGGCTAGGCCCATAACCGGCACCCAAATTAATTCGCGCTTCAGGAAAAATTTCATCAACGGAATCCGGCGGTTCAGCAAATGCTGCATTACAAAAATATCTACCCAGGATTGATGATTGCTGCTGACCAGATACCAGCCGTGATAGTTTAAATTATCCAGCCCCTGCACATCCCATTTAGTTTTTTGGACTAAGCTCATCCATGCGCTGTTGCAGGAAATCCAGTTTTCCGCAAGCCAGGGCAAAATACGGTCAAATAGACGCCGCAAAGGCGCAAAAGGCAGAATAATTTTCAGAATCGAAAAGAAAAAAACAAGAACCGGCCAAAATAAAACATTCACAGCAAAAAGGAGTGTGGCAATTATCCCTACCAGCAATGATGGTAATAAATTCAGCATTTTAATTCCTGTTATGAAACATTATTAGTGAAACCCCAATTCTGCAAGCAAAGCGCATAACCTAAAGGTCACANNCACAAGTCGGAATTGGCTAGTTGAACAATCCTGCGTAAGCAGAGGGTATGTAATTCCCGTGATTTAAACAAGGAAGTATTACATCACTTTCTACGTGTCAAGATAATTAGGATAACTCAGGCCGATTGACGGTAATTAATCTTGCCACCTTTTGGAATATAGTCTCGCTTCCGAGTCCCACATATTAGTCACGCCTTATAATATTTTGAACAATTTTGTTCCAAATTGTCCGGGCAGGTAAGTCGCTAATGTCTAATTATTGCGAAGGCTTATATATGATATAGCAATTTGGCACCATCCTTGCCTTTATTAGAAACGAAAGAAATATTTAGTAAGGGAGGTTTTATTATGAATTCAGGAGATACAGCGTGGGTTTTAATGTCCACGGCGCTGGTGTTGTTGATGACTATGCCGGGCTTGGCTTTTTTTTATGGAGGCTTGGTGCGGAGGAAGAATGTTTTATCAATTTTGATGCAGTGTTTCATTATTTTATGCGTGATCAGCCTGCAATGGATCTTGTTTGGTTATTCACTGGCATTTGGGCCTGACTTTCATGGCATTATCGGAAAGCTGGACTGGGCAGGCCTCAGAGGTGTCGGTACTTTACCCAATGCCGATTATGCGGCAACCATTCCCCATAGTGTGTTTATGATTTTTCAATGTATGTTTGCGGTTATTACACCGGCATTGATCATCGGCGCATATGCCGAGAGAGTTAAGTTTTCGGCCTTTTTACTTTTTACAATTCTCTGGGCGACTTTTGTTTATGATCCTCTGGCGCACTGGGTCTGGGGAACAGGCGGCTGGCTGAAGAATCTGGGCGCGCTTGATTTTGCGGGAGGAATTGTCGTCCATGTCAGTTCCGGTATATCAGCGCTTGTTTTGGCCATTATGCTGGGCAAGAGAGTGGGCTACAACCACAGACCAATTCGTCCGCATAACTTACCGTTTACGGTGCTGGGCGCGGCATTGCTCTGGTTTGGCTGGTTTGGGTTCAATGCCGGTAGTGCTCTGGCGGCCGACGGTATTGCCGCCAATGCTTTCATTACGACTAACACTGCAACAGCAGCAGCCGGTTTAACCTGGGCATTAATCGAATGGTGGCATAATGGTACTCCGACCATCCTTGGTGTGGCAACCGGAGCCGTTGCGGGACTTGTCGCCATCACTCCTGCTTGCGGATTTGTCAATCCCATGAATGCCATATTTATCGGCATGATTGTAGCTTTGGTTTGCTACCTTGCCGTAGCAGTGATCAAGTCGAAGCTGGGCTATGATGATTCTCTGGATGCCTTTGGAGTACATGGTGTCGGCGGAATGTGGGGCACAATTGCCACCGGGCTATTCGCGGAAAAGGCTGTAAATGCAGCCGGTAATAATGGTCTTTTTTTCGGCAACGCCAACCAATTTCTGGTTCAGGGAATGCTTGTTATAGTAACCATTGTTTTTGCTGTCACTATGACCTGGATTATTTTCAAGATTGTGGATGTCGTAATCGGAATGAGAGTCGAAGAGAAGAATGAAATTGTCGGGTTGGATTTAACCCAGCAGAGTGAAGCCGCATATACGGTTATTGAATAGGAGGATAAAACAATGAAGCTCATAGTAGCTATTATACAACCACATAAGCTGGATGAAGTGAAAACAGCCCTGGAAGCTGTGGAAGTACACTTAATGACGGTAACCGAAGTTTTAGGTCAGGGTCGCCAAAAAGGTGTCACGGAAGTATATCGTGGAGCCAAAGAAGCCGGCGGCCTGCTGAAAAAAATAAGGTTGGACATTGCTGTTAATGAAGACTTTGTGGAGCCAACCATTAAAGCCATTACCAAAGGTGCGCATACCGGTGAAGTCGGTGACGGCAAGATCTTTGTACTGGAACTAACCGATTGTATAAGGATAAGCACAGGAGAACGGGGAGGCATTGCTATCGGGTAGTAGAGGATTATCGGGCAGACTAAATGCGCCGGGCGGTAAATTCCGCCGGGCGCATTGCCATTTCCGCCGCCGGATACGGAATGAGCAAGGATAAAAGCTTGCCGGGGTCATATTTGCTGTTATCCAGCCAGAGGGATCGTTGAGCCGCCGGAATAATTACCGGCATCCGTTTATGCATTGCAGCAATTAATTCGTTGGGTTCTGTCGTAATAATAACAAATGATGCTAGTGTATCGTCGGCAGCAGCCGGCTCATAAATACCAGCCAAACCAAACGGCTTTTTGTTTTGCATATATAAATAAAACGGTTTTTTTTCTGCCGACCATTCGTAAAAGCCGTCAGCGGCAATCAGACATCTTCGTCTTTGGAAAGCGTCACGAAAAGTTGGTTTATCCGCCAGTGTTTCCGCCCGTGCATTAATCAGCAACTTGTCTTGCATCTTTTGTTTTATCCAGCGGGGGCTAAATCCCCAGTGCAGATTAGCAAGGACGTTTTTAGCTTCTTCTTTGATAATACAGGCACAATTCTGTCCGGGATAAATATCCCCGGTTGAGGCAAGAGTTTTATTTATATCACTCACAGCAAACTCGCCGGCAATTTTTCCGACATCGCTGATCAATACAAATCTTCCACACATCAGCTTTTCCCGAACGGCAACGACGGTTGAATTAAAGATTTATAGCAGCGGCAACAGACAGACCGGTTTAGCGAGCGGGCCTTGCAGGCGTCAAGGTCAATAAAATATGCGAATTTCTCACACCAGACACTTTCCCGTTGCGCCTGTCCAGCGGATTCCAATGAATCTCCGCCGTTCCGATCATTAATGATAATTGCTTTCATTAAAAGAAATATTGGGGCTAACTTTAGGAAAAGTCAATATAAGAATAGTAAAAAAGAGCCCCGGTAAGCCCCGAAGCTCTGTATACGGAGGGGAACTTTTTTTGAAGAAATAATTACTTTTTCGTTGTTTTTTTCTTGCTGACTTTCTTTTTAGCAACTGGCTTTTTTACGGCTTTTTTTGCCGGTTTTTTGGAAATTTTCTTTTTCGCGGTCGGTTTTGCTTTTTTTGCTGCCGTTTTTTTCTTCGGTGCTGCGGTGGCTACAGATTTGTTTTTCGGTGGAATTTGTCCCTTATTGACCATTGGGTCCTCGCAACAAATAATCTCGGTTATAGCGCATCCGCAATCTTCATCGACAATTACGGATAATCCGCATACTTCACAGCTTAAAACATCTCCAGTCCTTACTTTCGACATCATATCCTCCTCGTTATTGATAGATTTCAATATTTACTTCCGGGAACTATGGGCATTATTTTAATAAATATTTTAATTACTTTCAAGCGCTTATTCAATATTATTTCATAATCGCTAATTATTTAAATTTTGCCAATCGGATTTTTAATGGTAATGCTGATTACGAGCACCTTCCTGCTTTGAGAATAATCCAAAAAGATAATCATCCAGAGAACCAATATAGACAACTTGACTTCTGTTGTCGGTTTGGTATTATTCGGCGAACTGCGAACTATGCGTAAAATTAATAATTATAATGAATTGAGCTGAAGAAAAGATGGACTGTAGAGTGGTAAATATAAACATTTTACCATAATTGGTGAAGGGGCAAACAATGAAACAGGCCATAATTAAATTTTTCCGGATTAATCCCGTAAAAATATCACTTCTGGCAATATTGCTGATGATAATTCTCTTCTTTGCCGATTTTTCTTTTCTACGCTTCATGGAACTAAAAGCCCTTGATCTGCGTATGCTTTCCCGCGGTGCGTTGCCCGCGGGCGGCGAAACTATCATAGCCGTAATTGATGAAAAAAGTGTATCGGAATTAGGGCGGTGGCCCTGGCCGCGCACGACAATAGCTAAATTGGTCGATACCCTCAATGACGCCGGAGCCAAAGCAATTGGTTTTGATATCGTTTTTTCGGAACCGGACAATAACTCCAGCCTGAAAACAATCTCCGAGCTAGGCAGGGAATTCAAGGATAGCGGTGTTGCCGGTGGTGCTGTATTTAACCTTTTGGAAAAGCAAAGGGTAAAAGCGGATACGGACGCAGCGTTGGCTAAAGCTATAACAGCAGCGAACAGCGTCACTGTCGGCTATTTTTTTCATTTCTCCGGTAAAGACGTTGCTCATTTAAAAGAGAAGGAAATTCTCTTCAACACCGAATCAATCAAAAATGGGCGGTATCAGTTAATTAATTCCGCGGTGCAGAATCCTGATGATTCGTGCCTGATCCATGCTTATGCCCCGGAAGCCAATATAAAGGCTTTGTCCGAAACTGCCGTCAACAGTGGATATTTCAACAAGATTCCCGATAGCGACGGCAGTATGCGCTGGTCGCCTCTGGTAATTAAATTTCGCAATAACTATTATTCATCCCTGGCCATATCGATGCTCCAGCAGTATCTGGGCTGGCCGATGCTTTCTTTAAATCTGGCCGGATACGGTGTGGAAAATGTGAAAGTCGGCAATATAATTATCCCAACAGATGAATCTGGCCGGATGCTTATCAACTATTTAGGGCCAGCCAGGACTTTTCCCCACTACTCTATTGCTGACATCATTAATGGAAAAATTCCGGCAGAAAAAATCCGCAACAAAATTGTTCTGGTGGGTGCTACTGCTCTGGGCATTTATGATTTACGGGTAACACCTTTTGGCGCCGTCTATCCCGGAGTGGAAATACACGCGACAGTCATCGACAATATTTTGCATCATAATTTTCTAAAACATTCGACCGTAACCAAATTTATAGATCTCTGTTCGATTATTCTTTTCGGTTTACTGATGGGCTTAATCATTCCCCGCCTGCGCGCAGTGACTGGTGTAATCTATGCCCTTCTTATAGTCGCTACGTTTATTGCTATCAACGTGATTATTTTTTCCCGTTATAATATCTGGCTTAATCTCATTTATCCGGTCTTGACCATGTTGCTCATTTATCTGGGAATAACTGTTTACCGTTATATTACCGAAGAACGGGAGAAAAAGAAAATTCGCGGAGCTTTCCAACACTACCTCACAACTTCGGTTATCAATGAAATGCTCAAGGATCCTAAAAAACTCAAACTCGGCGGTGACAAAAAAACACTCTCTGTTCTTTTTTCGGATATCCGCGGTTTTACGACTATTTCTGAAAAACTATCTCCGGAAGAATTGGTGCGCTTGCTCAACGAATATCTCACTGCCATGACCAATATTGTTTTTAAATACGATGGCCTGCTGGATAAATATGTCGGGGATATGGTGATGGCAGTGTTTGGCGCACCATTGGAACAACCCGACCATGCCAAACGGGCCTGTTTGACGGCACTGGATATGATGAGCGCTCTCCGCCTGCTGCAAAAAAAATGGCAGGAAGAAGGACGTCCCATAATCAATATCGGCGTGGGCATTAACAGTGGCGATATGGTTGTCGGCAATATGGGTTCGGAAATGCGTTTCGACTATACAGTTATGGGCGATATGGTTAATCTCGGATCTCGTCTGGAAGGCACCAATAAAGAATATGGGTCTAATATTATTATCAGTGAATTTACTTATAACGTCGTCAAAGATGATATGTGCTGCCGCGAACTTGACTGGGTGCGCGTTAAAGGAAAAAAACAGCCGGTTGGAATTTACGAATTGCTTGCGGATAAGAAAGACGAAAATAAATGGAATGATCTAATTGCCGGTTTTGGCGCAGCGTTGGCTCTTTACCGGGAGGCCAGATGGGACGAAGGAATTGCCGCATTCCAAAAAGTGCTGGAAATCCGGCCGGAAGATGAAGCGTCAAAAATTTACATCGAACGCTGCCGGCACCTCAAGGAACTGCCGCCGGCCCTGCCCTGGGACGGTGTTTTTACCATGACAAAAAAATAAGACAACCGGGCTGAAGATGAGAATATGGCTATAAAAAAAAGCGAACATAAATACCGTAGTTGGGTCGAAGTCGATCTTGATAATTTCATCGGTAATTTAAGGGAAATTAAAAGACTGATCGGGCCGCATGTTGATTTCATGCAGACAGTCAAAGCCGATGCCTATGGCCATGGCGCAATAGAAATATCCAACGCCGCCCTGAAGAACGGCGCCCGTATGCTGGGAGTTGCCAATGCCGATGAAGGCGTGCAATTACGTGTGAGCGGGATTGAAGCGCCGATCGTCATTCTCGGGCCTTCCACGGAATCGGAAATAAAACAGATCATTAAATACAATTTGTCGCCATCGGTTTCTGATCTGTCCTTTGCGCGTAAATTGCAAAAAGCGCTGGTGAATGCGGGAATTAACTTATCCGTACATGTTGAAGTTGATACCGGCATGGGACGCGGCGGTACCATGCACAGCGAAGCACTGAAGCTTATTCGCGGTGTTAAAGAGCTGCCCAATATTGTTCTGGAGGGAATCTTCAGCCATTTTGCCTCGAGTGAAATTGATGTTCCAGGTAATGAGAAGCAATGGCAATTATTTTTCGATTTGCTGAGAGAGCTCAAAAAGCTGGGCATTACAATACCGCTGAGACACATGGAAAACAGTGGGGCCATTTTAAATTATCCGCAATTTAATCTGGATATGGTACGTCCCGGAATAATGACTTACGGCATTTATCCATCGCCGGAAACTGAGTCCAGAGCCAAACTAAAACCTGTGATGTCTTTTAAAACAACAATCGTTTTGCTGAAAGATTTTCCGCCGGGTTATGGCATCGGTTATGGCAGTACGTACATCACAAAGAAAAAAACACGTATAGCAACCATACCTGTCGGCTATGGTGACGGGTACGGATATATTCTTTCCAATCAGGGAGAGGCGCTGATTCGCGGCCTCAGAGCGCCTGTTGTCGGCATGGTTTCCATGGATATGTGCACAATTGATGTAACGCATATACCACAATGCGCCGTCGGTGACGAAGTTGTGCTCCTGGGCAGGCAGGGCAGAGTATATATAAGCGCGAATGAAATTGCCGCCAGGGCCAAAACAATAAGTTATGAAGTGCTGTGCGCGCTGGGGAAAAGAGCCCCGAGAGTATTTATCCAGAAAGGGAAAACTGATGCTGTCGAACCGCGGCTGCGTCGAATCTTTATCCCCGATGAAGAAAAATCAATCTCCCGGATTGACAACATTATCCGCCATTGCTTTCAGGCAAGGACGCGCTCGGAAAAGTTCGGCGATGCTATTTATTATGAAATGTTTGAAACTCTCTTCGGTAAACAAGATCGTCAACTCGAATTACGTTCCTGTTTTCGCTACAATATTGAAATTGCCAAACTGCCGGATACGGAAACAGCGCGGTCCGCTGACTATTTTCAGGTAAAAGCGCATATTGAATATAAAAAAACCATCAGAAATAATATTTTTATGATTGGTTGCGCTTTGGACAATAATCAGTTGGATGCCCTGCTGGAAGATCCCAATTGCGAATACCGCTGGCTTTTGGGCGGCGGTGATGATCTGGATACCAAGCGCGATTTCAGCGTAGAACGGGTAAGTATTGATAATGAAGTTATTCCCATTATTGAAACAAAAAAGACAGCCCGTGGCTATGAAGTCTGGTGCGGCAATGATAAATTGCGGGACAAAATCAATAAAGAAGTTAAAATTGAGATAGAAATTGTCACGAAAAAAGCAAAAAGTAACAATATCTTTCCAGTATATCTGATCTATCCAACGCGGGGGGTAGATATTACCTTTAATTATAAAAAAGCTGCTTTAAAAAATGTCAGGGAACAAAGTTTTTTTGCCGGCCGGCATCCTTCGCCATCGATTACCAGAAGCAAAGGCAAATTTATTGAGATTAATATATCCGAAAAAGAATGGATTTTCCCCACCAGCGGTGTGATCTTTATCTGGGATAACTGAATATAAATATCCACCGATATTGACACCAGACCGGCGGCAATACCATTCTTGTTTTTCCGGTACTACTCTTTTAGCGCGCCTGTAAAATTATCCGATACTGCCTTTATTGCCGCGCCCTCGTTGCCCATAATGCATTCCATCTTGCCGAAGTATTTGGGATACTCCGAGCCGATAAAGAACTGCGAAGAAAGAACCCTGCCGCCATAATAGGCCGCCTCATTGTTTTCGGAGACCAGCTTCTGTCTAGCCTCGCCCTTGGCATCACCCAGGAAGGCCTTCATTTTTGGGATGGTTATAGTCAGGCTCCAGAGGTGCAGCCAGGCCAGCACAAGTGGAAACATGGCCTGTTGCAATGGCGTGGCATTTAACACCAGTGCCATAAATTTCCCCTCCTGCATCTGAGAGCTCATCATGTTGATAACTTCATCTAGCTTCGCCATGCCCCTATCGACAGGGGTAATATATTTATCATCCACAATACCTTTTGCGGCCTTAAGAGTTTCGGCGATACGCTTTTTCAGAATTGAATAATTATAGTGGTTGGGATCCATAAGAATTTTGCGCATCTGGAGGTCCAGAGACTGAATGGCATTTGTGCCCTCGTAGATCGAAAATACCTTGCTGTCCCGGGCATACTGCTCGACGGGGTATTCCTGGCAGTAGCCGTATCCGCCATATACCTGAATCGCCTCCGCCGTGACCAGCCACGCGGCATCCGAAATACCCGCCTTTACGATAGGCGTGAGAATTTCAATAACAGCCTTCGTCTCCTTCAGCTCTTCGGCGTCCGCGGAAGACAGCATAATGTCCTGATTGTAAGCCAGGTATAAGGTCAGCATCCTCATGCCTTCCACAGTGCTCTTCATGTAAAGCAGCATCCGTTTCACATCGGGGTGCTCGATAATGGCCACTTTCGGGGCGCTATCATTGAGCATCTGCGTGATATGCGCTCCCTGTATCCGGTTTCTGGCATAAGTAACGGCATGCAGATATGCGGCACTGGAGACGGATTGCGCCTGGATACCCGTGTATATGCGCGCTTCGTTCATCAATTGAAACATAATCTTCATTCCCTGGCATTCCTTGCCCAGAAGATATCCTACGCATTTGCCGTTATCGCCGAAATTCAGAGTGGATGTGGCATTTCCTTTCAGCCCCATCTTGTGCTCGATCCCCGAGCAGATCATATCATTGCGCTTGCCCAAAGATCCGTCCTCGTTCACCAGATACTTCGGTACGATAAAGATGGAGATGCCTTTTGTGCCGGCGGGATCGCCCTCGATTCTGGCCAGCACCGGATGAATAATGTTTTCTGTTATATCTTGTTCGCCGTTGCTGATGAATATTTTCTGGCCGGAGATCAGGTATGTTCCGTCACTCTGGCGCATGGCTTTGGTTTTGAGCGCTCCGACATCGGTGCCCGCACCCGGTTCGGTAAGGCACATTGTGCCGCCCCATTCACCGGCAATCATTTTGGGAAGAAACATTTTTTTAAGTGCAGCGGAACCGTTATTTATAATGAGGTGTGCCGTTCCGGTGATGGAAGAGCAGTACATACTAAGCGCGGTGTTGCCTGCATTGAAATACTCCTCCGAGGCAAAGGAGATAGTAACCGGCAAACCCATTCCCCCTTCGTCGGGCGGGAACATAAGGTTATGGAAGCCCGCTTCTGTGAATGCCTGGAAGGCTTTATGGAATGAATCGGGTACTGTAACTTCACCAGTGGCGGTATTAAATTTCAAGCCGATCTTGTCACCATCGGCATTGGAGGTATAGAACTGGTTTACGGCGATTTTTTCGGCAAGGTTCAGTGTATCTTCATACATGCTCCTGTCGAATTCGGCAAACCTCTCAAATCTTTTCAATTTATCAATATCCAGCATTTCGAAAACAACAAATCGCACATCACGGGAATCAACCAATTGATTTAATGACATTTAAATCCTCCTTGAAGATATAGACCGAATTATTTTTAAGCAAAGATACCACGTTAACGCTTAATATGCTTTTCTATCTTGAAATTTAAGATTTTGCCAGAGCAGATTTTCGCTCTGTCAACCGCAGTTCATTGATTCATTTCCTTTTTACGCAAACAAGCAACAACTGACACTTCGCGCGGCATGACAGATAAAGGATGTGCTATTTTACAGATACTACCGGGCAATGGGCTTCCAGGATCACAAACTGGGCTGTTGAGCCCATCAAAAGCTTTCCTACCCGGGAGCGCCTTTTAACGCCGATAAAAATCTCATCAACTTTGTTGCTATCAGCGAATTCAACAATATCCTCGCCCGGAAACATCCCGCGGATCAGGAGGTGAGTCTGGCAATTAATTCCTTTTTCGGCGAACAGGGATTTTGCTTTTTCCAGATTATCCGAAGCTTTATTCTCCGCCTCGACTGTGTTGCCCTTATCCATTGATGTGACCACATCAACAGTTGCGCCGAAGGCCAGAGCGTGCTTTTTTGCCAGTTGCAGAGCCTTCTTGGAGGGACTACTACCATCATATCCGACTAAAATATTCATATTTTTATCCTCTTTTTAGTTGGTAACAATTGATTTTCTCCGCTGATTTACCTGAATTTTGGCAAATCATTTCCATATTACGGTATAACGTCGCATATAAGCAGGTTTCCAATCATGAAAAATATAAGGAAGCTCGATACTTTTGTCAATTTATATTTTCTTCAATAAATGGAGAGATGCGCTTATTAGCTGACAAATTGTTAAGTTCAGGCGGATTTTTGCCACGCTCTCTTTTTCCCCGGGCATGCCGGTTGCGGTTTTCTTTGCGCAATAACGTACGACAAAGAGATGATAACTAATTGAATTATTTTTGTAATGATGTTAGAATGCTCCTGTTCGATTATCTTAATGGGGTATGTATAAATGAGTGTTTATGAGTATGTCGCCCTTGATGATCAGGGCCGCCAGCGTAAAGGTTTCATTGACGCGGCCGGTGTCGCCGCCGCGCGGCAAAAACTGCGTGAAGACGGCGTATATCCTGTTGAAATAAATCCGGCAGCGGAAAAAAAAGAGAATGCTGTATCTAATATATTCAGCGTGAATCTTTTTCAGCGCGTTCCCGCTAAAGATGTTGCTGTCTTTACCCGTCAGCTCTCCACGCTTTTGGGTGCAGGCATTCCGCTGGTTCCCTCGCTTTCCGTCCTGGTTGCGCAAACCAAGAATTTGCTTTTCAAAAAGACACTGGCGCAAATCCGCGAGCAGGTAAATGAAGGCAAAAGCCTGACCGAAAGCATGGCTAATTTCCCCCGTATCTTTCCGCCATTTTATATTAATATGGTCAGAGCCGGAGAAGCATCGGGTACGATTAATCTTGTTCTGGAGAAGCTGGCCGATTTCAGCGAAAACCAGCAGGCGTTGAATAATAAAATTCGCGCCGCCCTAACCTATCCTATCGTCATGTTTTTTATCGGCTGCATCATCGTTTTTATTCTGATGACTTTTGTCATGCCGAAAATCACCGGCATTTTTTCCGAGATGCATCAGACATTGCCGCTTACCACGCTGATATTGATTGCCGTCAGCAATTTTCTCAAATCGTTCTGGTGGCTGGTTTTGCTTTTGCTTGCCGCCGTCATCATTACCATTAAATATACTATATCCTCGACTGCAGCCGGTAAGTATATGTGGGATAATATAAAACTGAAGAGCCCTCTTTTCGGCGCCATCAATCGCAAAATTGCTATAGCCCGTTTTTCCCGGACGCTGGCCACCCTTTTGCAGAGCGGGGTTCCTCTACTTACGGCACTGGGAATTGTGCGTAACGTCGTCAATAATATCTTGATCGGTGAAGCCATCGGCAAGACAAGCAAAGAGGTAGAGGAGGGACAGAGCTTATCCGTTCCTCTGGCGCAAAGCGGCATTTTCCCGCCTATGGTTATTGAAATGATTGCCGTCGGTGAACAAACCGGCACGCTGGAGAAAATGCTCAACCGCATTGCGGATGCTTATGAGACGGAGGCGCAATCGGACATAATGGTAATGACTTCTCTTTTAGAACCGGTGATGATAATAATTATGGCTCTTCTCGTTGTGTTTATCGTTGCCTCGATTCTACTGCCCATATTTGAAATGAACCGGCTGGTGAGATGATTAAATTAAAAGGGCGCTGAGGGGCGGCTGTTGAAAAACGCTCATCTACTGCGTTGCGCTGTAAACCGCACCGCTCAATGTATACTCATATACGCCTCGCGATTCGGTTTTTGCGCGCCTTGTACCTGAACATTTTTGAACAGCCCCAAAAACAAGAGGATTTTCAACAGTCCTGCTGAACCTAATATACCAAAGCATCTTGCAAACGATGAGAATAGTTGGGAGGTATTAATATGATATGCAAAAAATGCGGATATTTTAACTGGCCATATGTATCTAAATGTAAAAAATGTCAGTCAGCTTTATATATAGATTTTTGGGAGGGTCATAGACTTAGGGAAATGTTCTTTTTTGTTTTTATTTTAAGCTCTATGCCTATTTTTCCAGTAATTTTTAAATTTGCATATTCAGATCTATCCGTTATCCTATATGCAATAGGTATAGTTATGGGCGTGTTATTTGGCATGATGACAATCACATATTTAAAGAAAAGAATTATAAATAATTGCTATTTATTATCAAACAAATCAAATTATTTGTCCATAATGATAATGGGTATTTTAATAAGTTTATTTTTCATAACGGTGCCTATTCTGTCGGAAGATATTTATAATTCGATTATTATACCTTTAATCATCATGTGCTGGATCGGTACAAGTATTTCTTTTCTTTGGCTTGTAATGTATGAAAGAAATAATGGTCATGTATTTATAGGGCGAGAATTGGAATAGGAAAACTAGCCCGCCCCTAATTCCCATACAGGTAATTGGTAATTCGGGACAGCCGTGAATGTTCACTAATTAGGTAACTCTTTTGGTAGTATAATTAATCACCCTTCTTTTGCGGTCAAGAATGTGGTAGTAATTTACTTACAATTTATAAACTCAACCCTGGGGGAGATATAGAGTATGCGAAAACGTAAAGATAAAAAAAATAACGCGGTGGGTTTTACCTTAATTGAATTAATGGTTGTTGTCGTGATTATCGGCATCTTGGCCGGTTTGATTGTTCCGCGCATCATGGGCAGCGATGACAAAGCCCGAGAGGCCAAAACCAAGATGCAAATTGAGAGCCTCGAAACGGCCCTGAAATTATACAAGCTCGATAACGGCAATTATCCCACAACCGAACAGGGACTGAAAGCCTTAGTTGAGGCTCCAACGGCTGGTAATCTTCCGAAAAACTGGCGGCAGGGCGGCTATCTGGAAAAAGGAAAAGTTCCCAAAGACCCTTGGAATAATGAATTTATTTACATATGTCCCGGCAGTCACAGCGATTTCGATTTGAGCTCTTATGGTGCCGATGGTGAACCTGGAGGAGAAGGGAAAAATAAAGACATCAATAATTGGGAAATTGAATAATCGCGGGATGAGGAATCTTAAAATATTTAATTTATTAAGATCAAGATTTCTCGCGGTGTATAATCCGGCGTATGCTGGACTTCGAAATGACACGAAAGTTAATTGCGACACAGTCTCATGCGCCAGGCCTCACCCGGCATTCGCCGGATTTCGCTTTTGGAATTGGAGTTTCACGAAAAAAGGCTTTACCCTCATTGAGCTGATACTCGTAGTTGCCCTGATCGGAATGTTTCTGGTGGTGGCTGTTCCCGCCACGCGCGATGTTCTGACCACCGATCCGCTCAAAAAAGCCTCGCGTCAGCTTATCGGGTTGGAAAGAAAGCTGCGTACTGATGCCGTCCGCGATCAGACCGACTATATTCTGAATCTTGATTTGCCCAAAGTTGCGTTCTGGGTGACCACGCCCGATATGACGCCGGAAAAAATTGACGATATAAAAAAGAATCCGCAGCATCTGCCGGAAGGAGTGACTATTGCCGATGTCGTTACAGAATCCAATAAGAAACAATCCGCAACGGTGGTTGCAATAAAATTCAGTAAAAAAAACGCCTGCCCGCCTGCGGTAATACACCTGGCCTATGAGGAAAAGGCAATGACGCTGGTAATTAATCCTTTTCTGGGTGTTACTGATATTTATGATAAATACGTTGATATTGTTCTGGAAAAAGCGGAAAGTTCTACCATTAAATAAATAATCGCGGCCTGCCGTTTGGAAAGTATATCTTATGCATAAAAAATCAGCCGGTTTTACGTTTATCGAAATAATGATGGCCATGATGATTTTAGCTACGGCCTTAGTTGCCGTATATCAACTGCAATCGCAGAGCATATCCCTGGCCACGGAATCACGCTTTAAAACCTCGGCAGCGCTGCTTGCACAGAGCAAAATGACCGATGTCGAAGCGGCAGCGACTCTCAATAATCGCACTGAAGATGGAGATTTCGGGCCTGATTTTCCTCAGTATAGTTGGAATCTGGCAATAACCGACACGGAGATGCCTCAGTTTAAAAAAATCGAAGTTACGGTTGTGAATAAGTCATTTGTAAGCGGCGGAAGATATAAGCTGGTTCTATACAAACCGACGGGGAATTAATGCATGTATCAACCGAAAACTCAAACTTGCGCGGAACAAACGGGAATTAATATTTCCTTGCCAGGCCCGATCGACAGGATAACCGATAAACCGGCGTCTTCGGCAGCAGATCACCTAAACTCGCGCGGTTTTACGCTGATCGAGATCATGATAGCAATAGTGATTCTCGGCATGGTTCTTTCCACTGTTTATGTGGCCTACAGCGGGACGATGAAAATTGTTCAGGAGATGGAATATGAAAGTAATATCTATAAAATGGCTCGTACGACACTGGACAGACTCATCCGGGATTTAACATCCATCCAGCAAGTGGGCGGAGTCTATAAGTTGCAGGCGGAAACAGGAACTATTGGTAATCATGCCTTTGGCTCTGTTATTTTCCCCTCGGCGGCGCATCTGGCCTTTGATGAAAATGAAATGGACGGGAGCATGGCGCAAATCGGATACTTTGTGGAAGAAGATGAAGGCGGCGGGAATTTTTCGCTGCGCCGTTCCGATTTGCTCAATCTCAGCTCAACAAAAGAAAAAAGCAAAAGTGGCGGCTACGTTATTTGCCGGAATATCAATTCCCTGAATTTTAAATTTTATGACAGTAATGGAAAAGACTATGATTCCTGGGATTCCGCATCCAACACGAATGCGCAAAAAGGCAAAGTGCCTTTGGCCGTCCAAATTGAGATTAGCCTGGTCAACACATACAATATGGAAAAACCTTTCCTGTTTATGACAAAAGTTTTTCTGCCGGGGAGACAATGAAACCTGCCATGAAAAATTTATCTGATAATCGTGGGATTGCGCTGATAACGGTATTGTTGATTATCACTATTTTAATTGCTGTGGCAATTGAATTGAACCGCAGCTCGCGCGCCGAGATTTATGATGCCGCCAATATCAGCGACGGCATCATACTGACCTATATCGCCAAATCCGGCTTCTACGCCGGGGCAACCTTACTGGCTAATTCTTCCAATGTCTATATTTCTCTGCGGGATGACTGGGCGAAAACGGAACTATTATCGGCAAAATCGTCGAGTCTTTTCGAGGATGGCGTATTTATTGTTAAAATTGAAGATGAAGCCGGTAAGATTCCCCTCAATAAACTGCTTAACGGCAACGAATTTAATCCAGACATCAGGGATATTTTCATTCGCCTCCTCAGCCAGCCGGAATTCGGCCTGGGAGCAGGGAGTGCAACCGTTATTGTTGATGCCATAAGGGAATATATCCTGCTAAAAACTACGCCGCCTGATTGCATTGAAGAATTGCTTATGGTAAAGGGTATAACCAAAGAGCTTTTTGCCGGAACGAAAGAAAAACCGGGCCTGGCTCAATATGTTACAGTTTATGGTGATGGTTTAATCAATATAAACACGGCGCCCAAAATGGTTTTGCGTTCTCTTTCCTCCAATATCAGTCCCGAAATGGCTGACAGAATGGATGAATATCGTAAAAAAGATGGCAACGATTTATCCAATGTTTCCTGGTACAGACAGGTTTCCGGCTTTTCCAATGTAACAATAAACGCCGGATTGATTACAGTAAACAGCAGCTATTTTAAAGTAGCCGCCACCGGTATGATGAAAAATATGACACAAAATGTAAACGGCGTAATAAAAAAAATTGCCGGTAGTAAATCATTTCAGATAATTACCTGGAGACTCGAATAATGCCGGAGAAAGTTCTGGGAGTGGATATCAGTTCGGTCACGGTCAAGGCCATACTGCTCGAGAAAAGCGGCAGAACCGGCGGACGGATTATCGCCGCTGCATCGCTGAATATCAACGATTGCGGCGGTCTTGAGCCGGCTTTAAAAAAGATTGTGGCAGATAATAATTGCTCAAATATTACCGGCGGTATTTCTTTGCCGATGAACGACATCATATTCCGCCAGGTTACATTGCCCTTTTCCGATGACGGCAAAATCAGAAAAACTCTTCCGTTTGAAATAGAACCCCTTATTCCTTATTCCGCCGATGAAATTGCACTGGATTATCTGGCTGCTTCCGACACCGGTCTTCTTGTCGCTATCGCGACTAAAAAGAATGTCCGCGAATGGATCAACATTGCCGCAGGATCGTTCGGTGAAGTCCCTGTTATGGATATATCTCCGTTTCCCGTGTTCTCACTGCTGGCGGAAAGACAGGCGCTGGCCGGCTGCGGGATTCTGGTGGATATCGGAGCTGATTCAGCCACGGCCATATTTTACAAAAACAATTCTGTTGCCGGGGTGCGGTTGTTTGCTTTCGGTGGTAATCAGATTACCCGGACAATGGCCGAAGATTTTTCTCTGACAGAGGAAGAGGCTGAAGGAATCAAGATACGAGGTGATTATAATGCCGCCGGATCAAAAACTCTTGCCGTATGCCGCCGGTTTTGCATAGAGCTGAACAATACCATCGAGTTCATGAAGCTGAATAAAATACTACAGGGTGATCCGGTCATGATAACTCTGACCGGCGGCGGTTCCCTTTTTATCCCTCTGCAAAAAGAGCTGAAAGATTATTTCCCCCTGCCTTTGGAAATCCCCGATCTTTGTTCTTTGTGTCAGATAGAAATGGACGATAATTTAAAAAGCATATACGATCCGCAGATAATGAATGCGGCACTGGCCAGCGCTCTTAGCTTGTCTGCCGGTGCGCGATCTTTTAATTTCCGGCAGGGTGAATTTAAGCCCCGGGCCGCCGGTATAAAGATTAAGGGCCGTTTAAAGAAGGTGGCGATAGTGGCGGGTTTGATTGTAATCCTGGCGGCGGTTAATCAGTGCCTTGATTACGGTCTGCAGGCACAGAGGCTTGATAATATTAAAAACGATATTTCTTTCCTGTTTAAGAAAAATTATCCCGAAGCCTCAACGATGATTGATCCCTTGCAACAGTTGAAGACAAAGCTTGCCGAAAACAAGAAAACTTTCGGTGTCTATAATGGTGGTTCAGATGTGACCGTTCTCGACCTAGTCAAAGATATATCCGCCCTTATCCCGCCTGCGGCAGATATTATGATAACTAATTTTAGTTACGAAAATGAAATTGTTCAGGTTAAAGGAGAGGCCAGGGATATTGATGCAGTATCAGCAGCGAAAAATGAGCTGATGAAATCGCGTTATTTTAAGGAAGTATCAATTACTTCGACTGCTCTTGCCAAACAGGGTGGCAAGGTTGATTTTGATTTGCGGATTACATTGAAATGATGAAAGCATTCTGGGACAAACTGGATAAAAAACAGCGCTATTATGCAGCGGGGGTGGCCATATTTGTTTTAGCCGCGCTAATTCTCGAATTCGGCCTTCTCCCCTTCTGGGAAGCCCAAGGAAAAATTAAGCAGGCAGTGCAAACCAATCAAAAGAAACTGGGCGAAATAATAAGGTTGGATAATGAATTTGCCCTGCAGGAAGCAAAAGCGGCTAAAGTCAAAAGAGTAATGGCATCGCGTCTCGCTGATTTCAGTTTGTTTTCCTATTTGGAAAAGAAAGCTCTTCAGGCGGCGGTAAAGGGAAACATTAAAAATATGAGTTCGTCCCGCGGCACGCAGACGGCGAACTTCGAAGAATCGCTCATTGATATCAGGCTCGATAAGATCACCATCAAACAACTGACGGATTTTCTATATTATGCCGAATCACCTGCTGATCTGGTCAGAATTAAGAGGGTTACAGTGAGCAAGATGAAAGAAAGCCCTGAATATTTAAGCGTCCAGATGCAATTAGCCTCTTTTCAAATGCTCAACCCGCGGCAGGGAGGGCAATAGCAAAATGAGTATTCTGAAAAACAGGGTTCTTTGGTTTACATTCTATGGCGTAATGATTACAGCCCTGTTCCTATACATTCTTTTTCCTTCTGATATAGTAAAGAGCCGCCTCGAATCAGGGGTAAGTTCGCCGGACTTCAGTTTAAATATAGGATCGGTGCGGCCTTCACTTCCTTTGGGAATAAAACTGATAAATCCGGTTATAAGTTATCTGGCCAGGAAAGATGCTCTCTTTCAGGGAGAGACGCTGGATATTCAGCCCAATTGGCTGAGTTTTTTCTGGAAACGTATGTATATAAATTTGAGCGGCAGGGCTTATGGCGGTAATTTTGACGGTCGCATCGGCTTGATTTCGCGGGATAAATCTTTCCCTCCGCCGGAGGGAAAACTGAATTTTCAAAACATTGATTTGTCCCGCTACGGTTTTCTCCAGGCACAGCTGGGCAGGGAGATTACCGGAAAAGCTAAAGGGAATATATATTATGATAATGCTTCTGATAACTATCAGACTCTTACAGGTGCAATAGAATTATTTCTGACAAAAGGCAGTTATCCGCTGGCCGAGCCCTTTCTGGGATTGAACAGGATTGAATATGAACGCGGCGAAATCAAGGCCAAGCTGAATAACGGCATTCTGCTAATTGAAAAACTGGAAATTTTCAGCCCGCAGATAAATTGTTCCTTAAAGGGCGAAATAAATCTGGCGGCAGCTTTAGAGCAAAGCCGGCTCAACCTTACCGGTGCTCTGGAAATTATCAGTAAAAATAAAATGAAAACAAACGTCACTATCAGCGGAACGCTGGCTAACCCTGTAAGTCGCTATTTTTAAGAGAATGCTTTATGCTGACCACGATAACGGAAATAACTGATAATGTGCAGAATAAAATAAGGGATGTCATTGCCGGTCATCCGGCAAGCCTTGCTGTTTTGCAGCCCTTACTTATTGCGGCTCTAATAACGATCATCTCATATGAGTCGGTCGGGTTGTTTTATAAGCTTACGAGCTTTCCCCTGATCAGCCGTCATCCGGCAGCAAAAAATATTGTGGCCAGACAGGATGATTTGCCGGTAGCTCAACGTGATGCCCTGCCGGCTTACGGAGTGATTGTCGAGCGTAATTTGTTCCGCACAACGCAAAAAGCAATTGCCGAAAAGCAACTCGACGGCGGTTTTTTCGGATCAGGCCAGGAATATTCGGCATATGATTTAAAGGGTACAGTAGCCGGCGATTCTTCTTTTGGTTTTGCGGTACTGGAAGAACGCGGCAAGAATAAACAGATATTGTGCCGTCTGGGTAATATGGTCGGTTCGGCCAGGCTGGTAAAAATTACCCGCAATGCTGTAGTTTTAAGAACGGCGGAACGTGATATAATCCTGAAAATAAAAGAAACCCCGGAAGGTTCTTTGTTTCCGCGTCCCGGTGCTGCGGAGATGGCAGGCCAATCCGGCGTATCACTCAGTCGCCGAGAGGTTAGTGAAAAATTAGGCGATTTAAAGACAATTATGAATCAGGCTTTGGTAAGACCATTTTTCGTTGACGGTGCTCAGGAAGGATTCATTATTTCCGACATCAAACCCGAAAGTCTCTATCAAAAATTAGGATTGCAAAATGGTGATATAATAATGGATGCGAACAACAAGCGTATGCAGAGCGCCGAAGATGTTTTGCAACTGGTCAATTTAATGCAGTCCGGTGGCCAGATATCCCTTAGTCTGAAAAGAAACGGCAAAATGGAAATAATTAATTATTCTTTTCATTAGGCGCCGCAGGTATAATCAACCTTCGGGTAAAAGAGATAAAATCAGCAGAGGTTTTTATATAATTACGGGAGAAGATGTAAGATGTATGCCGCATATTTCGGCCTGAAAGAAAATCCATTCAACCTGGCGCCGGAGCCGCGCTATTTATATCTGAGCGGCCACCATCGCGATGCTCTGAATTGCCTGATTTACGGGATTAAAGAAAAAAAAGGATTTGTTCTGATTACAGGTGGTATCGGAACAGGTAAAACAACAGTCTGCCGGGCTCTGTTGAATTCTCTGGATGATTCTATCGAAACGGCGCTGATTTTCAATACAGCCATTTCCGATCTGGATTTGCTGGAAACAGTACTCACGGAATACGGAGTTTCCATAAACGGCGGTCCGAAAACAAAAAAAGTTTACATTGATGCGTTAAATGATTTTTTATTAAATAATTTTGCCGCGGGCAAAAACGCCGTTCTAATCATCGACGAAGCACAAAATCTTTCCCACGGTGTTCTGGAGCAGATACGAATGCTTTCCAACCTGGAAACGGAAAGAGAAAAGCTCATCCAGATAGTTTTAATCGGTCAGCCCGAACTGAATAATACTTTGATATTACCGGCGATGCGGCAGTTAAATGAAAGGATTACAGTTCGGCACGACCTGCAGCGGTTAGCGCCCGGAGAAGTGCGCAGTTATATCGCCTATCGTCTGACAATTGCCGGCGGCCCGGGTACCATTATCTTTACAGAAGGCGCTCTCGGGCAGATTTATAATTATACAGAGGGAATTCCCCGCCGCATTAATGCCCTTTGCGATCGTGCCCTGTTAATCGCCTATTCGAAAAGCACTGCACGAATTGACCGCCGCCTGGTGAAGCGCGCTGTCCGCGATATCGGTATTAACTATTTCCAAAAAACTATGAGTCGCTGGGGAAAAATATGGTCGCGTTTAACCGCGTAAACAGTGTGGTAAGTCCTTGACCGGAGAGTGATA
This sequence comes from Syntrophaceae bacterium, assembly GCA_003142535.1. Classification (GTDB taxonomy): domain Bacteria; phylum Desulfobacterota; class Syntrophia; order Syntrophales; family Smithellaceae; genus Fen-1166. The sequence continues at coordinate 28,937 of PLMQ01000018.1, forward strand.
ATGAGTTACATAAACGACGCCCTGCGCAAAGCGCAAAAAGAAAAAGAATCAAATTACTCGGCCTACAGCGGTATTATCTGCGCGCCCGATAAAAAAGCCGGTCGGCCTTCGAGCTTATTTTTAATAGCCGGTTTGTTTATATTGTTGACACTCGTTGTGGGCGTTATTGTTTTCTTATACGGGCTGAAGAATGAAAAGATACTGGTGGCAAAAGTATCAGCTCCGGCAGAGACGCCATTAGCCGCGGCCGGGCACAGGCAGGGAGATGCTCCGGGGACCCCGGAGGCTGCGGCAATCAGGGAGCAGGTACCGGGTAAGAACACGACGGTGGGGGAAATAATTGCGAGAAATACACCAGCGGCGGAAACTGAAAAGGCAAAACTGGAAGATGCAATTGTTCTTTATAGACACGCCCTTGCTTTACAACGGGAAGGGAAATTAAACGAGGCTAAAAAATTGTATAAAAAAATAATCAGAAATGACCCGCACCATGTAAATGCGCTCAATAATTTGGGGGTTATTTATTTAAGCCAGAAGAATTTTAAATGGGCTATAATCCGATTTAATGACGCGCTGACGATAAAACCCGGTTATGCCGATGCTTATTATAATCTGGCCTGCCTTTATTCACAGAAAAAAGAAATTGCCCGCAGTTTTCATTATTTGAAAACTGCCGTTAAGATAAATCCGGAAGTAAGACAGTGGGCAAAAAATGATGCTGATTTGCAAGAATTAAGCAGATTCCCCGACTTTAATAAGTTGATGGAGGAGAAGGAAAATTAGGATGAGCCTGCGGAAAAAACATTTAAACATAAGCCTGTTTTTTGCTTTGCTGCTATGTTCGGCAATTTTCTTAATTGAGCCGCCTGTGAGCATGGCGGCCAGGGTTGCCGGTTCCAATGTGCCTGTTACTACTACTCAAACTTTGCCGGTTGCGCCGACACCGGATAAAGAGGCGGTTCCGGCCGTAAAGAATCCTCAACAGGAAAGCGAACCGGCGGCAGACTCGGCCAAAAAGGTTATCCAGGGTATGCCTCCGCCGGCCGGTGCTCCGGTCCCGCAGAATGTTCCGCCCGCTCAGCAGATGAATATGCCGGCCACACCCGATACGTCTATAAAAAATGATACGGGTACGGTACCTCCTGCGGCCAAACAAAAACCAGCCCATTCCGTGAAGAGGCAGGCCGCTGAAAAATACGTGACTATTGATTTTGATAACGTGGATATTGGCGTATTTATTAAATTTGTCAGTGAGTTGACCGGCAAGAACTTTATTGTTGATGATAAGGTCAAAGGCAAGGTTACCATCATCTCACCGAAAAAAATTCCCCTTCATGATGTCTATAAAGTCTTTCTTTCTGTTTTAGAGGTTTATGGTTTTACGACTGTTACCGTAGGCGACATGGTTAAAGTTATTCCGGCGGTTTTGGCGCGCGAAAAAAGTGTGGAAACAAGGCTCAAAAAAGAAATTACTGATCCTGAAGACCGGATTGTCACCCAGATTATCACCTTGGAGCGAGCCAATCCCGATGAAATAAAACGCGTGCTCGATCCGATTATTTCCAAATCCAGCTCTGTTCTGTCCTATCCGCCCGCGGGCATGCTCGTTATTACTGATTTTCTTTCCAATATTAAACGCCTGCAGGAAATAGTTCTGGCGCTGGATGTGGAAGGGGCCGGAGATCAGATATCTTACATTCCTCTGCAAAATGCTTCCGCGAGCGAAGTGGTAAAGTCGCTGACGATTATTTTCCAGCAGCGCCGTCCCAATGCTACGCCCCTGAGGATAGTTTCGGATTCCCGGACAAACTCAATTATCATCTTGGCCAGCGTTGCGGATACGGAAAATGTGCGCAAACTTGTTGCATTTATGGATAAAGACGTGCCCCGTGGCGAATCCAATATTCAGGTTTACCGCTTACAAAACAGCAATGCCGAAGATTTAGCGAAAGTTCTCAACAGTATTGTCAAAGATACCGGTGCCGCGGCCAGCGCGGCGGGTGGAGCGGCGGCGGCTCAAAAAGCGCTTACCCCGGTGGTTTCGAAAAATGTCCAGGTCGTCCCGGATAAGGCAACCAATACACTGGTGATTATGGCCGAAAGGGAAGATTATAAGATTCTCGAAAATATTATCAAGCAACTTGATGTGCCGCGGCCAATGGTTTACATTGAGGCCTTAATTATGGAAGTCAACGCCAATAAAGCTTTTAATCTGGGTGTTGAATGGCGCGGTCTGACAAATACAGGTAAAGTCCCTGGTACAGATACAGGCCAATCGGCGGCTTTTATCGGTTCCGGTGGCGCGGGCAGTACAACACCGGGCGGCTACAATATCCTCGATACTTTAACTACGGCTGCTTTTCCGGGCGGTTTTACAATGGGCATTATCGGCGCCGGCATTACCATCGGTGGCGTTACCTTTCCTAACATCGGGGCTGTCATTCAGGCATACAAGACGGATCAAGAAGTGTCCATTTTATCCACTCCCCAGATCATGACACTGGATAATGAAGAAGCAGAAATAAATGTCGGCTCGAACGTGCCCTATATTACCCGTCAGGATGCAACTACAACGAGTGCCCAGTACCCGGTTAATTACAACACCTATGAGTATAAAGATGTCGGCGTGATCCTAAACATCACGCCGCATATCAACGAGGAAAACTTTATTCGGCTGAAAATATCGCAGCAGGTCACCAAAGTGACCTCAGCCAGCACTTCTGCAACACCGACAACATTAAAAAGGACAGCAAAAACGACGGTAGTGATCAAGGATAATGAAACTATCGTTATCGGCGGCCTGGTGGGGGACAGTACGGAGAACGATACATATAAAGTACCGCTGCTGGGCGATATTCCCCTTCTGGGTTGGCTTTTTAAAACACATTCCACTTCCCGGGAAAAAACAAACTTGTATGTCTTTTTAACTCCGCATATTGTCCGGACGCAACAAGATGCCAAGAAATTATTTGATGAAAAAAAGGAAACCATGGGTGAAGTTGTGGAAGGCGTAATAAAGTTGAACGAAAAAAAGCCGGAACAAAAACCCTAGAGCCAGGTACGCCCTCGGAAAACAATATTCCGGCCAAGTCCAAAGAGTAGGCAATGTTCATCTATGTCCAAAATCTATACAGCACTGCAAGATTCCGCCATTACTGGCGCTGATTTGCCGCCCCAACTCGCAAAGCCCGCCCTCTCTTTCGCCACGAAACTGCTTTTAGCCGGTGTGCCTCAGGATGTTCTGGATGAAGCTCTAAGTATCAAGGAGAAAACCGGTTCCGGCTTTTTTGAGCAGCTTCTGAAAAAGAAAGCAATAACGGAAGAGGAATTACTGAAAATAACGGGCGAACAATTTGGTCTGACCTGCTTAGCGGAACTGCCCACGGAAAGCATCAATATCGATTTTACCCAGCTTGTCGCCATCCACTATTTGAAGAAATTTAAAATGATTCCGCTGCAAACGCCGCAATCTGCGGCCATAGCGGTAAGCGATCCTACTAATTTCCAGCCCATCGATGATTTGCGCATGCTTTTGCAGATACCGCAGGCGAGCGTTGTTCTTGCCCCGCAAGAAGTGGTTATCGCGGCCATCAACCTGGCCTATGACATGAGCCGCTCTTCGGCTAAAGATTTCTTTGAGGAAATGAATGAGGAATCGGCCGATGATCTCATTTCGGAAATCAGCGAAACGGCGGATTTACTCGACGAAACCAGTGACGCGCCTATTATTAAATTGGTCAATCTGCTTGTTGCCGGCGCGATTAAAGACCGCGCCAGTGATATTCACGTCGAGCCGTATTCGAGTAACCTGAAAATTCGTTACCGCATTGACGGTATTTTGTATGACATTTTAAACCTGCCGCGCCGTATCCAGTCTCCTCTTGTTTCCCGCATTAAAATTATGGCCAGGCTTAATATCGCCGAAAAGCGTCTGCCGCAAGACGGCCGCATCGAAATAAAAATTGCCGACAGACTTATCGACATCCGTGTTTCTATTATCCCGACGGCCTTCGGCGAAAGAGTTGTGCTGCGTTTGCTGGATAAAAGCGGCAAGATGATGATACTTTCCGATCTCGGCATGCGTGATGATCGCATCAAGCTGCTCAACAAACTGATTAAATCCCCCTACGGGATTCTTCTGGTAACCGGCCCCACCGGTAGTGGCAAAACAACAACTCTTTATGCCGCGCTCTCCACTATCAACCGGCCGGAAATAAATATCATTACCATTGAAGACCCCATTGAATACCAGATGGAAGGCGTAGGCCAAATTCAGGTAAATCCGAAAATTGATTTGACTTTTGCTGCCGGTTTGCGTTCGATTGTCCGTCAGGATCCCGATGTCATTCTGATCGGTGAAATACGCGACCGCGAAACGGCGGAAATTGCCATTCAATCGTCGCTAACCGGCCACCTTGTTTTTTCTACGCTGCATACCAATGATGCCGCCAGCGCAGTCACCAGATTGATCGATATGGGTATTGAGCCTTTTCTGGTCACTTCATCCGTTATCGCGATTATCGCCCAGCGTCTGGTGCGGGTGCTTTGTCCGCACTGCAAGGAAGTCCATCAGCCGGATGTCGAATCTTTATCGAACCTCGGATTAAACAAATCGGTATTGAAGAACACCGCTTTTTACCGGAAGAAGGGTTGTAATTTATGCATGCACACCGGTTTCCGCGGCCGAATAGCTATATTTGAAATTATGGTTGTTGATGATGATATCAAAAGGCTCGTCTTGAAAACATCTGATGCCAACCAGATAAACGAGCTTGCCCTGAAACAGGGAATGATAACCTTGCAGCAGGATGGTATTCTTAAAGTCATGGAGGGAATAACAACGATCGAAGAAGTGCTGCGCGTGACCAGAGCTCTGAATCGCAAAGAGGATATTGTGGCTGAAACATAATCAGGCTGTTATTGCAGGTGAAGAAAGAATAATTAGGCGGTATGAGCACCAGAACTATGTCCGATAAAGAATCAAAAATGATTGAATTTTATAAAATGAGCGGGAGCGGTAATGATTTTATTATCATTGATAACCGCGATTTGTCACTGAATGTCGGCGATATCAGTAAATTTGTCCGCAAAGTCTGCCGGCATAAAATATCGGTAGGTGCGGATGGCTTGTTCTTAATTGAACCGTCTGATCGTGCCGATTTTAAATGGCAATTTTTCAACTCGGACGGCAGCTCGGCGGAGATGTGCGGCAACGGCAGCCGCTGTGTTGCCCGCTACGCTTATCTTAAAGGTATTGCGGGAAAGAAGATGTCGTGGGAAACCATCGCCGGCATTATCAGCGCTGAAGTTGAAGGTGATGTTGTGAAGGTAAAGCTGACCAATCCTTCAGCCGTGCAATTGGGAATCGAAATAGACGCCGCAGGCAGGCAATTTAGTTTAGATAAAGTTGATACCGGAGTTCCGCACGCAGTGGCTTTTGTCGATAACCTGGATACCTGCGATGTATTTCAATGCGGACGACATATACGCCACCATGAACATTTTCAGCCAAAAGGTACCAATGCCGATTTTGCTACTGTTATTGACCTGCATAAAATCAGGTTGCGTACTTACGAGCGCGGTGTGGAGGATGAAACGCTGGCCTGCGGCACCGGTATGGTGGCAGCGGTTCTGGCTGCTGCGGAAAGAGGGTTTGTGGAATCGCCGGTTGACGTGCTGGTGCAAAGCGGTGAAACGTTACGCATTTATTTCGAACGTAAAAATGGCCACTGGCAGGAAATTTATCTTGAAGGTAAAGTAAAAATAGTCTATCAGGGATTTCTTTTTGCAGAAGCATATAAATAATATTTAATTATTTCAATCAGGAGGTTTTACATTGCGTACGGCCGAGCGTCTCACGAACATACCGCCATATTTGTTCATGGAGTTAAGAAAAAAAATCAACAAAGCCAAAGCCGACGGTGTTGATGTTATTTCGCTCGCTATCGGTGATCCAGTGGAAGCAACGCCGGATTCGATCATTGACGAGCTTTGCGCGACAGCGCGCGATTCCATGAACCACCGTTACCCGACAGACGAGGAAAAGGGTATGCTTGCTTTTCGCAAGGAAATAGCCTGCTGGTATCAGGAAAGATATGGCGTCAGCCTCAATCCCGAAAATGAAATTCTGGGACTTATCGGCTCGAAAGAAGGCTGCCATCATTTTATTCTGGCGCGGGTCAACACCGGCGATACAGTTTTAATGACCGATCCCGGTTATCCGGCCTACCGCGCGAGCATCCTGATGGGTGGCGGCGATCCGTATAATGTTCCCATTCTGCCGCAAAATAATTATCTGCCGGTATTCGAAGACATCCCGGCGGATGTCGCCAAAAAAGCAACCGCTATGTTCCTTAATTATCCGAACAATCCGACCGGTGCCTGCGCGACTTTGGAGTTTTTAAATAAACTTGTTGATTTTGCCCGTAATTATGACATTGCAATTTGTTACGATAATCCCTACAGCGAAATAGTCTTCGCCGGTCAGGAGCGAGTCAGTTTTCTGATGGCGCAAGGCGCAAAAGATGTCGGCATCGAACTTAATTCCTTATCCAAGCCTTTCAACATGTGCGGGTGGCGGCTGGGCATGGCTTGCGGCAATCCCGAATTGATTGCCGCCATCAGCAAAGTTAAAGAAAACACGGATTCGGGAATTTTTAATCCGATCCAGTTCGCCGGTATTAAGGCGTTGCAGAAAGAAGCGCCGTTTATTGAAAAAATGCTGGCTTTGTACGGAAAACGTCGCGAGCTGGTGCTCCAAACATTGAAAAAAATCGGCATTGATTTCAATCCGCCGCGGGGAACGTTTTACCTGTGGGTGCCCGTACCCAAGGGGATGACATCGCTGGATTTCACCAACCGCCTGTTCGATAAAACATCCGTAGTTGTTGCTTCCGGCGTGGCTTACGGCAAATATGGCGAGGGTTTTGTGCGCATATCGCTGACTGTTTCCGATAAAAGGCTGGAAGAGGCGATGAAACGAATAGAAAAGGAATTCACACAGTAGCTTTTGTATCCTTCGTATAACTTTGTTGGCAGCTGCGCAGTCATCCTCGACGTATTATAATATACGCCTGCGGAGCCTGCTCGCCGCCGCCGCGTTCTACTTTGGATACAAAAGCTACTATAGAGAAAGATTATTAATTATGGAAATGGGTATATTGGGCCTTCCCCAAAGTGGGAAGAGCACATTGTTTGAAATCATGACCGGCGTGAAAAGCGGCCAGTTGCACAACGAAACGGTTGTGCGCGGACAGGCTTCCGTGCCGGATGAGCGTTTTGATAAGCTCGTCGAAATATATAAGCCGGTAAAAGTATCTCCGGCCAAAGTCCCTTTTGTGGATGTTCACGCCGTGGGCGAACATCCCTGGGAAGCTATCCGGCAAAACTTAAGCGGCACGGACGGGATTCTGCACGTTGTTGATGGCTTTTCTCTGCCTGATGTTCAATTGAGCATTGAAGCCTATCGCAAGCTGGAAGACGAGTTGATTCTTTCCGATTTATTAATCATTGAAAAAAAAATGGAGCGCCTGACCAAAACGTCCAAGAAAGCGCTCACGCCGCAGGATGTGGCGCAAAATGATCTTCTGCCCAAACTAAAAAAATGCCTCGAAGCGGGAAAACCATTACGCAAGGCAGGGCTCACCCCTGCGGAAGTTTTTACACTGCGGAGTTTTTCTTTCTGGAGCATTAAACCGGAACTGGTCGTGGTCAACGTGGCCGAAGATAATCTTTCCTTTGCCGATGCTTTTTCCAAGGAGGCAAAATTAGAAGAATCCGTCCTGGGGATTTGCTGCAAGATAGAGGCGGAGATGGCCGGACTCGCTGCGGCCGATCAAAAAGAATTTCTGGACTCGATGGGTATTGCCGAGCCGGCGTTTGGCCGGATTATCCGCGCGGCTATTTCTCTTCTGGGGCGCATGTCCTTTTTTACTGTCGGCGAGGATGAAGTCAAAGCCTGGGTTATTCCGCTGGAGACCAAAGCTCCCAAGGCGGCCGGAGCAATTCATAATGATTTTGAGCGGGGGTTCATTAAAGCCGAAGTCATGTCCTATGACGATTTTATCGCCTGTGGCAAATCGGTAGCGCAAGTCAAATCAGCCGGCCGCCTGCGCCTGGAAGGAAAAGAATATATTGTCAAAGATGGCGATATTATCACCTTCCGCTTCAATATTTAATATTATTTATTTAAAGACTACTGAGCATTGCCATGATCTGCTTGCAAAAAGAATCAGGCTCTACCGTGTTCAGGGCAATAATCTCGCCGGGGCAAATGGAACTTTTGTCTTTCTTTAAAATATTGGCAACAATTTTTTTGGCGTAGAGCTTAATGCCGTATTCTTCCAAAAACTTTTTTGCCGGCTTGGAGGCCAGCGGCGTATGAACGCAGGAAATAATTCCTGAATAAACGATCAGCTTGGCTGCAGCGAGCCCGATAACTTTATCATGCAATGTCAGTTTTTCCTTTACCTGGCTGTAGTTCTCGAGGCAATCCATGAGTGGCTTCAGTCCGTGCCTGTCTGAGGAGAAAATAATTTTATCGTCCTGGATCAGCGCCAGCGAATATTTTTCAAAATCAGCCTTCAGCATAAAATTTTCCGTAACGGTTTAATACCGGCATGGATTAAAGCCGCCCAGAGGATATTCGCTAAAAACAAAACAACAACAAGCCTTCCAATAAATGCCGCCGGTAGATGAATAAGATAATAATCGGATAATATCAGCCAGGGAAGTTCACACAAAAAGGCGAGCAAAACGGAGATGATGATACTGCCCGTTTTTTTATAAAAAATACCGGTTAGTAAACCAAACAGCGCGTTGCCCACAAGGATGTAAGGGTTTCCCAGCAACAGCGCCGAGTATAGAGAGCCCGCAATACCGGCTACTATGCCGCCGCCCGCGCCGAATAATACTGCGGCTAAAATTATTGCCGCCGGGAAAAAATGAATTTTCCAGTCCTGCGCGAAGTTGATATTAATCAAGCTGGCCAGGCAGGGTAAAAATACTAAAATCGCAAAACCAGTCAATATTCGTTGTAACGATTTTATGCCTCCGGAATCATTAATAGAGGAATTGTCCATTTCTTTCACCTCTTTTAAAAGTTTTTCAATTGTGTCAATTTTACACTATTGTTACCTTTTTGAATAGTTATTTTGCAAATTAAATCAAGAAAATTTATCGATGAATTTCCGCATTATTTTACTGCCCATTGACTCTCGAGAGTGTAAAGCTGCGTAGGGACAAACTTCGATACAGCAATAGCAGCGAATGCATTTTGTATAGTTAAATTCGATATTATGCGCCAGCGGCCCTATGGCCTGTGCCGGGCAAATTGTCCAGCATTTGCCGCAAAGTTCACACAAGTTATCATCGCATACGGGTAAAGAAAGAGTGTGTTTGCGCAGAAAGTTGTGCAGAAAACGCGGTCCGAACACAATTGCCTGCCTGCCCGGTAACTGAAAATTGTCGAAGATAGGCAGAACGCCATCGATTTCATAATCAGGGATTAAATTGTTTTCCGTAGCGGCTTTCAGGATTGGTGCTTTATCAGGGTTTATGCCGAGCATTTTACAGACAGCCGTATCCAGAGCGAAAGAATCACAACTCCCCATAAGAACTCCGATTTTTCTGGGTTTTCCTCTTTTACCCGGCCCTTCGCCTTCCAAACCGAGAATGGCATCTAATATGGAGACTGTTGGTTTAACCGCCTGGTGGATGGCGATAAGCAGCCGGGCAAAACCAATTGTGTCCACTCCGGCGCGCATGTGCCAGTGCGATTTTTCAAAGCCGACAATGCAACCGAACATATTTTTTACGCTCAACGTCAACAGCATCTGGCTGTGGGTTTTCAGCTTCGGCAGGTTGATAATAACATCTGCTTCTACCGCATCTCGCGCAATATCAATGTTGCCATAAGGTTTGCCGATGCCCACTTTGACTGTATTTTTAAAAGGCCGGCAGGCAACATCAAGGTCGGCCAGAGCTTCTTTGATGCCATTAACTTTCGCGATACGATCAAAAGAACCGATTGCTGGAGAATCAGATACCTGAGGCCTTGCTCCTTTGTGTAAAACATATTCCACCGCGGCTCGAATAACAAGCGGATGAGTAAGAACCGCATCTTCCGGTTTTGCCGCCGACAGCATATTGGGTTTAATAAGTACCTTGTCGCCGAACTTTATTTTATTGCTGGCTAAAGTTTCGATGATTTCAAAAAAAGCAGCTCTCAGCTCTTCATAATTATAAGAAACATTGCGGATTATTACGCAGGCCATATTGTGATAAACTTTCTTAAAGAAAAACAGTTAAATTAATCTTGCTGAAAAGTCACATACCATAACCCATATTTACCTGACAAGAATTATCCAATTAATTACAGAGCTTCCTGCCTATGGCTTGGCAATGTTGCGATTATTTTTTGCTGCCAATTTTTCTTGACACTCTATTGGACTTCTCTTATGCTTAACTTAAAGGAAGTTACAACCGATATAGAAAAACAATGGAAAGGATAAACGGCATAATTACTTATTCGTGAAACTCCAATTCCGAAAGCGAAGCTCGGCAGGGAACCCCGGCGCATGCCTGGGGATGCTGGTCGAAGCGTATCAGAATTGGGAAGTTGTAATGAGACCCAAACTTCAGAAACAAAGTGCATAACCTAAAGGTCACAAGCTGAAGTTGGTTGGTCGAATTATCCCGCGAAGCGGAGAGTATAATCCCCCGCAGCGGGTTTAGGAATCGGTTTCCAAAGCTTGCTTTGGGGATTATACCCGTGATTAAAGCGCTACAAATGTAATTATTCTGGTAAAATGTAAGTACATCTGTATTTCATATAGCAGGAAAATGAGGGTGAATATGGATATAAAACAGAAAATTTTGGATACACTTCTCATTTTGAACACAGCCATCAAGAATGAGCGTCTTTATCCGCCTACCAGTTCGATCATTATCCACACAATAGAAAGACTTCATCAATCCTTGCTGGAAATTTTAACGCAGATAGATTCTTTAATTCTGGCCGAATCGGAAAAAAACATCCTCATCTGCGGGGAGCCGCTAAATGCAAAAGAGCAGGAAAAACTACAGGTAACTGCATTTCTCAATATTCTTCTTAACTTTGGAATTAAAAGCATAACTTTTGAAAAAGGCCTGGAGAAAGAAGAGCTCCTTGCTTTCATTGATATTCTTTCTCGAAAACCGGCCGACCTGGCTGGTGAAAATGCTTTTGCGCAAATCATGGCGGAAAAAAATGTAAAACATATTCTTTTGGATAAAAAAATTTATGTGGTTTTGAACAAAGATCAACAAATTATATCGGGGCTTGGTTTAAGTATTACTGATGACCAGATTATGAAATTTGTTCAACATGTGCATCCTGATTTGGCTCCTGATCTTCAGAAGCTTCAGGAACTTGCCAAGGATCCGGAATGGCTGATGCTTACCTTTAAGGCCGGCTTATCTGAAGCCATGGCGCAAAAGGGGATTCTGACGAATGTTCAGCTTTCGCAAGGCCTGATAAATATGATGTCCCTCCTGGATAAGGTGGCAGGCCCTCTGGAAAAAAATGATCAGGATAAGTTATCGCAGCGGATGGGCAAATCCATTGCTGATATAGACCCTGATGTGGCGGCTCAGGTGATGTCTCAAAATATCGAACATCTTTTCGGCGGCATGCTGATGCAGTATATTGCCAGTGAATTGGCCGGGCTGAAAGCCGTTGGTTTACGGACATCAGGAACCGGCGGCCCAGGTGCAGGTGGTGGCGCAGGTAATGGTGCAGGCGGTGGTGGTGCGGGCTCAGTCTCAGGTGAAGGGGGGGTGCCGGGACAGTCCATTGATGTTAAGGAAACCCTGAGTATGTTGCTGAAAGATGACAAAAAGGCATTGCTGGACGAATCTTTGCTGATGTCGCTGCCGAAAATTATTGAACAGCTCATAGCTCAAAAGCAGCAGGAAACAATAGAAGCAGTTATTGACCGTTTGATGGACAATCTGGCTAGCGATAATATTGAAGTGCGCTCTCGGGCAGCGAAATCACTGGTCGAGATTATAGAGCAAATTCCCGCCGAACAGAAAACCGAACTTATCGCGAATATAAATGACAAATTAATTGACTGGGTAAAATTGGAAACACTAGCCACTCCGGCCTATGAGAAAATATGCAGTATTCTGCAATCAGTTGCACAAGATGCAATTCGCCAGAGACAATTTGCGCGGGCAATACCAATCCTGAATGTTTTTAACGACATTCGCTCCGACGCTCTGGACAAAAATGACACAATTCATGAAATATCCAAAGATTTTATTCGCGTGCTGGCAACCGAAGAACAGCTTGCCTTTCTCTTCAGTGAATTTAACGTAAGTGAACACGAAAAGCAGTTGGAAGTGGGCGAGATATTAGTGAGGCTGGGCGATGTGGCCCTGAACCGTTTACTGGATATACTTCGGGAAACCAAAGATAGTGATGAACGTGTCCGTATTATGCGCATGATTATCGGTATCGGGCCGATAACCATCCCCCTGATCAGGGAGCGGATCAATAAAAGCGTGTCCTGGTTTTATTTGCGTAATCTGGCCTACATTTTGGGGCATATCGGCAATGAAGCCAGTGCAATTGCACTGAAACCGCTGCTGCTGCATGAAAACAGCAAGGTTCGGCAGGAGGCACTGAAAAGCATTTATCGGAAAGGGGGAGATCAGAGGAGCAAGGTGCTCTTGTCTGTTCTTCCGGACGCAGCTGATGAATTCAAAATTAATATTGTGGAGACGCTCGGTAATATGAAAAGTGCCGATGCGGTTGCCGATCTTCTGGATATGCTCAAGACCAAGCCGGTAAGATCAAAATCGTTGCTATCCAGCCTGGAAGAAAAAATCTGTATTGCTCTGGGTTCCATCCGGTCTCCCGAGGCGATACCCGCCCTTACCGAAATTGCTGAGTCGAAATCATTTTTGCGCATCCGGTCTTATCCCGCCAATGTCCGCAATGCCGCCACAAATGCGGTAAACTCCATCAGGAAGAAACAGGCTGAGGCTAAAAAAGATAATGCCGGCACTTCCGCAAAGTAAAAAAGTTTAAGCTGCGCGAGGTTTCCTGAAATTACCGAAGCGAGAATGACGTAATCAACTTGCTGCAATCCTTCCTTGCCGGAGAAAATCACGGATACTATATCCCTGCTTATACGGGATAATTCGGCTAACAAACTTCAATTCGCTTCGCTTTTGAAGTTTGAGTCTCATTATCCTCCGCTTCGCGGGATAGTTCAACTTATCAATTCCGACGCGCTTTGCTTTCGGAATTGGAGTTTCACGACCACCGCTTACGCGGGATTGTTCAACTTGCCAATTTCAATGCACTGCGTTATTGAAATTGGAGTTTCACGAATAAAAAAATACAGCAAAGCAGGCTGCCGCTTCTTCTCTTCAGAAATTACATTTTTTGAAGTAACGATGCGGGATATATCGATTAAGTATGAGAGTAAAGATAAAAAATCCCGGCTGTAACTATTAAGGATTACAATCGGTCTGTTTCAGGAAGTGGAGGCGGCAAACCAATGATAGCAAGTAAGGCCGGGCCGCTAGTTATTTATAAAAAATGTCAGCATTTTCGTTTGCATAAACATTTGAACTGGAATAAATAGAAATAATATTTAATCCCGCTGTACGGGGCTGTGCGGGATTGTTCAACTTGCCAATTTCAACTTGTGACCTTTAGGTTATGCACTGCGTTATTGAAATTGGAGTTTCACAAATGAAATAATGGTAATAAGAGAATTAATATATGGCAATACCAATTATTTCCGTCGTAGGTAAATCCAATGCCGGCAAAACAACTCTGCTGGAAAAGTTGATTCCCGAACTGGTGAAGAGGGGATACCGCGTGGGAACTATTAAACATAATGTCCACGGATTCGAGATTGACCATGAAGGGAAGGACAGCTGGCGGCATAAAAAAGCAGGTACCCATTTGACTGTAATTTCATCTCCTGTTTGTTTAGCATTAATTGAAGATGTAGATAAAGATCACTCTTTGGAGGAAATCAGAGAAAAATACATGAAAAATATCGATATAATCCTTTCCGAAGGATATAAGGGCAATCCTTTCCCCAAGATTGAAGTTTTTCGTTTGGAATTAAAACGAGAACTACTATGCCGCAAAGAAGACAATTTATTAGCTATTGCCTCTGATGTAAAAATAAACGCAGGTGTTCCCTGTTTGGATATAAATGATGCCGCAGGTATTGTTGATTTAATCGAAAAAGAATTTCTTAAATGATCATTTCCGTCGAAAAATTAAGCTCTTCGTCTTCTAAAACTGAATCCGCGAACTCAACAATCTTTTTCTCGGGAATTTGATATACGGCCTGATCTTTTGATTAATATTTTTACCCGTACCGTCATAATTAAGGGTAACGATCGGAATTCCGGTGTATTCTTCAATCCGCGGCGCCATAGCTTCGGTTATCAGGCCGGCACAACAAAATGCCGGATTGGTCTGAACAAATAATGAGATGTCGGGATAATGTTTGGTCAGGGCGGCAATTTTGAGCAAATTGTCCATTGATTCACCGCACTGCTGAACTTTAACTTCAAAACTCTTATATATTCCCATATAATCAATATCAGCGTCCAGCGGCTGATCGTTTACCAACTCGTTGAATAATTTATAATAGCTTTTTTCCAGTTGATTGACGAGGGTGATAACTGTTTTAGCCATCAAAACATCCATATATTCGCCTTCATAAAACCAACGCCGGATATAGGGGTCGGCGATCAATTTCGCAAATTCGTTGAAAGGCGTGGTTATGACTTCACCGCCGTATTCCTCAATGCAATGAATGAGGTTTTGATTAAAGACATCGTTGTCGCGGGCATACATATCCCCGAAAATGGCTATTTTGGGTCGTCTTCCCGGGACTGTTTCAATTTTTTTGAAAAGATTTATTACCTTGGCTACATCATCATCTTTGTTTCTACCGCCGAGCAATGTATTGTAAAAAATGTTCAGAGCCTGTGCGATGACTCTGTCCGTCATACCCTTTTCTTTTTCATAAGGCCTGATCTTGCAGCCGATTTTTCTGAGCATGCCACCGAATAAATGAGCAAAATAGGCCTCAATCGAAGCCTGTAAAGATATATCATTCATGCTGATACTGCCCATATAAACATCAACTTTTTCCATACCATTGCCCACTACTTCCATCAATCCTTTGATCATTTGCGGATACATACGAATATTACAGGCAACATGGCTTTCAAAACACCAGACGGCTGTCTGGGCGGGATCAAGATAATTATTTTCAATATAGTCAATATAGCTTTGAGCAATAAGATTGACCGGAATACACTGACCAGTGTTGGTCCGCAGACCGCGCTGAATAATCTTTTCTGTCAGCGGAACCATCCGGGCATCTATTCCTTCCTTAATATATACCGCTTCCAACAGCTTGGCGCTTAATGGATCAAAACCGGGAATGAGCAGAGTCTTATCTTTGATTTTGGTGGCACTTTCGGAGTTTAGCGGCAAGCTATGTTCCGGCATGGTGCGCAATGACTTATTCTTATAATGATTACGGAACGAACGTACCGCCGCTTCAATCCGCGTTTCATAACCGACCTGGGAATCATGTTCGTCCAACTCGAGAATCAAATAGGGCTTCCCGTATTTATCCATGATCCGTTTGAAGTACTCGATTGTGAAAGAATCCGGGCTGCATTTGAATGACGTAACATAAACAGGATATATCCCTTCGGTAAGTGCAGTAAAAAGTGCCGCTTTCAGAATTTTTGCGGCATAGTTCCAGTGCAGCCTTTTTAGCAGCGGATCGATCTCGGCAATATCTTCTTTGTGATAGGGCAGCATGTCCTGATAGAAAGTTTTGATATTGAGATTGCTGAAGATGCCTGGTATCCCTTTGTTCATGGTATTTTGCAGGATGGAATAGGGTCTGCCGAGAAGAGCCACATGGATGTCCTTTTTGTCGAGCATTTCACGCTCGTAGATGTTGCGCAAATTGCCCCGCCTTTCCTTATAGTAGGAAAGCGCTGATTCATAGGCATTATAAATCTCCCAGTATCCGGAAGAAAGAATTGATTTCAGTAAAGTAAATAACTCTATTCTCGATTGAAACGAATTGTGATCAATGACCGGCATAATTGCCTTGTTCTTCAGATGCAGGCTTTTGATTCCGGCGGCGAGTGTCGCGGCAAACTGAGTATAATAGCAGTAATATCTGTAGGCGTTCCGTTTTGGTTCTTTAGCTTCCAGATAGACAGGCAGAAAAATGTAATCGCATTTGTCGGCCAGATATTGGACATGGCCAAAGAAGGCATTCATCGGGGCACAGAATTCAGCCCCGGCAATTTTTTTGCCGTTTTTAATTGCATTTTTGAAATTATCACTTGTTATAGTTTCCACACCCAGAGTATTGAAGAAATGTTGCCATAACGGCATTTCCTCGGCCAGATATAATGCATGGGGAATTCCGATCTTAATTGGAATTTTGAATGACGAAGATTTCTTTGCTACCTGAAAAACTTTATTTCGTTCTTTGAGCAGATCATATTGTTTTTTTGTATTGCCGACATAATGCTTCGTATCATAATCACGACCGCAAAGGAATCCGAAGGCAACCGTTTCTCCCTGTACGGTAACTTTATTTATTTTGCAGCTATTATGGCAGAGTTCGCAAACTTCATTTTCTACCGGAATTGCTTCCTTATGCAGAGTGAGCCCGCGGAAAGAAGAATTTTTTACTCTATTTTCCGCCAGGATCAACGCGCTGCCTAATGCACCCGTTAAATGACAGAACTGAGAAACAAAGATAGGTTTTTTTAACCTATGCTCGAAAGCGGCAATCAATGCTTTATTACGCGCCGTTGCCCCCTGAAAGCAGATCCGGGCACCAATATTGGCCTCCATTGCCACCTTAGCCAGATAATTTTCACAAACCGAATGTAGGACACTGGCCAGCACTTCATCAACCGTATATCCCTCAGTTAGGTAGTTGTTGATATCCCGTTCCATAAAAACAGTACAGCGGTCGGAAGAAATAGGGGACGGGGTATTAATGGCGCGATCGGCATAATCAGTAAGGGATACGCCAAGTTTCATTGCCTGCTCTTCGATAAAGCTCCCCGTTCCGGCGGCACAAACATTATTCATTACCGAGGAAGTGACCATGCCGTTTTTCATGTTGGTAAATTTGGCATCCTGCCCGCCGATTTCAATAATAGTGTCAACTTCGTTATCCAACTCGTAGGCGGCACGGGCGTGTGCCGTGATCTCGTCTATCACCAAGTCGGCGTTGATAATTCGTCCGATAAACTTTCTACCGGAACCGGTAGTACCAACACCGTGAAAAATAAAGTTGCAGTCATGGCGAATATTAATATCTTCAATACAGTCGAAAAGAGCCTGAACTGCTTGAACCGGCTGACCTGATGTCCGGGTATAAATGCCAATAAGCACGTTATTTTTTTCATCGATCAGAACAGCTTTCGTGCTGGTGGAACCGATATCAATCCCTAAGTAAACTTCCTGCGGCTTTTTTAGCGTTGAATAAATATTAACCTCAATCATTGAGGAGTTGTTTTTCGGCTGGTAGTTGTAACTTTCGATACTGGTGAAATCGGGATATTGTGATGAGGATAACTGTAGTGGTGGATATCCGTAAATTTTTTCTTTTTGCTCATCGATAAAGATTTCATCCCAGCTTTTAATCTTCATCAGCTGAGGCGCTGTTTCTTCCAGATAGAGCAGCGCTGCACCGATTGCACCGTAAAGATGACTATATTCGCCGATAATCGGTTCCGCTTTCAGCAGATTACGGAAGTGTTTAACAACCGCCTGATTCATCGATACGCCACCGGCAAGGATTAACGGCGTCCGAATATTTTGGTCGGGAATCAAAGTATCCAGAACATTTTTTGCAAGGCCTTCACAGAGGCCGTCGCTAATCTGGCCTATCGAATAACCTTCCTGCTGGGCATTGATTAAATCTGTTTTGGCAAATACAGCACAGCGCGTAGCTATTTTAGGTGGATTTTCCTTATTACAAAAAGCAATCATGCTGAGCGCATCAATGCTTTTTAAGTTAAGCCGTTTGGCCTGCTGATCAAGAAAGCTTCCCGTGCCGGCAGCACACGATGAATTGGAACGATAGCGTTCATAATCGCCTTGCTCGGTAAAAGTGATCATGCCGAAGTTTTCACCGCCAACTGAAAGTATACTGCCGACTTCACGGTGATATTGTTTTACAGCAGCAATAATAGCGATCTGGGTATCATACCGCGAAACGTTACGCATTACTTCCGGGCCGGATAAAGTCATGGCAATACCGCCAATCCGGCTAATATCTATGCTTTTCAGCATCTCTTTGAGCGTTTCGCTGATTGCACCGCTGTGGAACTGGTATGATGAATGAACTACTGCTCCTTTCTCATCAACGAGCACCAAAGAGACGGCAACCGAACCGATATCTATTCCAACGATGTTCAACATTTTTAATGACCTTTAATCACGGGTATTATATCCCTGCTTATACGGGATAAATCGGCTAACCAATTCCGATGCACTTCGTTTCGGAATTTGAGTCTCATTGCCCTCCGCTTCGCGGGATAATTATATTGCCCCGCTTAGCTTTGCATGCGGGATTAATTCAACTTGCAGATATTACTACCCTGCGCTTGTAATATCTGAGTTTCATTAATTCAACTTACCAATTTCCCTACACTACGTTATGGAAATTTGAGTTTCACGAATGAAGGGACTTTGCTCCTAAATGGCACCAGTAAAAATGCAGTTATTGTTCTGTCAAAATGCAAATGCCGGTTCGGCAGATACTGTTTTCAGAAGTTCTTCCGCCGTGTACACCTGTGATGATTTGCCACTGACGGCAAGCCATACTCCGCCTTCCGCTCCGCAAACACCTCCCGCAGCAACTAATTGAGCATGGGCTCCGGTTAATGTAACTATGGCATCAAGTTCAGTAAAAACCTCACCCGGTACCGGTAAAAGACGAGGGCCCTGAACACCGGGTGCATTTATTTTTGCGGCTAAATCATCGACATCACCGCATACTCGCTTTTCCAATCCCACTGGTATAATCAGGCGCACTCGCCGACCAGCTACTGCCGGCAGTATAGCGCCGGAAGTTCCGGCCTGGGGATGCGCTATATATATTGCTGCGCGCTTTTTTGATAAATCGAGGGCGTTTGCACCCTTTAAAATTATGTCACCTTCTTGGAGATTATTGGCAACGTCAAATATCGTTTTGCCCTTCTGCCATACACCATTAGTGATAACGACATCACATGGTAATGCGCTTGCCTGTGGAGCCTGCCCGGCAGTAGTTGCTAAATAGGATGGAGGCAGTGTAACTCCGCGAAAAAAACTTTTGCGGGAAAAGTTGTCCACCTGCCCGATTGCCGCCAATATTTCTTCAGCGACATAGCCATTAGTCGTACCGGCAATAATCACAATTGTTCCGGATTGCAGAACTTTTAAAATTTCGGGATGCTTGGCCAGTGCCTTACCGATAAGCCTTTTTCCTGCCGAGGGTGTTACCAGAAATTGTTTCATAATAATAGACTCCTTTCCAATTGTCTGGTGCATTTTTACTTAGATCATATTACTTAGCAATCACAGCTGTTAATTCAATTTCGAACAACAAATCTTCCCGGCAAACATCGACATCGAGTTGAAATATTGTCCGGTCGACAGGAAATTTATGTTCATCAAGAATACGCATACATGTGCTGAAATCGCCATGTCTTTTTAGATATATTACAGACTGGGCAATGTTCGCATAATTCGCGTTAACAGTATCGAGAATTGCCTTTACCACATTTAGAGTGAATTCCATTTGCCGTTGGAAATTTCCGATATGTATGCTTGATCCCGCTTTGTCGATTGCGGCGGTGCCGCTAATGAATAATAATATGTTATTGGAAAACTGAACAGCCACGGCACGGCTGAATAGTTTGCTATAAGCCGTTGGCTCGTTCTGCAAAGGGGATGATAGTTGTTTAATTGTAATATTGTTTCCGGAAAAAGCACAAAATTCAACAGCCAACGCTTCATTGCCGATCATGTGCCCTTGAATTCCGGTGCTTGCGGGTATGAAATGATTTGCGGCAGAATACCATTTTGCAAAAAATTGTTCTCTTGCCGTATTTAATTTTTTATAATCCTTCAATATATTATTCATGAAGAGCCAGGTGCGGGCAATCGCCGATTCCTGCATTGGAAAGCCCTGCAGGGTTTCGCTGATTTTATTGAATGCAGCAATAAACGAACGGCTGTTTCCCCCCTGCTTACTGAATATCGGGGCGCTGTATAAAATATTTACTCCGTCTGATGTTATTTTTATTGCCTTATTGTTTTTTTCGGCTTTTGATTTTCCCTTTTCTAGTTGCGCGATTACAGATGAATATTGAGCAGGAAGGTCAGGGTGGCCTATGAATATTATCGGTGTATTTGATTGTAAAGAAGCAACTGATCCAGCCGAAAAAGAAGTGGCCTTCGCTGCAAGATGCGGCGGAACAATAATTTTTTCCTGCAAAACATAGTCTTCCCGGAGAATGTCGGCAACAAAAGGATCCCCAATTTCCCCAGTGTAATTATTTATGGTCAGGAATTGAAGGCTGAAGGAATCTTCCTTGAGAATTACTCGTTGACTCATTATTTATGTCCTTGAAAAATGAGCAAAGCTGCCGAGATGTCCAGTAAAACAGCAATCCGTATCGTAACCCTCAATTTTTTGCTCGCTGATAAAATGACCCGTGTCAATGTCGGCTATTTTAAAATAGCCGGTACCGGCAATAAATAAAGCGTTTCCATCTTTCGACGCGGCAATGCCGTAGCTGTCATGATTGCAGATATGGGGGATCTGTGAGGTCTCGACATTTTCGCCGGGATCCATTTCAATGGTCTTATAAAGTTTCATTGTGGCAGCGTCAATCAGGAATACGGTATTGGGATAGCCGCTGACACCGATTAAAATTTTTCTCCGATGGCGAAAGACGATATGGGTGGTAATTCGATGAAAATGGGGATGCGAAAATTCTCCCGCCAATTCCGGACCGGTTTTTTTCAGCCGAATTTTTTTTATAGTGCCGGAACCGAATATGCCTACCTTGGCTCCAATCAGACCGATATTGTGCCCCGAGAGATAACAAATTTCCTGATCTTCGGGATCGAATTCCACATGGCCCGCTGTCGGCATCGGCAGTCGCCACTCACCGCCTGTCTTCAAATTCAGAACGAGTATTTCTGAGGGAACCAATCCACTTTCCAGCACCTGTCTCCAGGCTGAAGGGGTTTGATCCGGCGATTTGGCAGGAATAGTTTCCTCCAGTCGCAGGCCAAGTTCAGTCAGAATCAAGAAACAACGATCAGGGCTCAGCGACAACTGGTGCAGAGAATCTCCCAAATCCCCCTGCCAAACCTTCTCGACATGATTGTTCTGAACCGAAAGCTTCCATATAGTTACATGGACATTTTCCCGCGGATTATTAATTCGCCTAACTGTTTCTTCTAAAGGCCAGGAGGCAAACCACAATTCGCCAGTCTTTTGATCAAACCAGTTAGTGGTGGACAGCATTGCATTGCCAACTCCGGGATCAACTAATTGAGCGGATCGCAAATTGAAATCTATGTGCAGGAAGCGGTTAAATAAATTAAGCCCCACTTGAATTTTCCCATCATTCAGAGGAAGATAGCTGTGCGGCGCCACACAATATTCCCACCACTGAGACTCTGATTGTCCATAAGGGAATTTATTATAATCTATCGACCATTTGTTTTTGGCTTCTGCGAAATCTGGTTTGCAGTTACCTTCTGCGCCTTTCAGGTCTACTTGCAGAGAAATGGCTGATTGTTTGGATGCCGGGAAATAATAGTGAGTTTGCGCCATTTTCCCTTTATGTAAAGATGGGCTTATAATATCCGGAAAACAAAAACCATCTAAAGAAAAGGGTTGTTCGCTGTTCGCCACGGTCAGATTAGTATATTTCATAAAAACTACTCTATGCTAGTGGAGCCCCCTCCGGCAGGAGCCGGAGGCTACTAAAACAACGCGACCTCCCGCAGATTACAGCGCTTTCTTTCCCGGTCGGAACCGGGGGATTTCAAGTCGCGGGATTAATTTTATGATATGTATTATCATCAATTCAAAATTTTGTCCGGCAATATAAAATAATTTCCAAAAAATAAATTATAATTATCTGGAGTGAAAGGTATTAATCCGCCATCCGGATAAAATGTTAATTCGCCGAATATTATTTGATCTTTTACCAAGTATAAATCAACCCGCACAAAGGGGAACCCCTTGCATAATTTTTTGGCAACAGCAATCATAGCGTCAAAAGTATTCGGCTTTTCTATTATAAGGTCGCTGCAGGGCTTACCTTTGTATGCATATATCCTGTTCCAATTCATATCATATGCATTATACTTTAATCCTCCGGCGCTAAATCGGCCGGTACAGACAAATAATACTTCTGGCTTATTATTGTAGCAGTAAATTTTATAATCTATGAGTTCATTAAATTCCTCATTCTCCAGGTACTTTTCACAGATCAGGCGCGGTTTAATATTTTTGTACGCCCATTCTCGACCGGCATAAAAATAGTTTGTCTTTAGCCATTTATTCATTGTGCGGCAGCATTTATCCCAATTGAGATTATTCTTGTCTTTGCATATTATATTCATGCCGCAGCTGTGAGTGGCCTTTAATACAAAACTTTTTGGCAGCCTGGAAAAGTCGATTTCATCTACTCTGTCATAAACGCCATACAATTTATTTAATATTGCGGCAAGCCCATTGCCCTCGATGTATTTTCTAACGGCAAATTTGTCGGTTAAATCTGTCATTAACGGGTCGCGATAATAGAGCTTATACCATTGAATTTTTTCATCAAAGGTCTGGGGGGTATCTAAATTGGGCAAGCATCCATAAACTTTTAAATATCGCAAACGTATCAATAATTTATCCGGCAATATTCTCAAAAGTTTCCACAGTATTCGTTTCATTTTATAACCAATAATATTTATGCATCGGCAAATTCTTTTTTTTGCACGTTGCTCACTTGTCTACTAACTTTAGTGAGCTCTTTAATAAAAAAAGCAATCATAGGCGCTCGAAGGGATTAAATCTCCCACGGCAATGCGGAATTGCCATCCGGTGAAGCGCCTAGTTAAGTACTATTTTTTATTGTATAATATCCTGTCAATAATGTGCTTAAGCGCAGGAGGAAATAACCTCTTAATTCTGTGCTTAAGCACAGAGGGAATTGAAGAAATTAACCGTCTTTTTCCGCCTCTCTTGAGCCAATTCCCCTCTCTTTTCGTGGCCAAATAATTATTACAAGTAGCACAAGGAATATCATCTCTCGTTCCTTGTCTACCCATAAGCATATCTCTGGCGTAATTAATCTTTTCATTATTGAGACATTCAAAAAGACCATCGGTAAAGACATTCCCACCAAAATCTCCCCAAAAGTTTTCAGAACACCCCAGCACTTTTCCGTCCCAGTTTATTTGTGGTTGTTCCCACAATTCATGGCAGGTTCCCTGCATATAGGAGTCTACCCCATATTTTTCTTTGTATTCTTTCCATGAAATAGCACCATGTTCTTTTCTGATGGCTTCTCGCTTCCGGACAGGTGAAAATTCAGCATCCCATGATAGTTTCGAGTAGAAATACATATTAAGTTCGTCAGCCAAATTTCTTGCTGTTGGCAATTCATGCTCGTTGTGTCCAAAGATTACGAACTGCCATGACAACAAGGGATATTTTGACTGATACTGCTGCTTGAAAAAATTTATCTTCTTTATGTTTTCAATTACTACATCATAGTTTCCGTTGATTCGATACCGTTTATAAGTTTCATTAGTTACACCATCTATAGAAACAGTCATAGTTCGAAACTTGTATTTAACTAATCCCTCCAACACTTCTTTATCGACATTATTAAGATTTACACCATTATTAGCAGTTAAAACAACTCTCCGCTCATATGCGTACTTCATAATTTCCAATAGATCAGGATTTAGAAATATCTCGCCAAAGTTAGAAAGTTCGATTTCTGTAATCCATGGATTTTCATCAAGAAGCTTTTGAAAATCGCTCAACCGAAGGAAACCACTTCCTACAATTGGTAAGATCGCTTTACTGGCATTCGGACAAGAATAACACCTCAGCTGACATACTGATGATGCTTCGAGTCTAATCTTTTTATGTCTTATTTGCTTTGACATAAATTACCACCATAAAAATCGATGGGTATAATCACACCATCAGAAACAACAACCTGCAAATGACACCTAATAAATTATTTATCATGATCGCTAAGAAAAAAATCATTTATTTCGGATTGAAATCCAGCATATCCATTGATGTTGTCGATTTGCGGCTTTCAGGAAGTTGTCAATAAAGAAAGCCCCATTAAAAATTTCATGATTGCCATCCGCCGGATTTACTATCTGAAGAGGTATAGTCACTAACTATTACTTATAAACTTGACACCTGACATCTTACTCTTATATGTACTCGGTTTCATGTACGTTATTCAGGATTCTATCCAGATAATTCTCAAATATCGGGCCGTTAAATACCTGGTGATAGTCAAGCCCTGGAAATAAAAGGTTATACTCGATCAGGACATATTTATTAACCTTATCCACTCCAAAATCCCAAGCCACTAAATCAAAGTGTGGAAGGCGTTCGTGGCCTTGAACGATGATCTTTTCTAGCTTGCCAAAATTCGGAAGGGCTATGTTCTTAAATGGTTTGCGGGTAAAGGGATGTTCAAATACCTTATTGAATTTGTGATCATATCCAAATTCAGTGATATTACCATTTTTATCAACTCCGCACACCACGCCTTCAGCCCCTGTATTATCAACATAGTTTCTATTATTGCCAAATTTCATTAAATTGGAAAGGACTATAATTTTGTCTTCATACCTTAAACTCATAGACCGTATGCAGTTAACAGAATACGGATACATATCAGAAAGAATTAAGGATTGATCTATGCTTTCCTGTATTATGAATTCTCCTTTGTATGAAGATTTCAATTTATTAATATCCTGTAAGACGTCATCTACAAATATTTTGCCACCCCTTATTTTACATTTCTTGATATTTTTCCCTGAACCCGAATCAATAGTCGGTTTGATAAAATAATCTACTTCTTTATCTGTTAAACTCTTTGAGTAGTTTCCAATATTTAACAAATTATAATTAGCATCATGAAGGTTCCCGTGCATGCATCTCAGCACGGTCTTCGGCATTGTTATGCCTTGCATAAAAACATCGTACATATTTTTATCATTATATGCCTGGGCCAGAATAAAATTGTTTAATGAAGGCATTATATAGTTTAAAAAAATATCTTCGGGAATGTATCTGCTGCTGTGTATGTTGTTCAATGCCGCACAGAAGGCATTCCTTTTAGGATTTAGTCTTAGATTGTATTTTCGCCAATATTTTTTCGCTTCAGTTATTGATGGATGGTTAAGGTCCAGGACTGCAGACGTGCTTTTATATATACGATTTACTTGTTTGTTCCAATTTAATGTCCTGTTCCATCTTCTCAGGGAACGATCAATTTTTTTAAGTTGAAGTATGATTCTTTTTTTCAATTTGTACCAGCACTTTCTTGTATGGTTATTTGTTACCGCAATCATACTAAAGTCTCCGCTTGAAGGCGAGGGTTTTCTCCCAATCCAGGAGGGGGATAATAAATCCGTCGTCAAATGATGGCATATTTTTTATTTCAGATTAATTTTATTATTATTGCTATAATTATAATAAGTTTAATAATACTAATCGGAGAATACATAATGAACAATTTAGTTACAGTTGTGATTCCTACTTATAAAAGACCTAATCAACTCAAACGAGCTATTGATAGTTGTTTAAGCCAAACATATTCAAATGTTGAAATAATTGTTGTTGATGATAATTCCCCTGAAACAGAATACCGGAAAACAACTAAAGAAATTATGCGCCTGTATAATAATGAAAATATTAAGTACATACAACATGACAAAAATAGAAATGGATCTGCTGCAAGAAATACCGGCTTAGCTAATGCAAATGGAAAATATATCACCTTTGTTGATGATGATGATATTCTTTATCAAGAAAAATTAGCGAAGCAAGTAACTATTCTTGATCATAGTGATATTCAAATTGGTGGAGTTACGTGCGGATATGAATATTTAAGAAACGATGTTCGCTGCAAAGTCAACTATCCAATAAAAAGTGGAAACATGCAAAAAGATATCTTTTTGATCGAATGGGCAACTGGATCAAGTTCAGCCCCCCTTTATAAAACGGAAGCAATGCGAAGGATTAATGGCTATGATGAGAATTTTACAAGACTTCAGGATTGGGAAATGCTTATCCGCTTTTTTGAATTATACTCAATGGAGATGATTGATGAAGTATTAATTGCGGTGGATAAAGATGACCGCCAAAATGAATATAATATCCAAAGAATTATTGATATGGATCGCTTGTATATAGATAAATACAAAGATATAATTCACAGGTATGGATCAGAATATGCAGACGAAGTTACAAGAACTCAGCATTTATTTATTGCTGTCAAAGCATACAAAGTGGGAAAGCCGAATATTGCATTAAATTACACTTCTAAGGCAAGTGCAATAAAATCATTAACGCTTAAAGAACGATCTGTATTCCTTTTATATATGATATACTCTATACTACCATTTAAGGTTTTTCTATCAAATGTTTTTGGGAAAATTATTGAACATATAAAGTTTAAAAAAATATAGGATTGAAGATATCCGGCAAAGCGTTTAACAGTTTCCGTAATATCACTTTCATAATCGGATCATAATTAATGATGTTTAGGTATTGACCAGTGCTTCTCGTATCTGCGTGGCTTGTTTCTGCAAACTCGCAACCTGGTTGCGGTCTCCCAGTAATGCGGTGCAAAAACAAATAAAACTTATAAGCGGTGTCATAATCAGAAGATATAACGTAATGAAAAAAGATCGAATAATCATAATTATTCTTTAACTTTTAAATGATTTTGCAAATAGTTTTTAAAATCAACATAGTTGTTAGTCATGGATAAAGCATTTCCCTTGCGTTCATCAATGCCTTTCATGCTGGCGGGCAGTTCGGGAGTTAAACCTAAAAGTTTTTGAATTTCCTCCGGGAATTTGGCCGGATGTGCAGTTTCCAGCGATACTGCTAAACCTTTTGTTTTGGTTGCCTGAAAAAATGCTTCCAGTCCGGCCCAGCCTACTGCTCCGTGTTGTTCCAAAACAACATTATATAACTGATAAACTTTCTTTATTGTTTTTCTAGTTTCCTCATCAGAAATGCTCACCGAAAAAATGTGTTGCCGCATTTCCTCTAAATCAGGATTACTATGAACAACTCCTGCCCGGTCAACAGTGCCGCCGTAAAGCTCAAAAAACCGCGCCAGATTACTGGGATGTCCGACATTCATGGCATTAGAGATACATGCCCGGGACGGAGATACTTTCTTGTAGCTTCCATTTTTCAGGTAGTTAGGAAATTCATCATTTTCATTTGTCGGCATGACGAGTTTGGCTAGAGGCATTCCCATGCGCCGCGCGTATTCACAGCCGAGCGCATCGCCGAAATTGCCCGACGGTACGGAAAAAATAATTTCTTCTCCAGCTGCGGCCAGTTGAGCATAAGCATATATGTAATAAATAATTTGCGGCAAAATACGGCCAAAGTTGATGGAATTAGCGGACGTTAAATTAAACCTGGCGAGTGCCGGATCAGAAAAGGCCTGCTTGACTAAATTCTGGCAATCGTCGAATTTTCCGGAAACGGAAAGTGACTGCACGTTGCCGCCGATGGTATCGAGTTGCTTTTTTTGCCGAAGGCTGACTTCATCGGTCGGGTAAAGAATGGTAACATCAATCCCTATTACATCCTTAAAGGCTTTGCCCACAGCGCTGCCGGTATCGCCGGAAGTAGCCACAAGAATATTGAGTCTTTCGCCCTGAGGGCGACAGTAACTCATTAAACGAGCCATCATCCGCGCGGCAAAATCCTTAAATGATGCCGTCGGTCCCTGATCCAGGCGCATTACAAATGTTCGACGACTGACTTCTTCCAGAGGCACCGGATAGTTATAGGCATCCTGCACCACATGAGTGAGCACTTCCACGGAAAATTCATCAGCAAGAAATGCCATGGCCACAAGCAGCGCAGTTTCCCAATAGGGCTTGCCTTTTAATTCCTGAATATCGTTTAATGATAACCGGGGAATGGAATCAGGCATGAACAACCCTTCATCAGGCGCTTGTCCGGTAAGCAAAGCTTCTTTAAAAGAAACTTTGCCCGCAAAAGGCTTAATCCCGGTGATATTTTTTAAGTCGCGATTGGTGCTGTAGTAGCGAATGGACATTTTGCTCATCCTCTTATTAATTAGTCTCTTTTTTTAACTCAGTATCGGAAATAAATCAATCACAAAGCGGCGACTCATGAAGTTACGGCAACGCCACTAATTCCAGTTGGAAAATATAGGCTTATATGTTAAAAATAAACATATGCGTTGATTCAAGATAATGCAAATTTTTTTGACAGGCCTTGAAAGAAAATGAAAGAAAAAGAGATCATCCGCTTGACGGAAACAGTTCACAGCGCCGGTTGAGCCTGTAAGATAGGTCCGGGTGACCTGAAAGAAGCTCTGCGCGATTTGCCGCTGATTCATGATCCTAATTTGCTGACTGGGATTGAACATGCGGAAGACGCGGGAGTGTATAAAATCAGCCCCGAGCTTGCGCTGGTGCAAACCGTTGATTTTTTTACTCCCACTGTTGATGATCCTTACATATTCGGCCAGATTGCCGCAGTCAATGCGCTTAATGATGTTTATGCTATGGGCGGCAAGCCTCTGACGGCAATGAACATCGTTTGTTTCCCTGTCCAGAAAATGAACATCGAAGTTTTACGGGAAGTCCTGCGCGGTGGGCTGGATAAAATGCGCGAAGCCGGGGTTTTGTTAGTCGGCGGGCACAGCGTGGAAGATAATGAAATCAAGTACGGCCTTTCCGTAACCGGTGTGATTCATCCCGATAAAGTCCTCTTTAATCACGGCGCACAAGCGGGAGATAGCCTCATTTTAACCAAGCCTCTGGGTACCGGAATAATCAGCACTGCCATTAAAGGAGGCGAGGCTGAGTCGCAGCAAATAGAAGAAGCGATTAATTCCATGACTATGCTCAATAAAACGGCTGCCGAACTAATTGTTGCAGCAGGCGACATTCATGCCTGCACCGATATAACCGGTTTTGGTTTCTTAGGGCACGCCTGTGAAATGATCGATGGCAGCGATGTCGGTTTACGCATTAACTCAGCGGCCGTCCCGATTTTCAGCGGCCTGCAGGAATTAGTGGAAACGGGATTTGTGCCGGGCGGCCTTTACCGAAATAAAAATTTCCGCCTTTCCCAAATCGAAACGCTGGATACTTGTCCCCCCTGGATATTAGAAGTTCTTTTCGATCCGCAAACTGCCGGCGGGCTATTTTTCAGCTTGCCGAAATCGCAGGCGCCGGAGCTTGTGGAAAAAATGCATCGGGCCGGAATCAGCGATGCCGCTATTGCCGGTGAAGTTGTAGCTGAACATCCGGGCAAAATTATTGTTTACTGAGACAATAATCTCTTAAACATTTAAGCGCTTAAATCATGAAATTTAAATCTTTTTTCATCAAGAAAGAAACCGAGCTAAACTGGGCAAAGCTGATGGATTTGGTGCAGCCCAATGATTCCTTGCTTTTACTGATGTATGGCAGCCCTGATCCCGATGCCATTGCTTCGGCGATGGCTTTGCGTGAGCTTTTACAGCGCACCCGCGGGCTTGCCAAATGCAGTTTTGCCTCAACTGAACCATTGAACAGGCAACAAAATTACGAGTTTATTTTTTCGATGCGCCTTAATATCCAGTCAATTAATCAAGTTGATTTATCTGCCTATCAGTTAATCGCGCTTATAGATGCGCAGCCATCTTTTCTTGGCGGCCCCTTAAGTTTTTTGCAGCCGCATATTGTTTTCGATCATCATCCGCGTGAAGGTAAATGGAAAGCAATGCTGGAAGATATCCGTCCTAATTACGGCGCTTTATCCAGTATAATGACAGAGTATTTGCTTTGCGCCAATATAAAGATACCACGTAGCCTGCATACTGCCCTTCTCTATGGAATTAAAACAGACACGGATAATTTTGACCGCGACACTATTGCCGAAGATATCAACGCCTATACCTATCATACAAAATATGCCAACATGCCGCTCATCCGGCGCATTGAACTCAATCAAACGCCGGACAGATTTTTAAAGTATTTCGACCATGCTTTCCATCATGTGAATAATTTTCGCGGTCGCAGGATTTGCTACTTGGGAAAAGTGGAAAGCCCCGATGTTTGCGTACAAGTGGCTGATTTTTTTCTGCGATTGATCGGCACTTATTACGTTGTTATCGCCGGCATTGTCGAAGACAAACTCATTATCACTTTTCGCGGCGATGGTTACAGGCAGGATTGCGGCGCTCTTGCCCAAAATGCCTTTGGTTCATTCGGTAGCGGTGGCGGGCACAAGGGTGCTGCGCGCATGGAAATTCCACTGAATGTTTTAAAAAAGCAGCTTGGCGATAATTTAGCGCAACATATTGTTGATCGATTTTTGATCGAAAATCTGAAAAGTGGACAAAAATCAAAACAGGGTAAAAATGATTCGGCAACCAAGGGAGATAATAATTCATGAAAGAATTCGGGTTTAAAAAAGAAACAGCAACCGGCCGCTATCTCGATCCTTTTAACGGTTTTCAGGAAAAGCAGGTTGATTTTGAATTACGCTATGACGAAATTACCGGCGTCGCCTGCCATGTTTTACCTTATCGTCTGCGGCTTGCCCAAAAGCCCGATGTAGATGCATATCTGGAAAAATCACCGGAATCATTGTGCTCTTTTTGCCCGGGCTTGTTCGAAAAGTTAACACCCAAATATACACCGGATATAAATCCTACGGGAAAATTTCAATGTGGTGAAGCTTATCATTTTCCCAACGCTTTTCCTTACGATCAAAATAACGGCGTGGCAATTTTTTCCGCGCGTCATTTGGTTTACCTGAATGAATTAACCCCTGCTTTTATGCATGATGGATTTCGAGTCTGCGGCGATTATTTTCATCGCCTGGCCGAGATGAATTTGCGTTATAAATATTGCTCAATTAATTGGAATTATATGCCGCCGGCCGGCGGGGGAATGATCCATCCTCATTTACAGACTATTGCCGGACGCAAACCCAGCAGCTTTATGCAGCGTCTTTTGACCAGCGCCCAAAATTATTCCGTGGCAACTGGTAATAATTTATGGCAGAGTTTAATCCAATGGGAAAAAGAGACAAAAGAGAGGTTTATTGCTTCTACCGGTATAATCAGCTGGCTCGCGAGCTTTGCGCCGAAAGGCATGGCGGGGGAAATTGATTTTATTTTTCGGGAAAAGACTTCGTTTTTCGAATTAACCGAGGCCAATTTTGCCGAACTTCTCGACGGCTTAGCCAGGGTATTCCGCTACTTGTATGTGAGCAACTTCATAAGTTTCAATATGGTTCTCTACGCCCCGCTGCTCAGCGACCGTAACTTCTGGGTGCAGGGAAAAATTGTGCCGCGCTTTGTGGTTAATCCTCTGGGAACGAGTGATATCAATTATTTTGAAAAGCTACATAATGAAATTATCTGCCCGGTTGTCCCGGAAGAACTTTGCCGCGAATTACAGCCGTATTTTAATCAATCACCGGTATGAATACTCCGGCGACTAGCTATGCAGTATGGCACACAATCACAACTTCGGTCGCCTATATCCGGAGGGAAAATGTTATGCGAGAGCAAAAAATTTACCCGACCCTTTAGACATTCACGAAAGAATAGTTTTTGTCTTTTTTCTGGCTCTTTGGCTTAGCGCAATTTAGAAGACTTTGAAGTAAGACAATAAGAAAACAATAATGACAACAACCAACACCGCCAATAAGACAAAATTGAATTTGCGTTTCTCTTTTATTACTGCCATCGTTCGCCTCCTTAGTTGTTACCGTTATTATAGTTCTTTCGCCGCCCCGGGGCATTGCCCTCAGTCTATCCACGCCTCTGAAAATTGTTACTAACTATTATACTATTAATTTTGATATTTGATAAAACATTGTTTCTTTCATACAAAATATAAGAAAGTTCCGTTTGCATGTCAACATTTTTATTAATGAGACTCCAATTTCAAAAGCGTAGCGAATTAAAATTGGTTAGTCGAATTATCCCGCATAAGCGGCGGTAATGAGACTCCAATTTCAAAAGCGTAGCGAATAACCTAATAACCTAAAGGTTACGCGAGGTCACAAATTAAAATTGGTTAGTCGAATTATCCCGCGTAAGCGGTGGTAGTGAGACTCCAATTCCAAAAGCAAAGCGAATAACGAAAAAATCAGCGGGAGGCGGGCGTAGCCTGCCGATCCGCTGTATTGTCTGGTTATGCCAATTCTTTAATTATATGCTTTTCAAAGGTGTTCATCTATTTCATCATGTCTTGGAACGGGCTGCTTTTTACCTGTTTTAGGATTAATATAAAGATCGTGACGGCCGCCGTGCCTTACAAACTCGCAGCCGAAGGAAGTGATTTTCTTAATAAGTTCTTTTCTCTTCATAGATTGAAAGCAAGTTCTCTAACATTATGATTTTCAGGAACATCTTCCATAGTCATGAGCATGTAGGCATCTTTCATATTCTCTTCAAGCTCTTCAAGAGTTTCACCCTGGGTCATTATTTCTGGATGTTCAAACAATTTGCCTATCCAAAATTTTTCGCCCTTCCAATAAATCATTTTCAGTTTTGTTTCCATATTCTTACCTCCTGACAACAACTTTTGATAATAATACCATAAAAATTGAAAATTTTCCGTTTTATATTGCTGGTTTTCAGGCATAACGAAAAAATCAGCCGGAGCGTAGCGATTGGCTATATTGATTTTGAGGTTATCTTTTTTTTATGTATTTTATGCACAGGTTATCTGCAGCTTGCGCCAGTTTCTTATCTTGTGTCCAGATAGGAACACCTGTCAATACAGCGGATGTAATAAGGTGGACATCAACATAGCCCAACCCTTTTCCCATTAAACGGTTATTTTCTATAAATGACAATACTTCGTCATGTTCGGCTTCGATGCACATCGGCAGCAATTGCAAAAACGAAAGGATGATTGCTCTGTCTTTGAGATTCCCGCAGGCAAGTTCGCCTGCAATCAATGGGTGGCATAGTACCCGTCCATCATTGAGCAGGTTTGCAAGATCAGCATTTCCATCCCTCAAATGTGAAACCCAAACCGATGTATCCACAAGAACCATTTCCTATACCGCTCCTTTTCTTCTCGGTATCGCTTTCAACTGCTTTTGAGTCCCACCGAGCCTTGCAAGCCTCTTGCCACTTTCTCTGGCAATAAGAGCCTCAAGTCCAAGCTTAACGAGGGCGGTCTTTTCCTTGATTCCAGTCATTTTGGATGCTTTGGCCAGCAGGTTATCTTCGATATTCAAAGTTGTTCTCATAGCTTCATCTCATACAATTAGTATGCCTGAGTATGTATCATCTATGCATATCTGTCAAGTCATTCTTAGCTAACGATAAAATCGCCCGGAGCATAGCGATCGGGTGTATTGACTGGTTAATAATTTTATTAAATATTTTAATATCACTTTATTTTATCAAGCCACTTCTTAATGGAAAGAAAAAATTTCATAAAGACATTCGACCCTATCGTCATTAATACTATTGTGTCGCGTGTAGATGAAGATGATATTTTGTTTTGAGAGAAATTAAAATCAGATTTACCCATTGATATTGCAAAACATTTACCTATGGCAAAAATAAGTTCATCCCAATCCGATGTTTTTCCCGTAATTGTATTTTGATATGTAGCGATTTCGTTGTTGACCGATTCCCATATACTGTCATTATTCGGTCGAATCATCATGCTTGCTCTAATTATCTTGCTAAAAGAAACAAGAATTTCATCTTTCTTCTGTGCGTCGCCTGACCATAAGGTAAAAGCATAAATACAAGTAAATAGTTTTAATGCGTAAATATGAAATCGCAATTCAGTTTCTACGTTTGGATCAATTTGTTCAATTTCATAATTTTCTTTGTAAGATTGAATAGAAGAATTTGCCTCCTTATCCATAATACACAGAAAATACAAATGTTCGGCAATTTGATCTGGTGTATATTTTGTTTTGAAAATAGTCATGAAATTGCTCCATATTAACGAAAAAATCACCCGGAGCGTAACGATCGGGTGTATTGACCTTGTTATAGAATTTTATTGATTGTGATTCCAAGCATTCATAATATCTCGTGCCCTATCTTTGCTGAAACCTTGACCAATAGCTTCATCAAGATGCCTATTTATGTCTGCTTCATTTGGTCTGAAATTTGGTGCCATAGACCTACTAAGTAATCCAAATCCGGAAATTGTATCTAAATCTTCGGAAAGTAAGGTAGGCACTTCTTCTACCGGAAGGATTGGTGTATCTTTTCTTTTACTTTGTGCCATATA
Organism: Syntrophaceae bacterium; assembly: GCA_003142535.1. Taxonomy (GTDB): domain Bacteria; phylum Desulfobacterota; class Syntrophia; order Syntrophales; family Smithellaceae; genus Fen-1166. The sequence goes on from PLMQ01000018.1 coordinate 63,555, forward strand.
TTGATTTCTCTCTACTCTAGATAATGACATAGCTTGGTCAAGCAGTTCTTTCCCGTCAGGCATTATTTTATTCATATATTCAATCATTTTTTTCTCGGTGTCTTCCAATAAAAGTATTACATCTTGAATGTTTCCACCTATCGATGCGCCTTGCTCCAACACTGCTTGGACTTTTTGCAGGGCGGTTGAATCCTTTAGAGTGGATAAAGGGATTTTGTCTTCGGAAATTTCTAATTCAGCGCCTAGGTTTTTTGCAGCTTTAATAAATCTATCTTGATCAAGTTTATCTTTTTCCCTAGCTTCTTCTATATCTTTTTTTGATATAGGTCGCCTCTCTGGTGGAAATAAGACGTTTTTATATCTTCGCTGAAGATGCCGCTCAAAACAACCAGGATATTCACTCCATATTATCATTTCACCATTTTCAAAAAATGCATCCTCGGGATGAATATATGCGCCGTATTTATTTATAATTTCTTTTTTCATGTTATCTATTACCGCAATGTATCTTTGATCTCCACCATGCTCCGCTTTTGATTCTTCAAGATTTTTTAAAAATATAGGGATAGATAATCTACCACCTTCTTGAGACAATCGTGCTATCTCTTTATCTATTTCTTTCATTTGTTCTGCAGTTAGATCTTTTATCTTTTCAGGGGAGAATTGAGGAGCGCCTTTTTTACGGCTGTAGATAACATAACCAATAAAGATGAATACCAAAACAAGTATTATCCAAGACATAAGCAATCACCTCTTTATTCATTTATCCTATAACGAAGAAATCAGCCGGAGCGTAAGCGATCGGCTGGATTGAAAGGCGAAAAATGTTCTTGCAATCACCTTTTTCCGTCAAGGGGATATTTTTGCTCTTGACAAGATGAGGCCTTATAGGGGTTAGGTTTTGATTTTCCTTTACTTATTCGGCATCGTTGTCTTTTTAATAGTATTGTCATTTGCAGTGTATGTTTCGATCAGCGATTTGTATAATTTTGTATCAGCAAATTTTAAGCCAAGGCAAAACATGAAAAAAAGTATCAAAACTAAGGACCAAAAATAATATGCAGGAACATGATCTCGAAGCCATTTGAGAGTAATTTTTTCTGGATAGTCTATTGCCTTTTTTTCTGGCACTATGATTTCTTTTTTGGGGGTACAAACATCGGGATTTCTCTTCAGCCAAGTAACAACGGAGTCCAAAACGGAAATAATGTTTTGAACGCTTGTTATAGACGGCGACTGGTAATAATTAGAAATTCCTTCATTGAATATTTGATTTATAAGACTAGAATATTTATTTGTTCCAATAGTATCATTAAGCAGATCAATTATTTCTATAACAAACGTGCGAAAGCGGGGATCGTCTTGTGGGTTAATATGGTGATGGTGGATCATGTCAGAACTTGTTGGTGGTGTAAACCGAGCCATTATAGCGCTAAGTTCATTGCGGTATCGCTCAAGCTCTTGCAGAATATTTTCAGTTGTCATAGTTTAACCTAACAATTAATATACCAACTTAGTATTTTCCGATATTTCGTGCAAGTATAAGCTTTTGAAAAATAAAATGCAAATGTATATATTCCTTTAAAATCAATGGGGAATAGAATACTGTTGCTTAGCTTTTTGTGGTAATATGGAGTAACCCCAATAAAGGCAAATTGGGATAATTTATGGATAATTTGGCAAAAACTTATAATAATGTCCTTCCTGGTTCCAAAAATTTCTTCTGGAGCCTGAGGGGTCATATCTGTATTTGACCTTGGACAATATGCTCAACTTGCGATATCCGTCTAGCCAGTGCCTTACTATCAAATAAAAAAGGCGGCGCTGATGAGCGTCGCCTTTTTCTGTTAGAATAATTGTAGCAATTAATCTTCTTTACTGCTTTTAGCCTTTTCAGCTTTTTTGGTTGTTTCCGCAGGTTTAGTTTCAACAGTTGTGGACGCGCTTTCGGATTCCTTTTTTTCTACTGTTGTTGACGGTACTTTTTTTCCGCCGTAGTCTGTTGCGTACCATCCTGAGCCTTTCAGGCTGAAAGACGATAAGGAAAGAAGCTTCTGCACTTTACCTTTACAGAACTTGCAGCTTTTTAATTCCGGATCGGTAATTCCCTGAAACTCTTCAAATTGCTTGCCGCATTTCCGGCATTTGTATTCGTAAATTGGCATAACTAAAAACCTCCCCAATACCATTGAAACCGAAACGGTATCAATTAAATCGCGGATATTTCATACCCGCCGCTGAAGCAGTCCAGCACCAGTTCCAAATCATGATAACTGGCTGGCTGCAGCGCCGATTTTGTTAAATTATGGACAATATTTTCTTCTTCAGCTTTTTCGTCCGCCGAAGCGTTAAAGTCTATGTCTCCATTGCCGAAGCGCAAAACGTGAATTAATTCATGCACGGCAATGTAGAGCATCAAGGGGCTGAATTTAATGAAAGAATTCGCCCTCTCCACCGCATCCAGAATTATGTTGTCCTGCAGGCAGATTCTGTAAAAATCGAAAACACCCTTATCATTTTCAGCTAACCCGCCCGGTTTTTCATAACTGTACTTACACAGGTGGGCAAATGCGCTGTCTTTTATTTCATGTTGTTCCAAATATGCAAGTGTTTTTACATCATACTTATTTTTTTTGAACTGGTTTTCTCCTATTCTAAAATGGCCAAAAACCAGCTTCTCCGCATCGCTGAATGCCTTACTTGCTACCGGCAACTGAGCTGCATTAAAATAGCGCACCATAAATCCACCGTAAATATTCGTTTTGTTCACTAGTAATATATGTATTTGAGCTTACGAAGTCAAGATTGGTAAAGTTTTATAACAGGGAGGGAAAGGAAAAGTAAATTGATTTGACATCATGGTTTCTGTTAGCGTATATCTAACCAATATTATGCAGTAATATTTTAAGGGAGCCGCGATGCAACGGCAAACAGCAAAAACTAAAATCGGAATTTTATACGGTGGCAGGTCGGGTGAACATAATGTTTCGCTTTGTTCCGCGGCTTCAGTCGTTTCCGCCCTGGATAGAAACAAATATGATGTGACGGCCATTGGTATTGATCGGGACGGGCGCTGGTACGTTCAGGACAAATCGCAGATAATTCCCGATAAGGATTTCGGCAAGATTCTGGCGATGAAAAAACGAGGCAAGTGGCTGGTTAATCATTTTGAACAGAAAAACAAACTGCACCTCTATAATATTGAAAACAGGGGTGAAGAGGTTGTAATCGATATTGTTTTCCCTGTTTTGCATGGAACCTTCGGCGAGGACGGCACGTTGCAGGGATTATTGGAGCTGGCGATGGTGCCATATGTCGGCGCGGATGTAACCGGCTCTGCTATAGGTATGGATAAAGATGTCGCCAAACGACTATTACACGAGGCCGGAATTCCGGTTGTGCCGTCCGTAACTTTAAATAAGCAGCAATGGCAGAATAATTCCGGACATATCATGCAAGCGGCGCTCGATAAACTCGGGTTGCCGGTCTTTGTCAAACCTGTCTGTACCGGGTCTTCCGTTGGTGTAAAAAAAGTAAAAGAAAAAGGTGAATTGTCTGCGGCTGTTGACTTTGCCTTTCAGTTCGATACCAGGATAATGATCGAAAAAGGCATTGAATGCCGCGAGATTGAATGCGCGGTATTAGGCAACGAAAACCCCGTGGCATCGATATTGGGCGAAGTAATTCCCAGCCATGAGTTCTATTCCTATGAAGCCAAATACATCGATCCCCAAGGCGCTGCCCTGAAAATACCGGCGGAAATTGAACCGTCTCTTGCCGATTCTATCAGGAAGGCCGCAGTTCGCGGCTATGTTGCTTTGGGCTGCAGTTCGATGGCGAGAGTTGATTTCTTCCTGGATAAAAAGACCAACGAATTTTATCTTAACGAAATTAATACGCTCCCCGGCTTCACCAGCATCAGCATGTATCCCAAACTTTGGGAAGCCAGCGGGATCAAATACAGCGATCTTCTGGATAAGCTGATTCAACTGGCCGTAGATCGGCACAAGAAAAAACTGGAAATTAAGACGGACTGTACTGAAGTATAAGTATTTAAGTGTTTTGTCTGTGATTTTCTACAAAAACTTTCAAAGTAGGCGGAGCACGTTGAGTACAAAGTGCCCGGAATTCCAGAGTTCATCGAGCATTTGTTCCACAGCCTTACCGGTTATCCGCACAACGCATAATTCCCGGTCGCCCTGCTGTACCGACAGGAGACTGACTACGTGGATATATCATCTTAGGGCAATCGGGGCTATCAGCCCGAAGGTGTCTTCTTCCTTGGCAATGGCAAAGGTAATGCGCGCACCGCCCCGGGGGAAATCGAATATGCTCACAAATACCCGGAAAATGTCCGACTCCGTAATCAACCCGACTTGTTTCATCTTTTGGGTCACCATTAACGTACTGATCCTGCCGTTCCGCATCAATCTGGCGGCTTCTTCTATTGGTGTTTCCTGCGAGACAGTTTGCAGGGAGCGGCTCATGATCTCCGCAGCCGTAACATGGAACGTCTTATTATCGGAGGCTTTGAGCGCAAACGGATTGACTTTCGGAGGATAGGCGTGGAGAATATCAGTGGCGGTAATTATTCCCACGGGATGCGGGTCGCCGGCATGATGCTCGACTACGGGCAGGCGGCGGATGTGTCTTTTGGCCATAAGTGCCACTGTCTTGGTAACGGATGTATGAGATTCAATCGTCACCAAATCCAGCGTCATCCATTATATAATAAAGCTGTATGGTGATCTCATTTTTCCGTTGGATAGAGAAATTGTGTGTCAAATAAATGCCGGTATGACATACAATCTCTGTTGTAAGCATTCATAAATTATGCTTATAATAAATTAGCTCTTGATTTAAAAATAATGCTTAGGCATGATTAAGCCGGTTTTAGTGATTACTAATATTTTTCAATAAAGGAGGGGAGATAGAATGAAAAAATTCTATACAATTATAATTGTCAGCTTCATGATGATAATGTTTATTGCCCGTTCGGCTTTTGCCGAGCCTATCAAATGGCAAATGATTACTTGCTGGATCCCATCAATGGCTGTTTCCGAAAGCGATAAGCGCTTCGCGAAAAGCGTCTATGAGCTCAGCGGCGGGAGGCTGCAAATTACGGTTAATTCCGCAGGAACAATTGTTCCTGCTCTATCGGTTTTTGATGCTGTTTCCCGCGGTGTTGCCGAAATAGGTTCCGATAGTCCGGCATATTGGTCAGGCAAGAATTCCGCGTTTGATCTTTTAGGGTCATTTCCCACAGCGCTTAGTCAATATGATGTATTTAACTGGTACTTCCATTCCGGCGGCCATGATTTGTATAATTATATGTATGGCAAATATAATATGCTTTACTTTATCACATCTGTAGCTCCCATGGGTTCGGGTATACGTTCGCGTCAGCCGATAAGAACATTAGCCGATTTCCGGGGTAAAAAATTAAGAATGTCCGGCAAGGCTCAAGGCTATATCCTGCAGAAACTTGGTGCAGCTCAGCTAATGATGGCCGGCGGTGATATTTATCAGGCACTGCAAATGGGTACTATTGACGGTGCTGAATTTTCGTGTCCTTCCATTGACTGGAGTTTGGGTTTAGGTGATGTGACTAAATATAATATCGGTCCCGGCTGGAATCAACCGGCAACAGTTTTTGGTATTATGATCAACAGGGATGCCTGGTATAAATTACCGTCGGATCTGAAGAGAATTGTGGAATTTGCAGCGAATGATAATATGATTTATATGAGTTCTTATTATGAAGCAAAAAATGGTGCAGCCCTTAGTCTTTTCCGCGATAAAGGAACGGAAACATACAGATTAAGCCCCAGAGACATGAAGCAACTGGAAGACTGGTCATGGGAATATATTGTCGTAGAAGCTCAAAGAAATGAGGATTATGATAAAGTAGCTACCTCTATCGTTCAGTATTTGAAAGATTTTCGTGTGACTCGTACTTCGGAAGAACCTTTTGCTCATGGACGCAACCCGGCAGTTGTTCCCCGGTTACCTCATTTAGTAGGAAGATAAGAGATATTTTTAAGCCTATAGAGAATGAAGTCTGTGGTAAATATATTAATAATAATATAACGAAAGAGGACTATTATTATGGAAACCGATTTTTGGATTTCAACGACAAATTTTCTGGACAATATCAATGAATGGGCAGGCAGAATTTTTTCCTGGTTAATCGTTATACTTACACTGGTGATGGTTATTGAAGTATTTATGAGATATATGGGAATGCCGACCGCCTGGGGTTTTGAATCTATTAAATTCCTTTTTGGTGCCCATTTTATGCTCGTTGCCGGTTATGGTTTGCTTTACGGTTCGCACGTTCGCATCGATCTTTTAACCAGCCGCATGTCGAAAACGACGGAATGCATTATCTCTATCGTCTGCTATCTTTTCCTTTTCTTCCCTTTTATTATTGTCTGGTTATATTTTGGCTGGGGATATTTTCAAACATCTTGGTCTATTAGCGAAAAATCATGGAGCACCTGGGGGCCTCCCTTATACCCTATTAAGTTCGTTATTCCGTTGACTGCGCTATTCTTATTAATTCAGGGACTGTCGGAAGTTATTAAAAATATCGCAATGATTCGAATATTAGCATTATCAGACGAGGGGGTGACCAAATGAGCGTCGTTATCATAGGCATTTTGATGTTTGTGGTTCTTATTGTTTGCTTTTTCCTCGGGCATCCGCTGGCATTTGTTTTAGGAGGAGTCGGGACGATTTTCGCTTATTTCTTCAGTGGCCCCGCGTTTTTTAATATTTTTATTGAGCGTATTTACGCCGGAACAATGGACAATATGACGCTGGTTGCCATTTCTTTGTTTATTTTTATGGGCAACTTGCTAACCATCTCCGGTGTTGCTGATAAGCTATTCGAATCTATGCACTATCTTTTAGGTACCATGAGAGGCGGATTAGGCCTGGCAGTTTTATTGGTATGCATTTTATTTGCCGCCTGTACGGGAATTGTCGGCGCATCGGTAGTTACCATGGGACTTCTCACCGGGCCAATGCTTTTGCGTTACGGCTATCAGAAAGAATTGACCATGGGAATGATTGCCGCCGGTGGTACACTGGGTCTTCTAATCCCTCCCAGTATTATGCTCGTTATCATGGGTGACCAGGCAGGAATTCCTGTATACAAGCTTTTTGCTGCTACCGTTATCCCCGGACTATCCCTGACTATTGCTTACATGTTATACGTTGGCATCAGGTGCGGCATCAATCCTGAACTCGGGCCGCCTATTCCCATGGAAGAGTTGCATAAAACATCCTTCGGTACCAGACTATCCGATTTCATTATTTACGCTGTGCCGCCTTTGGCTCTCATTATTTGCGTGTTGGGAGTAATTTTTTATGGTTATGCAACGCCGGTGGAAGCGGCCGGTATCGGAGCCTTCATTGCTCTTATTTTAGTAATAATATACCGGCATTTCACCTGGGAAGGATTCCTTGCCTGCCTTTATCAAACAGCAAAAGCAACGACAATGGTATTAATAATCATTGTCGGGGCCTCGTGTTTTACAGGAGTTTTCATGGGAATTGGCAGCGGACCGGCTATGGTGGAATCATTGACTGCTCTGGGCTTAAGCAAATGGGGGCTGTATTTTATAATGATGATTTTGCTCATTATCATGGGATGTTTCATTGACTGGGTCGGTGTTGTTCTTATTACTTTTCCCATTTTCCTGCCGATTGCCAAACTTATGGGTTTTGACATGGTCTGGTTTGTGACGATGATTGCAATCTATTTACAAATTTCTTTTCTAGCGCCGCCTTTTGGCTATGCGCTGTTTTATCTGGCGGGCATGAATTTTGAGGGTGTTCACTGGGGACATATTTATCGCGGTGTCTTGCCTTTTCTCATTATACAGCTTATCGGACTTGTTATCTTTACCTATTTCCCGGAAATAACTCTTTGGTTACCATCAATGATGGTTGGATAGTGAATAAACTTTAATTAGCGGTCAGTCGCCGGCAGACGGCTGCCCGCTTTTCATCTTTGGTCTTAGACGGCGCATTTTTCAATTGATAATCGTTCGTAAATCAAAAAATATATTATACCATTTCGCCTTTCTTTGGCTAACTTTGTTGGCTGCGTCGTCGGCTTCCTCAGCGTATGTACTAACGCGTGACCTTTAGGTTATACGCCTCCGGCGCCTCCTCCTAGCCGCCTCGTTATCCTTTGAAAGCAAAACGGAATTACCCGTTTATAATTTTTCTCCGGCATTGTTTTTTAATCATGGCATGAACCCCCTCCAGCTAACTCTGGATACAGTCTTGCGGCAAATTGCAAGGAATATTCCATAAAGGAAATAATTCTTGCTGATGCCTGGAAAAGCGGATATAGACCAATTATCATCTACGACAATTAAACTAAGGAGCAATAAAACTAATGGCCGCAACTCTGCGCAAATCTTTACAATCAATAGAAGATCACAAAATAGCTAATCCTCATTATAATGATCTTTTGGATATATTGGCTGATATTTTGATTTTACGCGAAGAATACCGCAATAATATGAAAGATTCTATTTTTTCCGTCGATGAAAAATATATTAATCAAAAAATGGAAGGGGGACTTCCTTTAATTGATTTTGCCGGCGGCAATTATGATCTGACTCATCCGAAAGAATATTTTAATTCTCTTGTTGCCATTGCCGAAAAAAGAATGCCGGAAGATGCGAAAAATATTATCGAGATCATCAAAGATCAAAAATTTGACTGGGAAAAAATGATTTGCTCGTCATTTGACTGTACGGAAGAAGAAAAATTGCCGGGAAAAATAAAAACTAGCAGCGAGTCTGATGAAAATCTGGATCTTATAGATTTGTTTGTGGAAGAAAGTTTGCGACCGGAATTGGAATTCATTACCGAAAAATACGGTAAAGTTGTTGCCAGATTGGGCTGGTCTGAAGGTTACTGCCCCATTTGCGGTAAGGAACCGAAAATTGGTGAAATCAGGGAAGGGGAAGACGGGAAACGCTACCTTTTTTGTCATCAATGCGGTTATAAGTGGTCTTTCCGCCGGATCAAATGCCCTTTCTGTGGTAACGAAGAGCAGCACTCGCTGGCATATTTCGCCGTGGAAGGTGAGGAGCGCCACCGGGTTGATGTCTGCAATAAGTGTCGCCGCTATATAAAAATGGTCGATGTACCCAAAACCAGCGGCGATGATATCAACCTCGACGTCGAAGACATTGCTACCTTGCACCTCGACATGCTGGCCTATGAAGAAGGTTACAACTGACGGCACCATAAAAAAGCCCATATGCTGGTTTCCACCTTAGGTGGCGTTGCGCTTCATCCCTCGTCACTGCGGCCTACGGAGAAGTAGGCCTCATTCCTCACGCTTCGCGCGCCTTGCCTCTGGTGCTTTTTATGGCGTCGTTTCATATTTAATATTTTTGTAATTCTTACGAGTTCATTCATGCAAGATCAGCAAATCAATAATATAATTAAAATTCTGCAAAAGGAGTTGGAAGTGGGTACGCTGCCCATTGTCTCGCATTTGGCGGCGGATCAGCGCGATCCTTTTGTCATCTTAATTTCCACACTCTTGAGCTTGCGCACGAAAGATGAAGTTACGGCGGTAGCCACAGAAAGGCTATTTACTCTAGGTTCCACACCGCAGGAAATGCTAAAATTGTCATTGAATAAAATCGCTAAAACAATTTATCCTGTTGGTTTTTACCGCGTTAAAGCACAAACAATTCATCATGTCTGCCGGGAATTAATCAATCGTTTTAATTCCCAAGTTCCCGATAATCTGGATGATTTGCTCAGCATTAAAGGCGTTGGACGCAAAACGGCGAACCTGGTTATTGCTCTAGCTTACGGTAAAGATGCGATTTGTGTCGATACCCATGTGCATCGAATTTCCAACCGTTTAGGTTATGTGCAAACAAAAACGCCCGAAGAAACGGAATTTGCTCTGCGGGCAAAGCTGCCCCGCCGCCACTGGATTATTTATAATACCCTTATGGTCGCTTTCGGCCGGAAAACATGTAAATCTGTTTCGCCGTTCTGCAGCCAATGTCCGGTATTCAAATACTGCGATCGGATAGGCGTTACCCGTAGCCGATAAATGCCGCTCCGTGGTATTTCGTATTTCCATATTTCGGGGACATAACAATTAATTAAGCCTGATTTCTTCATTCGCAAAAGAAATATGTGTCATGTTCCCGGAAATGGGATAAAAGAAAAAAGTTGACGATCTTCCTGCGTTTGTATATCATTCCGCGTTTTTAAAATAGATACGGATAATTATTAGAATTTTGGCGGAGGTTAAAAATGGCTATAAAAATAGCAATTAATGGTTTTGGACGCGTAGGCCGTTATATGATTCGCGCCTGCCTCGACTATAAAAATATTGATATCGTTGCCATCAATTCGCGAGCCAAAGCTTCGGCGCTTGCGCACTTACTTAAATACGATTCCGTTCACGGTAAAATTAAGGCTGATGTCAGCGCGGATGATAATAATATCATAGTCAACGGCAAAAAAATTGCTGTTACACAATTTTCCAATCTCGCTGATTTACCCTGGAAGGCAATGGGCGTCGATATCGTCATTGAATCCACCGGCAAATTCCGCAAAGGCGCCGAACTTGCCGCTCATATTACAGCAGGGGCGAAAAAAGTTATCTTAGCCGTTCCCGGTAAGGGCGTTGACGGCACCTTCGTCATGGGTGTAAACGAAGAAACCTATGACCATCAAAAACACCATATTATTTCTAACGCCTCCTGCACGACTAACTGCCTCGGGCCAGTAGTAAAAGTAATAAATGAAAAATTCGGTATAGTAAAGGGTTTGATGACGACAGTTCACTCCTATACAATGGATCAGCGTCTGCTTGATGGTTCACACAAGGATTTAAGGCGCGGCAGAGCAGCAGCTTTAAGCATTGTCCCGACTTCCACGGGAGCAGCCAGCGCTATCGGTGACGTCATCCCTACCCTCAAAGGAAAACTGAACGGTATCGCTTTGCGCGTGCCGACGCCTAATGTATCTTTGATTGATTTGGCGATAGAAGTAGCGCGCCCTGTTACCGTTGAGGAAATAAACGGAGCGCTAAAAGATGCCGCCGAAAATAAGTTAAAAGGTATTTTAGCTTATAGCGAAGAAGAACTCGTTTCGGTTGATTTTACAAGCAGTTCTTATTCTTCGATTGTTGATGCACCCCTAACCCAGGTTGTCGGTGGAACATTGGTTAAAATATTTTCCTGGTATGACAATGAAAGCGGATATAGTTGCAGATTACGTGACTTGGCTATTTATATAGCCGGTAAAGGCTAATGGGCAACATGGCTGAAACAATTATTGCGGCAAACTGGAAAATGCATAAAACTATTGGGCAATCAATTGAATTTGCGCGTAGTTTAAAAGATGCGCTATCCAAAAAGCCGGTTTCAGCGGCAATTGTAATTGCGCCGCCTTTTACCAGTCTGGGGGCATTAAAGCTGGAACTGAAAGACTCGGCGGTTCTCCTTGCCGGTCAAAACATGAATGCGGTACCGCAAGGAGCTATGACCGGAGAAATCTCCGGTGAAATGCTGTTGGATGCGGGCTGTAAATATTGCATCCTAGGCCACTCGGAGCGTCGTCTGCATTTTGGTGAAGATGACAGGCTGATCAATGCCAAAGTAATCGCAGCCTTGGAATGTGGTTTAAAACCGGTTTTTTGTATAGGGGAAAAACTGGCCGAAAGGGAAGCGGCGGCAACTTTGCAAGTAATTTCCCGGCAGTTAAAAGAAGGATTGAATAAAGTATCGGCCGGTGATATAAAAAAAATCGTAATTGCTTACGAGCCTGTCTGGGCAATTGGCACGGGGAAAACGGCAACGCCGCAGCAGGCTCAGGAAGTTCACTTATTTATCCGTAAATTCCTGAATGAAATATACGGAGAAAAAGAAGTGGCAGGCGTTTCCCTAATATATGGCGGCAGTGTCAATGCCGAAAACATAGATTCATTAATGGCGCAGACAGAAATTAGCGGAGTATTAGTCGGTTCGGCAAGTCTTGATCTCGCGTCATTTTTAAGAATAATAAATTTTCAATAAGAGGATTTTATATGCATACATTAATTACAATAGTACATGTGTTAGCCTGCTTTGTCCTGATTTTAGTTGTGCTTTTACAGGCAGGCAAAGGCGCAAATATGGGTGCTGCTTTCGGCGGTTCCAGCCAGACAGTTTTTGGCTCCTCAGGAGCAGGTACTTTCCTGGGTAAGATGACTGCGGCAGTAGCGATAATTTTTATGCTTACTTCTTTAACGCTTACTTACACGGCAACCCATAGAGGTTCATCGCTGTTTGATCGTTCTAAGGCACCGGTCAGCAGACAGGCTGCGCCGGTTACACCGGCACAAAATCAGGCAAGCCCGGCGACACCTCCGGTAGCTCCGGCTGGAAAGTAATGAAGCTCTTGGCCAACCATAAAGGGGAGCCTGATGGGAAGCACAGCGCAATTTACACGGGAAATAAAGCTGGTTTAAATAAATTTGAAGTTGATGATGCCGAAGTGGTGGAACTTGGTAGACACGCTATCTTGAGGGGGTAGTGGACAAAATCCGTCCGGGTTCAAGTCCCGGCTTCGGCACCATTTAATCAATGGTATAGTCCCCAGAGCAAGCTCTGGGCACAATGCCGCAGTAAGCTGCTATGTTTTACAGGATGATGTTTTGTGCCGAAATCAATTTTAAAGCAGGAAATAGCAATTATGAGCCATCCACGCTCTCCCATTGCCGCTAATTTTTCTCAAATCGGCAAAGCAATTCTGGATTTGCTAAAATCCTAACTGCCGCCCTCGGCAAAGGTTATATCAAGCCGCCTTTTACAGAAGGGCATGGCTCCAAGAGTTAATACCTGTGTTCGTTAATAATCTCCTCTAATTCGGAGCCATAAGCTCTGACTTTTTCCTGCGGCAGGACTTCACGGAAGTTTTCGCCATACAAAACAAGATCTAATAAAATCTTATCCGGCAAAAACATAAATATGGCGCGATTTTCATCTTTTGCGCGCTGGAAACGCCAGGTATATAGTTTTTTCAGAAGCTCTTTTTGCAGCTGGTTTAAAGAATAATAACCGGCAACTTTAGTATGTCCGCGTCGATCAATTTTCCTTTCCTGCCAATTAGCAGCTGCAATTTTGGCGAAGGCTTCGTGCGCCTTTTCTTCCAAACCGCTTTTCTGTAATTGCGCCAGTTGTCCTGCGTATAATGCAGAAAGATATTTAACGTCTTCAACGGCATATTGCAATTGCTCATCGGAAAGTGGCCGGTTATCCCAGCGGGAACGCTGCATCTTCTTGCTTTTTTTTAATTCCATATCCAGAAAGTGATTAATCATTTTCTCCAGTGATAACTGCTGAAAGCCCAAAATATGGGCAGCCCGGTGAGTATCAAAAATATTTCTAAATTCGAACCCATAATCCCTTCTCAAAAGCCGAATGTCATTATCAGCAGCATGAAGAACTTTAATAATTTTCCTATCCGCAAAATATTTCCCTAAAAAAGATATATCCAATTTATCTAATGGATCAAAAATATAAGTAGCATTATGAGCTTTAATCTGGATAAGGCACAATACTTCCCGAAAATAGCGGAACGAATCATATTCCGTATCAATGCTTAAGATAGTACTCTTGTTAAAGTCATCAACCGCAAATTGTAACTTTTTTTGAGTGTTTATTAAAAACCAATGTTTATTCATAAATCGAAACTTAACCGAAACAGTAATTTAAAGCTATAAAAATGAAGAAAAAAACACTAAGAAAAAATAATGCTATAAAATCTGTACTTACCATTCTTAATTCAACAAAAGATGTCCTGGTATCTTGTTGATAGTTTCTTGCTTCCATCGCCACGGCCAATTCATCCGCCCGTCGGAAAACGCCGAGCAGCACTGCGGCAGTTAAAGACAGGAAGGCTTTTATCCGGAGAATAAATCCTGATTTTTTCTCGTTATAGCCACGGGCTCTCTGGGCAATTTCGATCCTTTCTTTTTCCGAAAGTAAGACAGGCATCATTCGTAGTGCCAGCATTATCATTACGGCAATAACATCAACAGGTACACGCAATAATTTTAGAGGATATAAATAGTATTTGATTGCTGCAATAATTTGTGCAGGCGGTGAAGTCATGGTCAGTAGAACTGCTGCTAAAATCAAGCACAAAAACTGCCAGGTAACGAGAAATCCGGCACTTAATCCCGCGCGGGAAAGTGAAAGCCCAAAGCAGGTAATACTTAAAAAAGCGTTCCCTTCGGTAAACAAGGCGTGAACAAAAAAAATCAGCACAATAAAAAATAAAAGAGGCTTAACGGCCTGCGCGATAGTTCGCAACCTTATGCCACTGAAAAATGCTAAGATAATCAACGCAAGACCAAGGAAAACAGAAGGCAGTGGTTTTGCCGCCAAAATAACAATGCTCAAAACAATTACAGCCGCGAGCTTAATTCTGGGGTCCAGGCGGTAAATAATTGCTCCACCCCGAATATAAGAGCCGATATGATACATAGCGGATTACCTGGTCTTTACTAATAATTTAATTTGTTCGGTGGCATCTTCCATAGCGACAATATCAGTGCGCACAGGAAAGCCATCCAGCTTAAGCCTGATCAGAAGTTCGGTAACTTGTGGTAATTGCATTCCCATTTCCTGGAGCAGGTCAACTTTACCAAAAATATCCTGTGGATCCCCTTCCATGCTGACGCGGCCTTCATTGATCACAACAACTCTAGATGCCATTGCCGCTTCGTCCATATTATGGGTAATGTGAATTATTCCGACATTTTCGGTATTTAGTTTGTCGATTATTTTTAATATTCGCTTTGCGGCTGCAGGATCAAGAAAGGCAGTAGGCTCATCAAAAGCGATATAACGCGGCCGCATAGCCAGGACTCCGGCAATAGCTACCAGTCTTTTTTCACCGCCCGAAAGATGTTCGACATTGCGCTTAGCCAGTTCCAAAATGCCAACGCGCTCCAAAGCTTCGGCAACCCTTTCTTTGATTGCAGCAGTTGGTAACTGCAGATTTTCCGGTCCGAAAGCAACATCTTCTTCTACTGTCATGCCAATAATCTGATTTTCCGGATTTTGGAAAACCATGCCGACTCGCGATCTTATCTGAATGTGGTTTTCCGTATCACTAGTATTCAATCCATCAATAATTACTTTGCCCTGCCGGGGCAAGATTAAGGCATTTAGATGCTGAATCAGCGTAGTTTTCCCGCATCCGTTAGGGCCGATTAATGACAGGTGCTCTCCTTCCTGGATTTCCAGAGAAACACCGCACAGAGCATCAATGCCTTCCTGCTCATATCGATAGTAAATGTTATTTATACTTATCACGGAAAGTCCTAAGTTTTGATTCGGCCTTTAAGCCGGGAAGCAATGATTGCCGCCAGCAATATCTTGATTATATCACCGGGAATAAAGGGCAATACCCCAACGGTCAGCGCCTCGCGGAAAGTAATTTTGGCGACATATGCGAGCTGTAAGCTTCCGATAAAATATATAATCAGCATGCCTATGGTCATTGCAAAAATATTCCAGAAGATGCCGGAGTTTTTTTTTACCCCGGAAATCAAGCCAATGACAAAAGCAGCGATAATAAAACTCAGCAAATAGCCGCCGGTAGGTCCGAAAATAATACCTATACCTGCTTTGCCGCCGTGAAAAACAGGAATTCCTACTATACCTAAAAGAAGGTAAACAAACTGGCTTAAAGCGCCTAAAGGTCCGCCCAGCAATACGGCTGCTAAGTTTACAAAAAAAGTTTGCGCGGTAATCGGCACAGGAGGCAGAGG
Source organism: Syntrophaceae bacterium (assembly GCA_003142535.1). GTDB lineage: Bacteria > Desulfobacterota > Syntrophia > Syntrophales > Smithellaceae > Fen-1166. Next base: position 79,381 of record PLMQ01000018.1, read on the forward strand.
GATAATTATAAAAGCACCCGCTGCAGTAAGCGCTCCGAAAAGCGCTGCGTAAACTATACCTTTAATTGATTTATTACTTGCTGCCATAAAACATCATTTGCATAATTTATGATCTATTAAAATGTAAATGATACACCGCTTTTAATAATCAAACCGTCAACGGGATAATATAGGTTTTCACCCCACGGGGCCATGTCTATACCGTAAGTTGCATATTTTTCATCAGTTAAATTTTCCACGACGGCAAAAGAATATATCTCTTTCCTTTAATTACCTGCAACCAGAAAGATGACTTTCGGCAGGAGGTCTATTGTGATGATATATAATGTCGTTCCGAGACGAAAAGTAAATCTTTTTTTCAGAGATGAGTCCCCTTAAAACTCAAAGGAAAGTCCTCCTTTGAAAGTAATCCCCGGCATAGGATAGTAAGTGTTGTCGCTGTAAGGAGCTCCATACATGCCAAAAGATGAATATTTCACATTGGCCAGATTTTCCACACCAAAGAAAGCAGTCATTTTGACCTTCTCAATAGGTGGTTTATAAGAAAGATAAATATTGAGAAGAGTGTAACTATCTAGCTTTTCACCAACGTTATCGAAGTCCTGCGACAGAAAGGAATCCCCCACATAGCGCACTTCAGGACGTAACATCAGGTTATAGGGTAGATAAATCTCCAAACCTAAAGTTGCCATCCGGTTGGGTACAAGCCACAGCTCCTTTTTATTGTAGGCACCGTTCTCATAAGTGGCTTTATGATAAGTGAAATTACCATACAGCAGGGCTTGTTTTTCCCACAAGTAGGAAAGGGAAACCTCTGCACCATCATGGCGTGTATTTCCGGTATTTTGATTATAACCCGTCGGGAAAAACCCCACATACTGGATTTCATCCTCCATATCGATCCTGAACAGGGTCAGTCCTATTTTCAAGTTATTCAGCGGATAGAATTCCATGCCCGCTTCGGTACTGATACCTTTTTCTTTTTCAAGGCTCTTTAAAAATCCTCCACCGGCGCCATTAAAGGAAGCTACTTCATCGAGAAAAGGAATACGGTAGATGGTACTGTATTTTGCGAAGACCTTCGATTTTTTGCCCACAAGCCAGGTCAGCCCTGCTTCATATGCTTCGGCATTGTATGTTTTATCCTGATCTGTAAAGCTGTTGGCCGGAGTCACAAAATCCAGATTGGAGCCCCTGATCGACGCCCGTTCCAGGCGATAACCGGCGCTGAAAATAAGATTTTTCAGAATGCTGAATTCGTCGCGAATATAGCCTCCCAGGCTCTCCCGCGTAAAATCCGCCATACTTGATTTACTGGTTCTCTCCTGATCACTGTAAAAATATTTCCTGTAGGGTTCGTTATAATAATCAACACCCAAAATCACTTTATTGTTGAACCCGAAGATTTCTTTAGTCAGAACATACTTTGGCGTAATGCCGTATGTATCCGCGCTCGTGTCGGCAAAGAGAAACCACGATGGCATATTCACCCCGAGGTCTTTTTTGCCATACAGAAAATTGATTTCGAGTTGTCCCCATGATCCGAAGAATGATTTGATCCCCAGATTAACATTGGTATATTTATCAGAACCGTCATCGTTCGAATGGGCAGGAGACCAGGGACCACCAGCCGGCTGATATTGGCGCCGATCCTGCTCCATTTGTAGCTTAGTTAAAGCGCCCGGCATTTGATAATCAGTTTTAATAAAAGAGACGCCCAGCGAAACGCTAAGCAAATCACTGGCTGTATATCCCAGATCAAAACCGCCGCTCTGCGCCGAATATTTCGAGCGCTCCCGATAGCCGAAGTTAAAATTATTTTCTCCGTTTGCAGCGTAAGTCCATTTTTCAGTGGCTCCGGTTACGCTAACCCGTTCGTCATTAAGGCCATAACTTCCGACAATGGCGGACGCGTTAAACTGCGGTTGGGCCTTGCCTTTCTTGGTGATGATATTAATAACACCGCCGATCGCGGCATCACCGTAAAGAACACTTTCCGGACCCCGGACGACTTCAATCCTTTCGATATTATTGACCGGTATCTGCAGCCAGTTGATGGAAGACATATCCGTCCGGTTCAGGCGGCGTCCATCCAGCAAAATCAGGGCTTTCCCGTAAGGGTTATCTCCACCCATACCACGCATATCGACGTAGGCTTGGGAGGTATTGCCGCTGGATGTGCGGAATTGGATACTTTCCAGATTATCCAGAACATCAACTACTGTTGTTGCGCCGGATTTGCTGATATCATCTGCCGTGATAATGGTAACATTAGCAGGAGTTTTACGCGTTTCCTGCTTGTCACGCGTGGCAGTTACAACTATTTCGCCCATTGTTACAGCAGTGTTGTCATCACTTTTATTTTGAGCTTGTGCCTCTGAAAAATTTGCTACAGAAAACAACAGAATTAAAAGAAATACTTTCTTCATGGTTCTTCTCCTTTCCCCCTCGGGATTAAAGTAAGTTGAACCGCCATAAAGTCTCCTGGCTTGCGGCAGCCTACTTTCCACGCCTTCCCAATGCTCTTGGCATCAGTGGCAAAATGTGGATTTCGTTCCGCTTACAGGTGCGGGGCAGCGCCGGCTTTTTACCGGCTTCCTCTCTTGGCAGTTCTCTAGGTTAGTAATGTCATCCTGGGTAATCCGGTTTGCGGATTTCGGTCTACCAGAACATCAACATCATAAACCTCTTTTATATTTACCGCGGTTATGACTTCCGCGGGATTTCCTATAGCATAATTTTTACCGCAGTAAAGTAAAATTATGCGGTCAGCATGTTGACTGGCCAAATTTATGTCATGGGTGACAAAAATCACCGTAAGATTTTGTTCTTTATTCAACTGGCGCAGTAAAGAAAGAAATTGAACCTGATGTTTTAAATCCAGAAAAACAGTACTCTCATCAAGCAGCAGTATTTTCGGCTCCTGAGCAAGAGCGCGGGCAATCAAAACACGCTGGCGCTCACCGGTGCTGAGCTCGTCGAATCTGCGGGAGGCCAGGGCCAGAGTATCCGTCTTTTCCATCGCCTCGCGGACTATCCGGTAATCTTGCATATTTTCAAATGTAAAATTGCTCAAATGCGGAAATCGCCCCATGAGCACTATTTCTTCGGCATAAAATGAAAATATGGAAGGAGTTTCCTGCGGCACAATGGCTACTGTTTTAGCTATTTCCCGGCGGCGCCATTGATTCGTTTCCTTACCATCAATCAGCATTCTCCCCGTATCGGGAAAGAGAATGCCGTTAATAATTTTTAGAAGGGTTGTTTTGCCGGAACCATTAGGTCCGATTACTGCCACAACCTGGCCTTCCTCAACCGTAAAAGAGAGGTCATTTAAAACCGGCTTTTCGTCATAACAGAAATTTATATTTTGACCGCAAATCAACGGCATAGTTAATTAGACTTCCTTTTCAAAAGAAAAATAAAATAAGGCGCGCCGCAAAGAGCGGTGATCACACCAACAGGTAATTCCGATGGGGCTAAAATAATTCTGGCGATTGTGTCGGCGGCCACCAAAAAAGCAGCGCCGAAAAGAGCGGCGGCAGGTAAAAGCAGGCGATGGTCGGAGCCGAAAAGTAGGCGCATCATATGCGGCACAATGATGCCGACAAAACCAATAATACCGCTCAAAGACACGGCAACGGCGGTAATAAGGGATGTGATAATTAAAAGCCCCTGCTTGGAGCGATCTACATTAACCCCCAATTGCCTCGCCGTTTCATCACCCTGAACAAACAAATTTAATTTACGCGCCTGCAGGTAAAGAAAAATAAATCCGCCAATCAGACAAGCTGCGGCTATCCAAACTTCTTTTACCGATGCGCGGGAAAGATCGCCCATCAGCCAGAATGTAATACTGTGCAATTCCATGCTGTTTACTATCGAAAGGAAAAACAGGATAGCAGCGGAAAAAAAAGCATTCACGACGACACCGGAAAGTAAAAGCGAATTATCCAAAAGAGGTCCTCTGCCGCCGCCGGCAACAATAAAAACCAGAAATACAGTAGCCAGAGCTCCGAAAAAAGCAAGCAGGGGCACACCGAGATAAAATGATCCGGCTCCAATAAGTATTCCAATAATTGCTCCCAAAGCCGAACCGCCGGAAATTCCCAAAACATAGGGGTCAGCTAGTGGATTGCGCAGCAGCGCCTGAAAAACAACACCGCTGAGCGAAAGAGAAGCACCGACAATACCGGCGAAAATTATTCGGGGCAAACGTACGGAAAAAATGATTAATTCATCCTGTGCGGAAAGAGAATATCGTCCGGTAAAAATATCCGTGAAAGACATTAGTATCTGCCCGGGATTAATATAGACGCTGCCCGCTGCAAGTGAGACGATGCCCAGCGCCAGCAAAATAATGAACATTACCGCGCTGATTTTCAGCACTCTGGATAATTTTACCCGATGATAAATAGCAAATTCCCCCTCAAATCAATTATTGCTTATCCTTATTTTTCTTATTTTTTCTTTTATCAATGACGGTATTGCGTAGAATTTCCCATGCTTTTTCTACTTTTTTCGCCTCTTCCTCATCGGCCTCACTCACAGTGCTTTTGCCGGTTGTATAAATGGTTACGGTATTTCCGTCTTTGTCTTTAACCTCTTGAACACCCATTGTGGCAGTTGGATCTTTCGCGGCCTCTTCCTGCTGAATCATTAATTGAATGGTTTTGTCGCTGACACCGGCTTTTTTCAATTCCACTACTTGCTGCGGTGTCAGTGCAAAACAAGAAATTGCCACCAATAAAGCGCCCACAAAAACTGCGCAGCTAACTATTGTTTTTTTCATATAATTCACCTTATTTGGGTTCAACCGTTTTTCCAATAATAATCAATTACGAATATTATAAATTAACCGACAAATTACAGATAATTATTGCTTCAGTCAAGTATCCTTATTGAAGATTAATGTTCGTGGATTTTAATGCAAAGACTTGTTAATATGCATTTCAGGTTATCACATCGTAAGAAAGCGCCAGAGAATATGATTATCAATGCAATATTGTTGACTTTAGCAATAGCCATTTTTATTATTGTTTTTCCTATGATTAAAATTGCTCATACCCCATCCGAGATGAAAGATGTTCCTCACCCGGACTCTTTGTCTCTTACTCACCAGCTTTACCGTCATGTTGAGGTGCTAAGTTCAGAAATCGGTTCACGAAGCCTTAATGAGATCGATAAAATAGATAGGGCTAGGAATTATATTGAAACTTGCCTCCTGGAGGGAGGATTGCCGTATGTCCGGCAGGATTATCAATATTACAATAAGAAGACATACAGCAATATTATTGTCACCCGTCCAGGTGGGACTAAGCCTGCAGAAACAATAGTTATCGGCGCGCATTATGATACTATTTCCACCACTCCCGGAGCAGATGATAATGCTTCCGCTGTGGCCGTACTTTTAGAGATGTGCCTCGCCTTGAAGGATTACTTGCCGGATAAAACTTTAAAGCTGGTTTTCTTTACACTGGAAGAACCACCGGCTTTCGATACTAATAAAATGGGTAGCTATGTTTTTGCCGAAGACGCCAAAAAAAGGGGCGAAAGCATTTATGCCATGATTTCGCTGGAGATGCTTGGCTATTATAGCAACAGGAAAAAAGGGCAGCAATTCCCCCTGCCTTTCATGAACATGTTTTATCCGACAACGCCTGATTTTATTTTAATAGTCGGTGATTCTGCCTCCAAGTATATTGTAGAATTAACAGGAGATAATATTCGTCAGGCGTCTGACGTGCAGGTGGAGACTCTCACTGTCCCCCGTTTTTTTCCGGGGATTACTCTTTCCGACAACTCATCATTCTGGAAAATGGGATATAACGCGATAATGATAACGGACACCGGATTTTATCGCAATCCCAATTACCATTCACCCAAAGATACAATCGGGACTCTGGATTTCCATAAAATGACGTCGCTTTGTTCCGGCTTAGTGGAAACAATAAAAGTGTTATGCAAAAGCGAAAATTATTCCGGGGATGACCACGGGCATGATCTGTAAAAAGTTGATTAAAATGGAGCCGATGAGCGGGATCGAACCGCTGACCTGCTGATTACGAATCAGCTGCTCTACCAGCTGAGCTACATCGGCATCCTGAATATCCGGTAAGAGAAGAAGTCCTTATCTTAAGGACTTAGCGTTGTCAAGTTTTTGTATAACCGTTACACCCGGCTATTGCTATTTACCGAGGCGCTTATCATTTTAAATTTTGCGCCAGCACCGCGGCGCCGATGGCGCCGGTAAGTTGGGCATGTTCGGAAATTATGGTGTTGATATTCAGCGCCTTTTCCAGCGCTTTTACTGCTCCGATATTTTTGGCCACACCTCCGGTGATCATTACAGGCACAGTCAAGCCTGCTCTGGCAGCTAAGGCGGATACTCTGGTGGCTATGGATTCATGGATGCCCGCGGCGATATCTTCCCTCGCGACTCCCTTGGAGATTAGCGATATGACCTCCGATTCGGCAAACACGGTGCAAAGGCTGCTTATTGGGGCCGGTTTTTGCGATTTCAGTGATAAAGCGCCGAATTTGTCCAGATCAATCTCCAGCGCCCGCGCCATGACTTCCAGAAAGCGTCCCGTACCCGCCGCGCACTTGTCGTTCATAACAAAGTTTTTCACTTTGCCGTTTTCATCCAGCAGAATTGCTTTGCTGTCCTGTCCGCCGATATCAATGATAAAGCGGATGGTGTTGTTCAGATAACGCGCCCCTGCCGCATGGCAGGTAATTTCGGTTATTGCTTTATCGGCAAAACTGACGCTGCCGCGTCCGTAGCCGGTAGACACAACTTTAATATGCTCTGATTCTTTAAGCCCCGCTTCCTGTAAAATTTCCGTAAATATCTTTTTCCCCGCTGCCTCGGAGTTATAGCCGGTAAAAATAAGTTTGGTTGCGGCGAGCTTTCCGTATTTGAACAGCGCGGCTTTAGTTGTGATGGAGCCGATATCAATGCCTGCCGTGTACATTCCCAATTAAGCTCCCTTTCTTTCCCTGACCAGTTCCATAAAGGCGTCAATGCGCGTGGCGATTTGGCTTTCCGAAAAAAATCTTTCATCAACCATGTCCGCTTCAATCATCAAGGAAGGCAGGCCGCGCTCTTTGCGGACTATGCGCTGAATATCCAGTTGGCCGAAGGAGTAAGGCTTGCAACTGCGGTTGGAATGCATGACTAATCCGTCAACATCATATTTATCAACCATCTTGATTACTTCCCTGGCCATCTCATCAATGCCGATATTCAGATAAATGCGGGAATAGCCTTCCGCCATGGATTCCAGAAAATTATTCTCATCAATATATTTCAATGCTCCGCACCAGGCCGAAGTGTAAGTATCCGCGACAAGACAAGCATCCGCTGCCGCAAATTTTTCGGAAAGCCACTTCGTCCGGTACCAGATGGGCAGATTGTCCCATAATAGACGATATTTTTCGTTTGCGACGGCACCGATGCCATCAGCAATGCGCTGTTTCATCTCGGCCAGCAGCTCTTTATAATAATCAACCGCCAGCTTTGTGCCGCGTAGCGTAACAATCAGCGCCAGATGAAAAAAAGCATCAAAGGCGGAAAGCGGCGCCGGTTTGTTTTGCGCAGTATCCAGCACAGCCTGCCAGAGCCTTTGCCCTTCAACCGAAATTTTGCCGACCTCCTTCATCCGGTCATGATCCATCTTTTTTGCGCAGACATCTTCCAAAAATAATATATATTCTTCAATTTGTTTACGGACGTATTTTCTCGCTTCATCCGTGAACTGGGTATGGCAAAAAGGTGTATCTAGGATAAACAGCGGCACATTGAAATACCGGGCCTGCACTTCATACCATTTGAGCACGGTGCCGCAGATATTATTGCAGCAGATCAGCATGTCCGGTTTGGGTAGTCCCCCGATCGGGCCGCCGTTGACAGTCGCGCAGGAAATATCCGAACGTGCGTAAGAGCATAAATCGCTCGAATAGTTCATGGCTTCCGCCTTCTGGCACAGATCAATACCCATTTTGGAAGCGCCGATCATCGCGCCGTGATTTTCGGGATAAACGGGAATGACGTCCATGGCGATCAGCGGCTCCACCGGGCCTCCGCTGGTTATCCAGGCGACTTTCTTGCCCGTTTGCTCCGCCATTTTCGCCTCGATATAATACGTCGTCATGATATCTTTCATCTTTTTGACGGATTTAATTTTTCGTTTTTCTTTTTCGGGGTCTTTTTCTTCGGCCATATGCGTCTCCTTGTGATAAACCGGTTATCTCTTATATCGCTCTTGTTGTTATAGCGTTTCTAAAAATGCCTCAATGCGAGTTTGCAGCTGCCCCTGGGCCTGTGGCTGATCTTCAACCTCCAAGAGCAAGCTGGGGATGACCGCTTTATCCAGAGCTTCTTTTAAATAGGGATAGTCAAAGGCATGGGGGTCGCAGAATTTAAGCAGCATGAAAATGACTCCGTCAGCGCCATTTTCCTGAGCCGTCTGAATAAGATTTTCCGCGCGACTTTTATTGTCTTTATGTTTGGCGGAGCAAATTACTCGCTGTAAATATCTTTCCGCGATAGCGGTAATCGGATCACCATCGGTTTTAATCAGGCCTGCAAAATACCTGGAGCCTGTGCATAAATCATCAGCGACGACGTCTCCTCCGGCATCTTCGATCACTGAGTAAATATCGGGATGCGAGCATAAGCCGCCGGATAAGACCAGACGCTTCTTTTTTGTGTTAGTCGTTTTTATTGCGGACTTTTCGAGCTCTTTGATGGCACTTTGCAGAAGTTTCAGGTAGCTGCTTCTTTCCATAATCATGGCGCCGCGTAGCAGGGTGTAAATATCTTTGCCCTTTATTATTTGCGGATTCTTGCTTTTCAATTCATAAACCCTTTTCAGACTGTTACGGATTTCATTATAGAGGGCTATTGATTTTCTCAGGTCATCACCGGTAATTTTGACTTTCAGCGCTTTTTCCAGATTACTGCGGAAAAGATTAAGCACATCGATCAAATACTCTCGGGCGCTGGCGGTGTTGAGCTTAACCGGCAAAACGACATCCAGATGAAAACCGGCAGGCACGTTGAGTCGCCAGATATCTGAGAGCCGCTGCACCGTATCGCAGGTATGCGGGAAAATCATGCCGTCCAGAAAATTCAAATCACCTGATAAGGCATCTTCCAGCACACCGCGCACCAGTGAACAGCAGTAAGCCTGCAGATGGCCATCGGCGAGGATAATGTTTTTGTTGGAGCCAAACAAGCGTAAAGGATGCGCCCCGGCAGCGAAAATAATTTCTTCCGGCGCATAAGTGCACATGTAACCCACAACTTTTTTGCCGCCGTCTTTCTTCAGCTTCCGCGCGTAAGTAAAAGGATCAGCAACTGCTGCGGTCAGTATTTCCAAGCTTTCCATCAGTATCTCCCTGATTATGATACCCTTTCGCTTTCTTTGGCTAACTTTGTTGGCTGCGTCGTTATCCTTTGAAAGCGAAAGGGTATGAGATTATGTGACTAATTAAAGAATCACATTAAACAAACATAGATATAATTCCAAATAGTATTCTGAAACGCAAGTATAATTTAGGATGCCCTGGTGACCATTTGAGTTATGTAAAGCCCCTTGTCTGACACATTTTATGAATTGACATATGTGATAGCATTTGGCTTTTCGCGACGCAGTCACCCTGTTGCTTAATTGGTCGGTCAGGTTGCAAACTTATAACACGACTGATTATTCCGTTTGACATTGCCATGGGTAAATATTAAATTAAACCTGACTTTTAGGTTAATAAGTTTCGTAACAAATATCTTTTTATTTTCAGCCACACCTTTTATCGCGTCAGGGGGCATCAGATGAAAGAGCCATCCAAGACAAAGCAGGAACTTATCGAAGAGATAGCCGCCTTAAAGAAGAAAATCAAGAAACTGGAAAAATCAGAAACATCGCGCAAGCAGGCGGAGGATGAGCTGAGGGAGACAGAAAAGCATTATCGGCAGCTAGCAGAGGATATGCCGGCGTTTATTTGCACTTTCTTGCCGGATAGCACCCTGACCTACGTCAATCCGGCCTACTGTGAAATATTTCAAAAGCGCCCAGATGAACTTGTTGGACAAAAATTCCTTAATTTCTTGCCGGATGAAGCGATTCGCGAAAATGTTCGACGCCAATACATGTCCCTCACTCCTGAAAATTCGGTGCATACTTATGAACATAAATTGGTTGTGTCCGATGGAACCGGCCAATACCATTGGCATCGCTGGACCGACCGCGCTTTTTTTAACGACAAGTTTGAGATCAGCCACTTTCAGTCCATTGGGCAGGATATCACCGAGCGCAGACGGGTGGAGGATGCGTTACGGGAGAGCGAGACAAAACTACAGGCAATTTTCGATAAAGTTGGAATGGGAATTCTCATTATTGACAGCGACACTCAAATCATTACCGAAGCTAATCAGGCTGCTATAGAAATGAGCGGATTACCCAAAGAGAGGATTATCGGACAGATATGTAACTCATTGGTTTGTCCGGCTTTGGCAGGCAAATGCCCGGTCAAAGATCTCGGTCAAAGTATCCATCAGTCTGAACGGAAGCTCCTTCATGCTGATGGTCATCAAATAGATATCCTGAAAACTATTTATCCTATTATTATTAAGGGAAGGAATTGTTATCTGGAAAGTTTTATCGACATTTCTGGCCGCTTGCAGGCGGAGGAGGCGCTGCGGGAGAGCGAAAAAAGATACCGTTTAATCGCGGAAAACACGGCTGATGTGATATCGATTCTGGATTTGAATCTGCGCTTTACCTATGTCAGTCCGGCCATCATGCGTCTTCGTGGATTCACCGTTGAGGAGGCCATGGAGCAGACCATTGAACAGTTCTTAACCCCTGAATCCCTACGGCTCGGCCTTGCCGTCTTTGAAAAAGAGATGCAATTGGAGGCCAGTGGAACGGCTGATCCCGATAGAACGCGCATCTTGGAGTTCGAAGGATACAAGAAGGATGGCTCCATTATCTGGATGGAGGTCAACTTCTTCTTTTTGCGCAATAAGGAACGCAAGCCTGTCGAGATTCTCATGGTGTCCCGGGATATCACCGACCGCAAGCGGGCGGAGTCCCAAAGGGAGGCCGCGCTCGAGGCGTTAGCCAAAAGTGAAGAGAAATTCCGCAAGGTTTTTTATACCAGCCCGGACGTTGTGAGCATCAACCGTCTCGAAGATGGTATGTATATCGAAATTAATCCAGGATTTACCAGGATCATGGAATATACGGAAAAGGACATCATCGGAAAGACCTCAATAGAATGTAATATTTGGGATAATATCGAGGATAGACAAAGACTGATAGCCGGATTAAAAAAAGACAGGGAGGTCATTAACCTTGAAGCCGCTTTTCGAACAAAGGGCGGTGAAATCCGATATGGGTTGGTTTCAGCCTCCGTGATCGATCTTAATGGTGTACCCCATCTTCTCGGTGTTGTCCGCGACATCACCGACCGCAAGCGGGCGGAGGATGCGCTTCGGGAGAGCGAAGAGAAGTATCGAAGTATTCTGGAGAATATTGACGAGGCCTATCTTGAGCTTGATTTGAAGGGGAATATCATTTTCTTCAGTGATTCCGCCTGTCGTATTTCGGGTTACTCCCAAAGCGAAATAATGGGCATGAATTTCAGGCAATATAGCTCGCCAGAAACAGAGAAAAAGCTGAAAGCTTCCTTTAACGACATTTACAAAACAGGAAAAAAATGGAGTCTCAATGACTTTGAGTTAGTCAGGAAAGATAAAAGCACTCGCAGCATGGAAATATCAGTGAATCTTTTGAGGAATTTGGCAGGGGAAGCTATCGGTTTCCGTTGCATTTCCCGGGACATCACTGAGCGTAAGCGTTCGGAGGAAGAAAGACGGAATCTGGAGGAACGCCTGCA
>PLMQ01000066.1 GCA_003142535.1 Syntrophaceae bacterium
GAATCCCTATTACCTATTACTGAATCCCTATTACCTATTACTGATTCCCCTATACTGAATCCTGAATCCACAACGGAAGCACCGGATAAATCCGGATCACATATTCCTTATCAAGAAATTATCGAATACTTGAATTTAAAAACAGGAAAAAATTTCGATCATACAGTAAAAGAAATACGAGCAAAAATAAAAGCGAGATCGAGAAATGGAAAAAGAACAATTGAAGATTTTAAAAAAGTTATTAATAATAAATGTAACCAATGGTTGAATGATGAAAAAATGATGCAATTTTTACGGCCGGAAACATTATTCGGAACTAAATTTGAAAGTTATTTGAATGAAACTATACACCCATTAGCTGGTAAGTTTTCAGACAAAACTTTAGCAAATATAAAAATGTTTGAGAATTGGAGGCCACCAGATGAACGATAGAGAAAAGTTTTTAAAAAATATGGCTTTAATTTGTGATATGAATGATAGAAAAATATCAGAGCCTTTGACAGATTTATACTGGAAAATTTTAGAGCCGTTTACTGATGAAGAATGTGAAAATGCTTTTAAAAAGATTATTCAGACTTGCAGGTTTTTCCCTAAGCCGGTTGACTTTATGGAAATATTAAAAGGGAAAAAACAAGATCAGGCTACTATCGCATGGATTGAGGTTTTAAATGCGGTTAAGCGAATTGGTAATTATGAAAGCGTAAAGTTTACTGATCCGGTAATTCATTCGGTGATTAACGTGATGGGTGGATGGGACCAGTTGGCAGCAACCATGACAACCGATGAAGAAAAATGGAAGCAAAAGGAATTTGAGAGGCTTTATGAAGTTATATCGTCACGTGACGGAAAGCACCCTGAGTATTTGCCTGGTACGCATGAGCAGCAAAATTTCAGAATGGGTAATGAGTATGAACGGGAAATTATTAAAATAGGATTTAACAATAAGATTAAATTATTACAGTGAATCAAAAGGGCGGCTCTTTTGAAGCGCTATATCTTGTGGTGAGAATTGACGTAGAGAGGGAGCCGCTCTAAAAAAAATAAGAAAGGAGAATTTATGAACGGAGAGAAAATAAATATTAAAAAAGGCGAGGTTATGGCAGCATTACAGGCGTTGGCACAAATAAGCAATTACCCTCTTCCCGAAAGAACGGCTTACTGGCTGGGCCGAAATTTCAAGCAGCTTGAGATGGAATCTAAAAAGATTGCTATGGAGCATTTAGAAATTGTTAAAAAACATGGCGGCGTTGAACTTCCTAACGGCGGATATCAGGTGCCGGAAACGATCAAGGAAGGGGAAAAGGACGTCCCTAATCCGGCGCTGAAAGATTTACAGGCCGATTACGACAAACTTATGTCAGAGGAAATAGAAGTCGATATCGTGAAAGTAAATCTGGCAAGTAATAACATAACAATGAATGCGCGGATGGCTCTTGATTTTATGCTGGAAGAGCCCAGGGAAGGGAATGTACTTGTAATGCCGGGACCGGCCCAAAGGATGTAAGAATGATTTGCTCTTTCCCGGGGTGTAAAAATAAAGTTGCGGAGTCAAAGGGATTGAAGCCGCGACTTTTTTGTGATGATATTAAGTGTAAAAAGAAGCGGCATAATCTTGAGGCTAAACGGTCAAGGGATAATATCAGGGAACTTCTTTGTAAAAGGCGTATGGTAAATGGTTAAGGTAAAGAAGAAAAAAAAGTTAAATAAATCAAAGAATTTGCCGGTAGCTGTTAAGGATAGAAAAGCCTTTACGCCAAAAGAAGTAACGCGAATTAAAATCGTAGAATATTTAAGCAATCCCGAAAATGAGTTTTTACGCTGGGTTGATATTGCTACTGATGTTTGTGGATACAAAAAAGACAATCAACTTTTTGAAATATTCACTGTCGAAGAGCGGAGGAAAATTACCAGAGAGGCACTAGATAATCGCCGTAAAAATCTTGATAGGCAGTGCGCAGCGGTTGATAACGCCCTACTTAAAAAGGCGCTATCTGGTGATAGGGAATCAATTGAGCTTTGGTATGCCCGCTTTGAGGGATGGGTGAAGAGTCAGAAACATATATTCCCTGATGAAAATGGCAACCCACAAAAGATTGGAGAAACGAAAGTGCTGAATATTACAGAGGCGCGGTTTAAAGAAATAATACACGACTTAAACCAGAAGGTATGAATATGAAAGTTGAAATTAAGACAGTTAAAATAAGCGCCATAAAATTAAACCCTGACAATCCAAGGACGATTTCAAAGACGGATATAGATAGGCTGGTTAAATCTCTGACTGACTTTCCCGATATGTTAAAACTGCGGGAAATCGTAGTGGATGAAACAATGACCGTGCTTGGCGGCAATATGCGCTTACTGGCATTAAAGAAGTCCGGCGTAAAGGAGGCCACGGTAAAGATAGTCACCGGCCTTACCAAAGAGCAGAAGCGGGAGTTTGTTATTAAAGACAATTCGTCTTTCGGATCGTGGGATATGGATGCTCTGGCGAATGCATGGGGTGACTTACCACTTGCTGACTGGGGAGTTGATATTACTGCTGCGTGGCAAAACGATGAAGCGACAACGGAACCAAAAGAAGAATCAGAACGATATAAGTTAATCTTTGATTTCACAAAAGACGATGCTTCTTTTGTGCAAACGGTGCTTCATAAAGATTTGGTAAAAAATAAAGAAGAAATGGATGATCACTGGCGGGAAAGGTGCTTAATAAGATTGCTCAAAAAATTGAAATAATAAAAGCTGAAGAAAAAGATATTCCGATTATTCTAGGCTTCTCTGATATTTTCTTGCGCCGAGACTGGATTATAAACAAGGGCTATCTGCTTTCAAATTTAAAAAATGGAATAATCTTATTGGCTTTCTTTAATGATAAAATTGTCGGCATAGGGATATGTAAAAACAAAACTCTTTACCTACTTTACGTTCACCCGAAATTCAGATCCCGGAAGATAGGCAGTAAATTACTACAGAAATTAAAACCAGAGACTATCCGGGCGCGGACAAACCAGACAACGGGCAATCCTGTGCCGTATTACGAAAGACTGGGGTATAAAATATCTATACCCCATGACCCAAAGAACAGAAATATTTGTATTATGCAAAAAGAGTTGGCTTGATATTCCCAGACTCAAGGACGTTTCCTAAATGAATAAGCCATTGATCGTCAGCTTTTTCAAAGTGCGAAATTTCTGCAATCAGCCATGGCCGGTGATTGCCGTAGCCGTTGACAAATTTTATGTGAGTATATGGCTTGAGAAATTGTTTATCGTAGCGGGAAGAGCGGCGACGATACTCAATACTCTTTGCCCCGCTAAGAATCGCATCAAAATATTGTTTGTAAAGCGTGAGACGTAAAATCACTATATCTCCTTTCGTTCTTTGGAAATTGAATAATGCTTGACTAAGGGCGGGGTTGGCGGCCCCGCCGCGCTCAATACTCTACCGCAACAACATTTCGATTTTTTTCGGCCTCCCCCCCAGCTTCCCGTTTTCCCGGCTGGATGCGGTTTTAGCTTCTGTTTTTGCTGCGCCGCCCTTGCGCCCCATAGCTGCGGCGCCGGAACTTAAATCCTTTTGATGCTCATTAAATTCCAATTCCCAAACTCCCGCAGAATACATAGCCGCAATATCATCAAGGGCTTTGTTTGTCCCCTCTTGGGTGCGCTGGTATTTATCGGGCATAGGGGTAATATCAGTTTTATCACAGATCAAGCGCCCGTTGCGCAGATAGATATTTCGCCGGAAATCTTTCTTTTCGCCACCATCGCATAAAATCGAAGCTAAGTTTTTCATGGTTCATTTCTCCTTTTTTGTTTTATTCTTAAACATAATTTAATCTAATCGTTTAGGTTTGTCAAGCATTATTTTAGTATGCTTTCAAGAAATAAAAGCGTAATAATATCAATAAGATAGGTTTTAAATGATAAAATATGACAAAGATAGTGAGGAAATGGAAGTTGTCCGGCTCACGGCGCGAGAGGATTTTTATTTCTTTACCCGCTGGATGTTTTTACAGCGCAAGGGCTTCAACTGGCTGAAAGGACGCCAGCATAAAATCATATCCGATGCACTCATGCGGGTATTTAATGGGGAATGTAGCCGCCTTATCATCAACGTGGCGCCGCGATATTCAAAGACCGAGTTAGCTGTTATTAATTTTATTGCGTGGTGTCTTGGCCGCGTCCCGGATGCTGAATTTATTCATACCAGCTATTCGGGCCGGCTGGCAGCTAATAACTCATGGCAGGCGCGGGAACTTGTTTCCCATGACGCCTACAAAAATATATTCCCTAACGTGCCGCTTCGTACAGATAGCCAGGCTAAAGACGAATGGCGGACTACCCAGGGCGGCGTATGTTATGCTACGGGTATCGGCGGTACAATAACAGGATATGGCGCGGGGAAACTCCGTGAAGGATTCGGCGGAGCCATAATTATTGATGATCCGCATAAAGCCGATGAAGCCCGGTCTGATGTTGTCCGTGAAGGCGTGATAGACTGGTTCCAAAATACGCTTGAAAGCCGCAAGAATTCCCCTCATACTCCTATTATCTTAATCATGCAGCGGTTACACGAGAAAGACCTTGCTGGATGGCTTCTTGCCGGTGGTAATGGGGAAAAATGGGATCATGTTTGTCTTGAAACGCTTTTGCCTGATGGATCGGCTTTGTGGCCCGAGAAACATACGGTCGATATGCTGCAGCTGATGAAACAGGCAAGCCCCTATACTTTTGCGGGACAGTATCAGCAAAGCCCCTGCGCTCCCGAAGGCAATATTTTCAATCCTCACAAAATGGAAATCTTTGAAGCTGTGCCGGCCGGGACTAAATTTGTCAGGGCTTGGGATTTGGCAGCGAGTAAAGACGATGGCGATTATACGGCAGGATTTAAACTTGGGAAGATGCCTGATGGACGTTTTATCATTGCCGATGTTGCACGTGGTCAATGGAGCCCCGAGGATGTCGAGAGCACTCTTAAAAATACAGCAATGGGAGATGGTAAGGATTGTAAGATTCGACTGCCGCAAGATCCCGGGCAGGCCGGAAAGTCTCAAATTAAATCACTGACAAAACTTCTTTCGGGCTATCCGGTTCACTCAATGCCGATTTCCGGTGATAAGATTGTCAGGGCTCAACCATTCGCCGCGCAAATGAATGTTGGAAATGTTGTTATGCTGAAAGCTCCGTGGAATGAGGCCCTTAAATCTGAATATCAATTCTTCCCAAACGGCGCAAATGATGATCAGGTGGACTCCGGGTCTGATGCTTTTGCGGAGTTCAATGAGGGTTCTACCGGCTGGCTGGACTGGATTCAGGAGCAAGCGAACCTCAAAAACCCCAAAAAATAACAATCCTCACGTGAGTTTTCTTCAAAGTAACAAATCTCATTTGCATTCCCGTAAATTCTCACTTTATACTTAAGCCGCAAGATAAATTAATATTTACAACCTAACAGCAGCGCAATTAAGGAGATTTAACCATGAAGAAAATAATCTTTTTAACGATGGCGATAATACTGCTTATATCAAGCCTCTGTTTCGCAGTTAATAATCAGGTCACGGTTACCAGCACCGCCGCCGTTATTTATTCTGAGCCGGCCAATACTACGGCATGCCGCCTGTTTAAAAACACATCAAGTTCAGTAACCATCTATATCGCCAATGATCCGGGAGTTTCGACAACGACAGGGACGCCACTGGCACCGGGAGAGCATTTATCGAAATGCGGGAAAACTGGCAGTTGGTATGCAGTGACGGCAAGCGGTTCAGCGGTTCTATCATACATAATCATTTTCGAGTGAGGTTGACATGAAGAAATCACTTATTCTTTTTCTGACATTATTTTTTTTATCCTTCCCTCTTTTTTCAATCGCTCAAACTTATACCTGCTCTTTTGACATGGGAAGTGCAGGCACCGGCACCGGAATAGTCACCGACACCAACTGCAACCAGGCTCAATATTATCCGGTCATAGGGCCGCTTTGCAAAGACAGCAATGCGAATTTAATCTATACCGGCACCGGTACGGGAGTGGTTCTTGTTGGCGGCGGCACTGGATGCACCGGGAATTTATGCGCTATCACAGCAAGCGCGAACGGGCTTTCGCTTATTGAAGCGGCAAACTACGCGGCAATGGAAACCTTATTGGGCTATTACACGTCTTCGGATGTCGGCGTGACCATTGAGGGCTATGATTCGACAATTCTTAAATCTGCTTCCATCGGCTCAACAGTTCAGGCTCATAATTCTACATTAGACGCTCTGGCTGCTGTATCGCTTTCAGTCGGTTATCTTTACTGGAATGGTTCGGCATGGGCTTTCCAAACACCTTCTGGCAGCGGTACAATTCTAGGCTCTTTAGCCGCGACTCAATACGCTATCCCAATGGGAAACGGCACGGCAAACACATTAACGACTTCTCAATGGCTTACCGACAGTTCGGGAGATTTACTCTTACCGACTGGTGCGGTTATTAAAATTAATAACGTGACTGTCTTAGGGTCAGGATCAAACGGCAGTTATTATCTTGGCCTCGGAAACAATACATCATACACGCCGGT
>PLMQ01000060.1 GCA_003142535.1 Syntrophaceae bacterium
CACACATTTTTTGCCATTACACCGAATATGTCATTAAAAAATAACAGCAACCTGCATTAAAGCAAGGGGCTATACTTCGATCAAGTATAGCCCCTTTTCTTTCTTCTTAATTTAATCTTTAACTTATTTTACGGTATAACCGCGTCCTTCGAGGCAGGCACCCATTGCCCGCTGATAATCGGCGCGCTTTTGCGTCAATTGAGCTTCCGATAAATTGCTATTTTGTTTAGTCGGATCATAGCTTGTCTGGTTGACAGCCCACTTGTAGCACTCGTAACGGTCATCCGCCTGTTTTTGCTCGCTTTGCCCCTGACGGGGATAAATGAACATCTGGCCTGCCGTCGGCGGCACCTGATCGGTTTCGCCCTGCGGCGGATCAACGACAACATATTCCGCCCCGCGTTGTATATAGTAAACTTCGTTGGCATAATAATATGGTATGCCCGCTACCCATATTGTTGTGTAAAATGGCGGCAAAAAAGGAATAACAAGGCCGAGCGGTGGTGCAATAATCATAAAACGCCGCCCAACCGGCCTATACCAGATACCGCCGGAGTAGTGATACCGCCCGTTGCCATGAACAAATGCGTGGTGATCTCTGGGCAGCGCATTCACGTACTGGCCGCGCGTTGGATAGTAGTGATCATGATGGTAGCGTGTGTCCATAAATTGCCCATGATGAGATCCACCGGATCCACCGCGCTGCTCGGCATATGCCATATTGGCCAACCCAAATATCATGATTACTGATAATGCAGTCAATATCAGCCCTAGCTGAAAACACGAACCTGAACGTTGATTATATTTCATAACTTTTACCTCCATAAATTCTACATCAATTATTGGCAGTCTTTTCTTACTTCACGCTGTAACCGCGGCCTTCGAGACAGGCACCCATCGCCCGCCGGAAATCCAGCGCTCTGACTTCCAATTGTGAATTCAATGCCTGATCACGATTGTAATAAGCTTCTTCCATTTGCTTTGCTGATTCTTGCCGGGATACATCAGATGCGGCTCCGGCAAGCCCGCCTGCGGTTGCGCCAATCAATGCACCGCCCGCAGCATGCCGTGGCCCGCCCACCAATGCGCCAAGCACTGCACCAACTATCGCCAGAGTTGCCGTATCATGTCCGGGAGGAGGCATCGGCACTACTTTAACACGCTGCTCAGGCCGGAGAGTAGTAACACCGGGATTAAATCCGGTCTGCTTTACTGCCCAATTGTAACATTCATAATGGTCACGTGATTGCTGTTCGTTTGTCTGTCCCGCTTTCGGATAAAAATATACTTGAGTAAGAGAAGCCTTTTGTTTTGCAGCGGCCGAGTCGGCAGCGGGTTGCATAATTACACGATTATTCGCCGGATAACAGGCAACCAGCGTCAGACTTACTCCAAAGATCAGAAATCTCCGCATGCCTTTAGCCGCTCTTTGCACTAACCCGTTTTTATCGATCAGTTTCATTATAGACAATCTCCTTATCGTGGTTGATGTTTGTTTAATTTGTACTCTCCTCATTTAATAATCTGATTTATCTTCAAAATTATCCAAATGTCATCTAAAATAGTGCAAGCAATATGCCAAATATAATCGCTAATTACATAATATATTGAAATCATAGTGATTTCGGCAATTATCACGAAACCACGAAAACCATTTATCAGATAAACGTGGATAAAAAGTGGCCAGTTACCATACCCATTTGGGGAAAAAGTATCCAGTTCTATTTATTAAGCTTGGTGAGGTGAATTTTCAGCTGATTGCCGAATATTATTACTGGTACAAACCGCCGCTTCGCGGGATTGTTCAACTTACAAATTTTAATTCACTACGTTCTTAAAATTGGAGTTTCACTAATTAAGTAATGATTTATTTGTCCATGGTTGTTGATAATGCGCTTATACCATTTCTAAATCAAAGATTATATCGAGGCAGCAAGGAGGAGGCGACGCAAGTCCGCCGCGGCGGATTGAGGAAGCCGACGACACCCCAGGCACGTGTGACCTCGAGTGACTTCTTGTCACCTTTAGGTGATTAGGCTATCAGGTTATGCGCCGGGCTGCGTTGCTAACAAAGATAGCACTTTGATTTAGAATTGGTATTACTTTTCCATTGACACAACAATAGCCTTCCCATATAAACACACAAATCATGGGTGTCAGTAATGCCCTCCGCTTCGCTTTTGAAATTTAGGACTCATAACCACCGCCTACGGCGGGATTGTTCAACTAGTCAATTTCAATGCACTGAGTTTTTGAAATTGGAGTTTCACAAATAAAATAAGGAGATAACTTTATGAAAAAATTATGCATCCTTTTTATGTCATTATTACTCTTATCTTTTTTTATGTTTGGCTGTGGCGGAGATTCCTCCAACATCAAAATAGGCCTTATCGCGGAATTAACCGGCGATATCCCCGCAGTGGGCGCATCCTGCAAAAATGCGGCAGAAATGGCCGTCAAAGAAATCAATGACTTGGGTGGCATCCAGTTCGGCGATAAAAAATATAAGGTCGATTTAATAATTGAAGATAATGCCGGTAAAGGCGAACAATCCGCTTCTTCTGCACAGAAACTTATAACTCAGAAAAAAGTAGTGGCGATCGTCGGCCCCAATGCCAGCCGCTATGCCTTGCCAGCTGCAGAAATTGCGGAAAGCAGCAAAGTCGTCCTTATAACACCGTGGTCGACAACACCGAAAACAACTCTTGATTCCAAAACCGGACTTCCCAAAAAGTATGTCTTCCGTTCCTGCTTTATCGACCCCTTCCAGGGACGTGTTGTCGCCAGATTCACACTGGAAAATCTTAAATTAAAAAAGGCTGCGGTGCTTTATGATGTCGCTTCGGAATATAATAAGGGGATAGCCGAAATCTTCAAAGAAGCTTACGAGAAAAACGGCGGCAAGATTGTGGCCTTTGAAACATACACAACTAACGACAAGGATTTTTCCTCACAATTGACCAAAATCAAAAAAGCCAAACCCGAAGTTATTTTCCTGCCTAACTATTACAGCGAAGTGCCCCTGCAAATTCAGCAGGCAAAACGGTTAGGCATCTCCGTTCCTTTCATCGGCAGCGATTCCTGGGGCTCTGAAGAGCTGCTTAAACTCTGCGGCAAGGATTGTGACGATTATTATTTCAGCACACATTACGCGGCAGACGCAGCGACACCCGCAACCAAAAAGTTCATCGAAAGCTACAAAGCTAAATATGGCACTGTTCCCGATGATGTGGCCGCTTTAACCTACGATTCGTTCGGCCTGCTTTTTCAATCATTGAAAACGGCCGGGAAAAATGATCGTGAAGCTGTTCGCGATGCGCTGGCGAAAATTCCCCAATACGACGGCGTAACCGGTAGCATGCAATTTAAAGAAGGTTCCGGCGACCCGATAAAGAGCGCCGTGATTTTAAAAATTAAAGACGGGAAATTTAGTTGGTTTGCCAACGCCAAACCATGACGGATTCGTAATCCGAAACATGACTTAGGCACTGCTCATATTTTTTGTCATTTCCGCCTGCCCAGGCATGCGCCGGGGTTACCAGCGCGGGAATGACAGCATGAATAAATTATCGTAATTTGTTCATTATAGATAAAAGAATTTATTTTCTTTACCCCGACTCTATGATTTATATATTACAGCAAGCTCTGAACGCCCTGCAATTGGGCAGTATCTATGCGCTGATTGCGTTGGGCTATACAATGGTTTACGGCATACTGACCATGATTAATTTCGCTCACGGCGATTTGTTCATGGTCGGCGCTTTTTTCTGCTTTCTTATCGCCGTTTATCTGAAATTATCATTTGTCCCAACATTACTTTTGTCTATGCTGGGGGTAGCCTCTCTAGGCGTAATTATCGAAAGATTTGCTTACAAGCCGCTGCGTAATGCTCCCCGCGTATCAGCTATTATCACCGCTTTAGGCGTTGGGCTTTTCCTGGAAAACTTCACACTGGCGTTGAGCCCTTACCCTCAACACATACCCACGTTGATTAACAGCACCACTTGGAATTTAGGTGGCGTATCCGTTTCTTCCTTGCAGATCATCATCATTGTTCTTTCTCTCGCGCTCATGTTTATTTTGGATTTCATTGTCCAGCGGACAAAAGTCGGCATGGCCATGCGCGCCATATCCTGGGACAAAACTATTGTCCCTTTGATGGGTGTTCCGGTTAATAAAATAATCTCACTGACCTTCGCCATTGGAACAGGACTGGGCGGCGCAGCCGGGGTGATGTATGGCCTTGCTTATCCGGTAATTGATCCTTATATGGGAATAATGGTCGGCTGGAAAGCTTTCATCTCCGCGGTTGTCGGTGGTATCGGCAATATCCGGGGAGCAATGATCGGCGGCTTCATTCTCGGATCCGTGGAAATCATGGTTGCCGCTTTCCTGCCTTCGACATACCGCGATGTCGTATCTTTCGCTCTTTTATTAATATTGTTGATTTTCCGTCCCTACGGAATTCTGGGTAAACCTCATCCGCAAAAGGTATAGAAGTGACTGCACTAAAAAAGATATATCAATCTTTGATTACAAAATGGCAAGCAATTACGGAATATCGTTTTTTCCTACCAGCATTTTTTATTGTTGGCTTGCTGTTTTGTATTGTTGTTTCCTGTTTTGATTTAATGGATCAGTATATCCAGTTAATTCTGATGTATATCGGAATCAACATTATTCTCACGGTCAGCCTCAATTTGATTAATGGTTATATGGGTGAGTTTTCGGTGGGCCATGCCGGATTTATGGCTATCGGCGCTTATATCGCATCGCTTCTGACCATCGGTGTTTTCCCCCAAAGCAGCGGTTCCTTTTTCTTTCCTCTGGCAGTGCTCGCCGGCGGAATCGGCGCTGCTTTGATTGGTTTTTTGGTAGCCATCCCGTCATTTAAAACACGCGGCGATTATCTGGCCATTGTAACCCTTGCTTTCGGTATGATCGTTAAATCCATCATTGAAAATATTGACGCAATTGGCGGACCGCGCGGCTTATTGGGAATGGACAAGCTTTCCACTTTGCCCTGGGTTTTTTTCTGGACAGCGCTTTCCGTATGGATTATCCGTAATCTTGTCTATTCCAATTTCGGGCGCGGCGTTCTTTCCATTCGTGAAGATGAAATCGCCAGCGATCTGATGAGCGTAAACACACGCCAGGTCAAGGTTATTGTTTTTGTGGTCTCATCGTTTTTCGCGGGCATTGCCGGAGGTTTGTTCGCTCATGTTTTACAATACATCAATCCGCGCATGTTCGACATCATCAAATCCACCGACATCCTCATCATGGTTTACTTAGGCGGCATCGGTTCGATTGCCGGCTCTATTTTAGGCGCGGTTATTTACACCGTGCTCCTGGAAGTCCTCAGACCATTGGGAGTCTGGCGGATGGTGTTCATGCCGCTAATGCTTGTTTTGCTGATGATCTACCGTCCCCGCGGCATTATGGGATTAAGAGAATCGCGACTGTTCACACCCATCAGCGATCTGTTATCCATGAAATTCCACAGGCAAAAGAAGGAGGCCGATAATGCCTCTTCTTGAAATCAAGGCTCTATCTCATAACTTTGAAGGATTGCGGGCGGTTTCCGATTTTAACCTGAATCTGGCAGAGCATGAATTGGTCGGCGTTATCGGCCCTAACGGCGCAGGCAAAACAACGGTGTTCAACTTGATTACGGGTGTTTACCGGGCAAGTGAAGGCAATATCCGGTTTGCCGGGCAGGAACTTGTAGGGCAGACGCCGCACCGGATCACCAAGCTGGGCATCGCGCGCACCTTTCAGAATATCCGCCTTTTCCGGGAATTATCCGTTCTGGATAATGTCCGCATCGCCCACTATGCACAGGCTGCTTACAGCCCACTGGAAGCTCTTTTGCATTTGGGCCGTTATCGGTCGGAAGAAAAACGCATTACCGATCATGCCCTGGAGCTTTTGTCTGTATTTAAGATTGATGCTTTCGCTTTTGAACACTCCAAAAACCTGCCCTACGGACTGCAGCGCAAACTGGAGATTGCCCGCGCCCTCGCAACTAATCCCCAATTACTTCTGCTTGATGAACCGGCTGCCGGTATGAACCCGAATGAAATTATGCAGCTTATGGAATTCATTCGCTGGATCAGAAAGACGTTCCATCTGACGATTTTGCTGATTGAACATCAAATGAGGCTGGTAATGGGTATTTGCGAGCGTCTGGTTGTTCTTGATTTTGGCGCAACAATCGCCGCAGGGCTGCCCGTGGAAATCCAGAATAATCCAAAAGTGCTGGAAGCCTATCTGGGCGGAGAGATTGTAAAATGAACAGGGAAATCTTGCTTTCAGCCAAAAATCTGACTGTTTCTTATCATAGTATAACTGCCATCCAGAATGTATCCTTTGATATTTATGAAGGTGAGATTGTCACGCTGATCGGCGCTAATGGCGCCGGAAAATCGTCAACGCTGAAGGCCATCTCCGGGCTTGTCACATATACCGGGAACATCAGCTTCCGCGGCAAGGAATTAAAGAACATCCCTGCGGACATTATCGTGGCGATGGGCATTGCCCAAGTGCCGGAAGGACGCGGTATATTCGGCAACCTGACTGTTATGGAAAACCTTAAGCTCTCGACCTGGCAGCGCAAAGACAAAGATAAAATTACCCTTGATTATGAACGTGTTTTCAGCCTGTTCCCCAGGCTCTCTGAGCGCAAACGTCAATTGGGTGGAATGCTTTCCGGCGGCGAGCAGCAAATGCTGGCCGTGGCCAGGGCATTAATGAGCGATGCCCATGTGTTGCTTTTAGATGAACCATCAATGGGTTTGTCTCCCGTGCTGGTGCGCGATATCTTTCAGATTCTCAGAGAAATCAATCAGGCTGGCAAAACCATTCTTCTGGTGGAACAAAACGCCAATATGTCTTTGCATATCGCTTCCCGCGGCTATGTGCTGGAAACAGGCCGAATTGTGCTTGCCGGAACCGGCAAAGAACTGATGGGCAATCCCCGCATTAAAGAAGCCTACCTTGGCGGATAACATTGTTTTGACTCATCATCAGCGCTGTCGTTCAATTCCCAATTTTACCGTTTTACTCTAAGTCTACTTTGAAATAACCTTCTTTATTTCTATTTCGAACCAGCAAATAGGCAATTAAGGATATAACTGAAATGGCAAGCATGATGTAAAATAATATCGCTATGAAATTTTCTAAAGACGCCAAAGTTCGGTTAGTTTTATCAACCTCAACCATTAAATAAAATGGTGATTTTCCTATTGCAGTCAATGCTATGATTTTATTTTTTTTATCAAGAGGCTCCGTAAGCTCTACGGTCACTGGATAGGAATAACTGTCGATACTTCGCTGAACCGAATCGAAATGAATCGTTATAAAGTCTGAAATAATAAATTTCTTTTTTGCCATCACGTCTTGCTTCTTTTGTTCATTGAACAAAGCCAGTGTTTTAAAAAGCCGGGTACTCTGCTGGGAACTAATAATAACTCCGTCCGTATCAACTATCATAACATTCCCATTAAAAGAATTCATTAAACCAGAAACAACTGCTTGCTCTATGATCATGTTGTCAAGTTTGGCCGCAGCCACTCCGATTATCTTTCCAAAATTGTCTTTAACCGGTTCTGAAAAATAATAACCAGGAAGATTGGTTGTAATACCGACAGCCATATCAGTCCATGGTTCACCGTTTATCGCTTTTTTAAAATAATCCCGCATTGCATAATTTTTTCCAAAAAAAACTCCCGCTTTGTCCGTAGCCGCGACAGTTAATCCCGAAGGATCTATTAAATAAATTGCCGGATAGTTTTCAATATTAAAATGAGAGAGTATTTCTTCCACAACTTCCCGCGTTGGGGTTTCCTTGTTTGGCGGCTCACCTGAAGAAGAAAGGAAATTGATAACCGATTTATCGGCCGACAAACCCTTTAAAATTGAATGTGAATTAGCAAAAATCCTTGCCGGTTCCCGCGCTTGTTGCACAACAGCTTTTAAAAGATCATCCTTAGCCAAAATTGAAATGCTTTGACTCCAATATTTCAATGCTATTAATGCTCCACCAAAAAAAAGTACCGCAACAATAGAGATAATTAATGCTTTCAAAAGTATACTTTCTTTATTCTTAAGTGCTTCCATAGGCCACTCCTTTTTCCTCATTTATTTAATGATAATTACTCATAAGATAGATGCAGTTGCCAAACGCAATCAAGGATTTTCAGTTTTTTGTTGACATCGGGCAACGGAGCAATGGAAAGTATTGCCCTGATGGGCGGATGCGGTATTGAAGTTCTGAAGACAGTCGGTATTGGTACTCGCGATACGATCATAGCCATGTTCCTCAAGAACATGTTAAGAGAAACCTAAACTTATGACTTATTGATAAATACTACTTGGAACGATAAACATTACATCGATTTTATAAAATCATTTTGATTAGCCCTTGTCAATAATATTTTCATGTTTTTCGTTGAAATGTTTTTGGTTAATTACGATAATTATAGATGGTGTCTATTTTTGTCTGTCTTTCATAATTTCTATTGTGATGGAAATATCCCGCCCGGAGCTATCGACTGGTATTCCTTTTTCCTCAACCTGCCCGATTGTTTTTAACT
Organism: Syntrophaceae bacterium; assembly: GCA_003142535.1. Lineage (GTDB taxonomy): Bacteria > Desulfobacterota > Syntrophia > Syntrophales > Smithellaceae > Fen-1166. The sequence continues at coordinate 8,598 of PLMQ01000060.1, forward strand.
GCTCCACAAATGCTTTGATATTTTGAGCCTTGAGCTCGGCTGTGATAGTTGCTTTGCCTGCCAATGCTTGTTTGGCAATATTCTGTGCTTCATACCTGCTGAGCATTTTTTCTATGTCTGTGACGGCAATATTTATATCTGCGGCATAAACTGAAATTATAGTTTGCTTTTGCTGAGATGCGGCCATCATGGGCTGCGGCGCTGCCGGTGACGCGGCCTTGTACAACTTGCTTTTTCGGCTGACGCCCAATTCTTCTGCCCCACCCTTCTGTTCCAGAGCAGGGGCGAGCATGGTTTTCGCCGGCGCTTCCTGTTGGGTGGATAACATTCCCTTTGAGCTTTCATCAGCCTTGTCTATTGCCGCTTCTTTTTTCCCGGCGACGGCAGCGTAATTTTCCGCTGCAGCTTTATTAGCGCCAGCACTTTTCTCTTCCACCTTCAGAGACGGCGCCGCAGGGAACCCCGGCGAATGCCCGGGCATGCCCGGAGATACATCATACATTACCGCTTTTTCATCATACCCGCCTCCCCTTGCGGCAACTTTTTTCTTAATTCGATGGGCAGGAAAAACACTTTCCTTTTCTTTTTGTGATTCCGCAGGAGAGAAAGCCACATCTTTCTGAGCTTCGATGACCGGTGCGGCTTTAGGCAGAACAGCCTTCATCTCCTGCTCGCCTGCCCGGTATATATAAACGGCCAAAACAGTAATGACAATTGTGGCAAAAATCTGTACGGGTATTTTTATGCGCAGAGGATAAAACCACTTCTGCATAAAGCTTTTCTTATCGGCTTCCTGCCGGACTTGGGCCATAATTTTCTGCTTAAACCAGGGCGGCGGCTCGACTTCTTTCAGATCCCGCGCAATCTTTTCCGTCTTCTGCAAATAGGCCAGCTCTTTACAGCATTTGGGGCACGACTTCAGATGCTCGTCAACGGCCTGTTTTTCGGCAGCGGAGAGTAAATCATCCGGATACAATGGAAGAATGTTTTCAATTTCCTTGCAATTCATCACAAATCACCAACTACTTTAATCAGACAATCCTTGAGGGCATTTCTGGCCCGGGAAAGCCTGGATTTAACCGTCCCCTCCGGTATCTGCAAAACATCCCTGATCTCTTCATAAGAAAATCCCTGAATATCTCGCAGGACCAGAACTTCTCTGTATTCATCATCAAGACCGGAGATGCAATGATTCACTTTTACCTGCCTCTCTCTTTGAATCAATTGATTATCCGGACTCCCTTCATCAGCACATGCCGGACAGGATGCGTAGCCACTATTTACTTCTCCTGCTTCCTCATTGGATATCTGTTCATGCCGCTTATAACTTTGCTTCTGCTTCAAACGATTCTTTGTATAATTAATTACAATACGGTAAAGCCAGGTGGAAAACAGAGACTCTCCCTTAAACTTTTTTATCGCCCGAAAGGCCGCCAGAAACGCTTCCTGCACAACATCACAGGCATCATCATAATCACCGGTCATTCGATAAGCGATATTCAGCATTTTCTTTTGGTGCCTCTCTACCAGAACTGCAAAAGCATCTGTATCACCCTTCTGGCAGAGAACGACATATTGCATATCGTCATCAGTTGCCGAAATCGGCTGCTTTTTGTTCTCTATGATATTAGACATCCACAGCAACTGTTTTGTTCCCCTAATTTTATGGTCTATGTAGGTTGGAATTTACCACAAAATTGCAGCAAACGTCACTAAATATTACGATGAATGACTCACAAAATTTTTCGCTCTGTCTATTTGTTAGAAAACTAGACACAAGAAAGAAAGTTTGATAGTATATTGTCAGATAAATTCTTCATACAGACCAGGAGGACATATGTTGAAAAAAGTTTGCTGGATTGTATTACCGATTTTTCTTATGACAGTATGTCTTTGCTTTAGTTCTTCTCATCAAGATAACACTTCTCCTCCACATCCTGAAGTAACGATTGAATCGCCGGATCCATCCCTGCCGACACAGGTAAAGTCTCTCTCAGGAAAATGGGTTGGTCAGTGGAAGTCGGGGAGGTCACGGTGGGGCTGGGACGCAGTGTTTTATATCGAAAAAGTAGAAAAAGACTCCGCACAAGTCGTCTTCGCATGGGGAGAGTATAATACTTCCATGGGAAGTTGCCATTGTAATCCTAATTGGGTAAGGGTGCAAAAGGCCAAAATCAAATATTCCGATACAAGTGCTTCAATAGAATTTTATACTCCCAAGCTTCGCCCCACTTGGTTGAAAATATCACATATAGTCACCGGATCTGACGATGAGATATTCGGTGCGCACGGCGCATCAAGCGGTCGCTATGCTTATCAGTTCTATGTTGACAAGGATGAGCCTTCCGTCATGAAGGGAGAGTTCATCAGCGCCAAATCCAGTCGTTTGAGTATCAAGATGAAAAAGGTCGAACAAGACAAGAAATCAGAATAATAATATAGCGGTTTATAGACCGATCCCGATGACCTGCTCCCCCTAAAACTTGTCCAGCTTTTATGTTATGATTCCGGCATGCGGATATGAATCTTTTTCAAAGCAAGGGCATAGGGCAGCATTTTGCCCGAGGAGAACCTCCTTCTTCCTAAATTTTATTCCATTTCTAAATCAAAGTGCTATCTTTGTTAGCAGCGTTGTCATCGACATGAGGAGACACTTTTTTCTTGCGGAAGCTCTTGTGTTGCGACAAGATGTGGCATATCATCAGCTGTCTTCGGGGACTGCTGCGCCTGTGCTTCATGAACTAGTGCGGTGTTAGCGGCACATAACCGCCCCCCGGGGGATTGTAGGTGTCGGTCCCGACCACCGCGTTGGAGCCGGGCTGGCGCCAGTAATATTTTTTGTGCTGCGTCCGGGCGTTGATGGTTTCACCGGTGGAGGAATCATAGAGATCGACGGTGCCCCGGCGTGCGTTCGCGTCCTTGCGCATGGCATCGTCATGGATTTCCTGATTTTTCTCCCACGCCTTGATCATTCCGGTGTTATCGAGGGGGTTGTTTTTCGGCCGTATGACCGTATCGTTCCCGTTTGCTCCGGCCGCGTTCGTCAGGATGATGCTTTTGGCGATCTTGGGCATGAAGGATTGGGCATTCTGAAAGTCGTCGTGTGCCGCCCGGTAGCCCACGATCATAGCGTCGTTCATTCCGGAGTAGTTGGCCACCCCCGACTTAATCTTACCCGTTACGGGCAGCCCTTGTTCCTTATAAGAGAGGGTGACTTCGACGAACTGCCACACCTGATAGGACATACGCTGGGCAGGCAGGTTTCTTTTAGAGAGGATCCGCACGTTTGTGCAGCCGGTTCGGCTGAGCATCCATTGAAGAAAATCGAGCGGCGTTCTGCTGCCCTTAGAGCGAAGGAGCATCGCGAGGAAGGCGCTGTATCTGCCGTCGGGCGACGTCAGAGTCACGCCGGCGTTCGACTCGCTGTGTCGCCAACCGGGAGGGGCCACCCACTTGAAGTACTCGCCCTGATGAGGCTGACGGTCGGAGGCGGAGTAGTTCACCGCCCGGGTAGTTCCATCGAAGAAAAAGTGGCCCGGCCACACTATCGAAAGCAGCACTGCGAGGACCAGTAGTGCTCGACAATTCGGGTGCACGGCAAACCTCCCTGGAAAGAATATTAAGAGCGCCTCCCCTTTCATACCAGAAGGCGCTTGCGCACACTGGTGAGCGGGATCATCCTGGAATAAATCCAACGGGACGTGCTCTGTCTTCCCACAGGCACGGCCCTTCCGTAACTTTTTGGAGTTTATAATCACCAGCCGGCTCTGTCAAGAAAAATCGGGAGTAAGTTGAACTATCCCGCGTAAGCAGGGGTAGTGAAACTCAAGTTTCAGGAACGTAATGAACTGAAACTTGTAAGATAAATGATAATATCCTGATTGCTAAATATTCAGATATCGGAAAGCAATTCTCTGCTGAGTTGACAAAGAGAGTATATATTACTAAATTATGTTAAAAGAAGCGCTAGTGATGTTAGTTGTTAATGTATAAAATAAAAAAGAGCTTTTCCCGTTGTTGAAGAAAGGCGGATTAAAGCTAACAAGGTCATTCTTGGCGATGACCCGGAAAGGTGCAGAAGTTAATGAAAAAAATTTATTTGTTTTTTGTTTTAACATTGGTGCCGCTCTTAACCATGTGCTCTCGTCCTTATGGACCTATGATGGGCGGTTGGGATCGCGCTGGAAATTATGGATGTTCGTTTGGATTTGGCTATGGATATGGAGGTATGTTTATGGGGATACTGTTTTTAATTGTACTAGGTGTAGCGATTTATTTTATTGTTCGAAATGTTAAATTGAAGAATGGAACTGGGCAGACACAGGAGACGCCCATAGACATTCTAAAGAAGCGCTATGCCAAAGGCGAGATCACAAAAGAAGAATTTGATCGAATGAAAAACGAGCTGCAATAAATTTGAGTCATTCCTCATCTCTAACTACTGACAGATCGTTCTGGTTGTTTAGTAGTTAGTGCATCATAAAACGGCTGATACATGGTTGATACCAATTTGCATTCAAAAGTATACCGCGACGGCCAGGAAGAGGCGATGCGGCGTATTGTACATATGTTGAGGAAGCCGATGACGAAGCCAACAAAGGTAGACGAATGAATGCGAATTGGTATGAAATATCAAAAACCACCAACCTACATGCAAGAAAAAAGGAAGCCATGAAAAACAAGATATCAAGAAGGGATTTCTTATGGAAGATAGTGTCAAACAAGCAAATGAAATGAACATTTCAGACTGGTTGGATAAAAAGGAGAAAGAAAAATTTGATGTATCTCAAATCGTATTGCCTGATGACCTACCTTACGACGAAGTCCCCGACGAAACCATTTTTTTCAAGGAGATTAATCCAGACGGAATCCTCTCTGTCGCCAATCATCCGTTTTCTACTGTCGAGCGCTTTGGACATTGGTATTACTGCAGGGGTCGCGACAAGGCAACCGGTACTCGCTTGTCAGGAAAAGAGTGGAGGTTATTTACAAAGGATAAATATCTCGCTCTTAAAACAGCTAAATCACACATAGAATAAGCAATTGAGCGCAGCTAATTGAAGATGCAATGATTCATCTTGTAGTCCTCAATTTTGAGGCAATGAAAATTTTTCAAGCTTTCTCTTGGCGATGACCACCTTGCAATGATCATCGACACCACACCCCATATCTTGAGTTGGTCAAAAGCCTCTTGACACACAACATCCTTCTTCATATACTTGCACCATGAAAAAGGAAGTTCTTATCAATCAGAGCTTACTGCTTTACCCCTTTTGTTGATGATTAAAGGAGGATGTATGATTTCAAAAATTCTTGTGCCATCAGACGGGTCCAAAACAGCTAAAAAAGCAGCCGGATATGCGATTGACCTCGCAAAACAGTTGAAATCCTCAATTATTGTCCTGAGCGTTATTGATCAGCGCTCACTAATAGCCCAGACAGTTCCCGCCTCGGAGACAGCGAGGCGCACAATAGAGCCTATTGAGGATTATCTGAGAGAGGCTGCCGAAGGGTATGCCGGAGAAATAAAGAAACTGTGCGATAAAAGCAGTGTCGCATCGGAGATTTCTATAAAGATGGGGCATCCCGTGGAGGAAATTGTGAAAGAGGCTAAGCGCTCAAAGGCAGGTCTTATTGTCATGGGCTCCCATGGAAGGAGCGCCTTATCAGCCACAGTCCTGGGTAGTGTTTCTTATGGTGTTATCCACAATGATAAAAGCATTCCCGTGCTAATCGTGAGGGGTTGATAGTAATAGTTTTTTTGCGCCATTTGATTTTTATATGCGTGAGCTGTTTGGCGATGGTTCGGATCAACGCGTATCAGTTGAAATATTCTTCTACTGCCGGGAAATAAGGTGGAAAGCAGAGAGAACACTCCCTCCAAAGCATCCCTCAATATGATGAGGTTCCACCATATATTGAGGCTAAATGAATCATTTCATACTGCTATGCCGTTCTCTCCAATTAATCTAAATACATGTTATTAAACAATGAATCAAAAAATAGTATCTTCCGTCTGTTATTGGCAGGCCATTTGCTGTTACATTCTTATGATCCTGATCATCTCACCTAAAGATTGAGTTCTTATCATTATTTGGGAAGAGGTGTAACTTCTTATCAATTTTAAGTGGTTTAAGGTTTTCTTAAGTAAGAACAAAAAAGGAGGAAAAACATGTTTACGATACTGATCATTATTTTAGTTCTTTTCTTAGTCGGTGCACTGCCCACTTGGCCTCACAGTAAGAACTGGGGATACTATCCCAGCGGTGGACTTGGATTGATTCTTCTGATTTTGATCATCCTACTGGTGTTGGGGCGGATCTGAAGTTAGTTTAGTGCACGAGAAATCACTATGAATTCGTCTGACAAAGGATAATCTTTTTGAAGACATCTCAATCGGCTCAAAACGTAATAACAGAGTCCGGATGAGAGACCTTTGCAAAACGCCTCTATTCATCATTCCGGACTCGTGGCCGGGCGAATAACCTGAAGGTCACTCGTGCCGGGTGATCCAGAATCTAGGAAATACTTGATAATACTGGATTCGCCCTGATCACCTAAAGGTCACAAGAGAGCACAAGCCGGCTTCCCCAGGCATTCGCCGGGGTTCCCTGCCGGAATGACATAATTGCTGATTTTATACAGTTTTGCAAGGGTCTCGATAAGCGAAGATCAGCAGTTAAAGGAAAGGAGACAATATTTTATGAAAATTATAAAGACTTTGTTTTTACAGTGTTTAGTATTAACATCAGTATTCGCTAGTTTTAATGTCTACGCCGTTGACCAATCAATTTGTCATTCTGGTGTAAATGTTGTACTTCATAACAACGGATCACTAAAAGCTTGCCAACTCAAAAATGATTACGATGCGAATAATATCCGATGTAAAAGTGATAGCCCTGTTAGTTTTTATGACAACGGCAACTTAGAATCTTGTGTGCTCTCTACATCGGTTACCATAGACAAGAATAAATGCAAGGAAGATGGTCCAATTTCTTTCTACATAGATGGCAAATTAAAATCATGCATGAATCAAGACAACTGAAAAAGAGGATTGAGGGGAATGTCCTTCACTTCGTTCAGGATAAACTCCGGGCGGAGCAGAAGAAGCCGGGTGGATGGTAAATTCATACCCGTAGCGGGGACCTTTTTGAATGTTTGAGGTGGTAATCCTCGCTTCAATTCCAAGTTGGAAGTTGTGAACTTGCAAGTGTTTTCAGCAAGCACTACTTCCGGTAGTCAATAGGCCATCCTTTTTGCATGGTTACAAGATTTCGATGCGTAATGATCACTTCTATCGAGGCCATGAATATTCCTGGGATGAATACATTTACCCTGAAGGATAGTTCTGCCTCGGCCTTCATTGCTGCTGGTGAATCGACAAAAAGGTAAGCCGATTTATCAAAAAGACAACCGACGCACCTATTTTCAATGTTGCCAACTATGGCATTGTGGGCGATTTGTTCCAGATTGTCCCGGCATTGACGGAACAATTTAAAAAGAAGCTGCACAAGTAGCAGGTGGTGCAGAGCCTATTTAATTAAACTGATTCTCATTTACTGTTAACACCCACAAGCCCAAACCGTTGGAAAACCAGATACGGCTAAGGTTTACTGAAAGCTCGAAATTAAATAGAATGTCCCCGTTTATTATTTTTATTTTGTGGTTATTCGCCGGCAATCAGCAGCAATGTTTAAAAAATACAAGTTGTATTATTTGAAAAAACCGTGATAGTTTTGTGCGCATTAATGGCGAGGATGCATTTGATGAATGGAAATAATCGCGCTGGTATTAAAGTGGGTGCGCATGTAAAAGTGGTGCAGAAGCAGGACCAGCGCACAGGCATCCTGACAGAAGGTATTGTGCAGGCTATCCTGACAAAATCAGGTACCCATCCGCACGGGATCAAGGTACGTCTGCAGAGCGGTATAGTGGGCAGGGTCAAAGAAATCATCTGATACCAATTTTAAATCAAAGCGCTATCTTTGTTAGCATTGTCGGCTTCCTCAATCTGCCGCGACGGATATGCCAAAACCTTCTCCTTACCGCTTCGATATCATCTTTGATTTAGAATAGTATTAGTGGCCAGATCAATATGGCTTAGCGGTTGTTTAGTCTCTCATTTTAATTTCTCCGGATATAATTCCCCGAAGTTTGCTGCGGTGTAGTTCATTATCCTGCTTATGTAGAAATTTTAAATTACAAACAAACTCGCTTGACTTGCTCAAAATCAGTCATGCCCTGCATGATTTTCATAACACCATCCATCCGCAATGTCCTCATCCCTTCCCTTAGGGCAACGTTTTTCAATTCATCCGCGTCGGTATTGTGTCTGATGGCGGTTTTGATATCCGCTGTCGCGACAATAATTTCATGGATAGGGATACGATCATAATAACCACTCTCATTACAGAAGCTGCAACCTTGCCGCCTCCATAAGGTAATTTCCTGAGAGAAATCCACCAATTTGTGTTCCTTAGCCCATTTCTGGTCATAATAATTTATCAGTTCGTCATACTCCTCCCGTTCAGGATGGTATGGTTTCTTGCATTTCTCACAAAGCCTGCGGACCAAACGTTGCGCCACTATCCCCAAAAGAGCATCGGCACAATTGTAGAAGGGCATTCCCATTTCAATAAGCCGGACGACTGTCTCCGCGGCGCTGTTAGTGTGTAGTGTACTGAAGACCAGATGTCCGGTAAGAGAGGCTTCCAGGCCGATTTTTGCCGTTTCTTCATCACGCATTTCACCAATCATAATCACGTCAGGGTCGGCACGCAAGAATGAACGAAGGGCCTCACCAAAAGTATATCCGATTTTAGTGTTTACCTGTACCTGCCTGAGTCCGCGCTGTCTGATTTCCACGGGATTTTCGGCCGTCCAGATTGTGATACCCGGCTTATTAATATAACCTAAAGCCGAGTGCAATGTGGTCGTTTTCCCGGAACCGGTAGGGCCCACACACAATACAATGCCCTGAGGCCTTGTAATCATCTCCCGGAAAGCATTCAGGTTGTATGGAGAAAATGCCAGTTGCTCAAGCTCGAGCGGTTTTGTCTGGGCGAGAAGTCTCAGAACCGCGTCTTCATTATCATCAACGGTAGGTGTTATTTCTACCCGGAATTCAACCTTCTCACCATGAAACCGCATCATGAACTTACCACTTTGAGGTTTTCGGTGTTCCGAAATATCCAAATTAGACATAATCTTGATTCGCGACAAGATCGCTCTCTTATATATTTCGGGAATGGTATAAGCAAGATAGCAAATACCATCAACCCGGAAACGAACTTCAAAGGGAGTCCTGGATATTCCCGGTTCAAAGTGAATATCTGAGGCTCTCTTTCCATAGGCGTCTTCCAGAATTTTATTGACAAGGGAAATTATTTGAGAATCTGATTCGCTGAAAGCATCCAAAATCTCTTCTTCATGAATAACATCATCCTCAGACATTTGTCCGATCAGGCCTGCTATCGGATCATCTTCTTCAGGCGGATAATAGGTTTGCAAGGCTTGTGCAATCTGCCCGGAGGTGGCAATAACAAGATTGATTTTTCGACTAGTGTAGAAGCGTAAAGTATCTTCAATTGTATAGTCTGTTGGTTCCGAAGTGGCCACAGTGATCTGGGCACCCTGATCTTCAACGGGAAAAACCTTTAACTGGTAAGCTATGTCTTTTGGTATGGCAGCCAGAGTCTTTTTATCCGGTGTCACTTTGCTCAGGTCTACAAACTCCCGCCGGAACTTTTGAGCCAGGGCCATAAGGAGTTGGGCTTCCGTAATCAGCCCTAAATCTATGAGTAGCTCCCCGGTCTTTTTTCTTTTACCCAGATTCTGGCTCAACTGAGCTCTTTCCACCTGTTCCTTTGTCACCAAACCGGTACTAATCAATATATCTCCTATTCTCGATTTGTATGAGACCCCATCTTGCAGAGATTTCGTCTGTATGGTCTGATCAATGACTTCCTCAGGAATTTTGCACTGCTCCGATATGATTCCCCCGATAGTTTTACACTGCAAATCATATTGAGCTTTAATGGCCTCCCCAATATTGTTCGTCGTAATAAGACCCTGTTCCAGCAGGATGCTTTCCACCGGTCTTTCCTGTCGCCGGGATTTAACACCATGTTTAGTAAAAAAAATAAATTTGTTGGCTTTTTGTTTCTTCTCAATCGAATAGGCAAAAAATCCCTTAGCAAATTGAGGATCTTCCAGAGGGATTACATGATAGTTTTTGCCGGTAACCGTGGTTACCTCTTCCACCCACTCTGACTTCTTAGGAATATTGAGATAGGCAGGTTTCTTCCCAATCATGACGGAAGACAAATTAGCAAGCCTGAACATTCGCTTCATGCCCGTGCTCTTGGTTGCAAAACGTAATTCATCATTATTAGGATTAAATTCTTCATCCAGTATAATTGATTCTGTTCTTCCATCCATTAATTCAATAACAACATCTTGTGTCATTTCTGCCCTCCTGCGATGAAAACCTCGTCAAATTTAATAATGTTTAATTGAAAATTTCTAACTTATACGCGGAACGATTTAGACGATTAAGTTTAATGTGCTAAGCCTGATAATTATTTTGACTATAAGGTCGAAAGTTTTAATAGTTCCGCTTGAATCTGTTTTGATATTTGATAAGAACTTGCTTTCATAATACGGGAGTATAGGGAAATTATTCTTGTATGTCAAAGAAAAACTGACCACAAAATGTGAGGGAGTTTATTGAGTGTCAGTGCCTCATTCAGGATAACAATTTACGGGCAATATCCAATAGCGCCAAAGCTATGCACAAGGCCCCGATTTGGCCACAATTCCCCAGCTACTATCTGCAACAAAGTGGTTTGGCCCACGCCATTTTCTCCCACGATGCCGACAAGTGTTCCCGGCTGTACTGAGAACATCACACCCCGCAAGACTTTGCACCGCCCAAACTACTTTTCAATATTTTATACATGCAAAACTTGTCCCGGGATGATTTTAATCTCCCTTTATTTAGCACAAGGTGGAAGCAATGATTCGCCGCTTTATGCGAGTAAGTTTCATCCTAAGAAAGAGAAAAACTCCATGTGTATATGCTCTGCAGCAACTCCTTTGCTATGCAAAGTTCGCACAATCGCGTCAAGAAACGGCTTGGGGCCGCAGAGGTAAAATCCTTTATCATTAAGCTCCCCGCCGCAATATTTCTCGATCTTTGCCTGATCAATAAATCCAGTTTCCCCTGTCCAGCCAATATCGGGCTTGCTCAAAACATGGACAACTTTTAATTGAGGAACACCCGATGTTGCAATATTATCCAACTCATCTTTAAACGCTATACTTTTCTCATCATCATTGGCATAAAGCAATGTGACGGGCATGACATTATTTGTATCGTAAAGATGTTTGATCATGCTGCGCACCGGCGTTATCCCGATACCGCCAACAATAAAGACAAGCTCTTTTTCCTCCTTGTGCAGCAAATAAGAAAATCTGCCGTAGGCGCCATCTACGGTAACAGTATCTCCCGGTTTTGTCTCACCCATCGTGGCAGTAAAGTCGCCAAGTTCTTTTATGGTTGATACAAGGAACGGTTCAGTCGGACTAGAAGAAATTGTCCAGTGATGCTCTTCTTCAGGCAATCCTTTTTTTCGATGAAACGTCAGGAAGTGAAATTGTCCGGGCAAATATGTCTTGATGCTTTCATTTTGCTTCGGAACAAATTTGATTGTCCAAACCTTGGGAGCCGATTGTGTTACTTCGGTCACTTTATAATCATGATAGCTTTGTATCCACGGGCGGATAGCCAGATGATATCCAAAAAGCATAAAACTGAGAATCAGAGTTACTATCCAAATCCATCTCATGGCTGTAAACTTCAAATCATCGCCAATGAAAAAGCTATGCAGGAATGCCAGAACAATAATCAGTGGACCGATAAAATCATGGAGCATCCTCCAGGTTTCATATTTAAGCCGCAGTTTTCCCTGATAATAGCTGATGCCGACATTGATGATTAAAGCCAGTAGAGCGATCTTTCCCAACCATACTTTCCAGGACGAGTGGAAAGATAAAATAAGTTCCCATTTTCCCGAAGCCGCAGCCAGAAAGATCGGATGAACAACGATAAGAATAACCGCAACAATAGCGATATTCCGGTGATTGCGGATAAGGACATCCAGACCGAATGGTCTTTCGATCCATTTGAATCTGCCGGCCAGTAAAATTTGCGCGGATAGTATCATAAATCCAATGAGTGCAAGGCCGATGCTGATTTCGAACAGAAGATTACTGTTCGTTCTGGGGCGTAAAATAAAGGATGCAATCAGAGGGATTAATATAACTATTACATATAGGACTTGGAGCAATAAGCGGCGTGTCATATTTGGTATGTGACTCCTCTCTTTAATTAGGAATTGTTAACTAATCAACAAATATGAAATTTGACATTATCTAATATTGAATAGAAAGCTTTTAATACACCAAGAATATAAGAATGTTTCGCCTGTATGTCAACTTCTCACCGTGGAAAATAGAGGTACAGGAAGCGGTGAAAAATTGGCAGAAAAAAAATACGGGGCTGTTGTGGGGCTGCTCAAAAATGCTCAGGTACAAGGCGCGCAAAAACCGAATCGCGAGGCGTATATAAATATACGTTGAGCGGTTAGGTTTACAGCGCAACGCCGTAGATGAGCGTTTTTCAACAGCCCCGTTGTCCCCGATTATTACAAGCTTTATTATTTGAAAAAACCGTGATAGTTTTGTGCGTATTAATGGCGAGGATGCATTTGATGAATGGAAATAATCGCGCTGGTATTAAAGTGGGTGCGCATGTAAAAGTGGTGCAGAAGCAGGACCAGCGCACAGGCATCCTGACAGAAGGTATTGTGCAGGCTATCCTGACAAAATCAGGTACCCATCCGCACGGGATCAAGGTACGTCTGCAGAGCGGTATAGTGGGCAGGGTCAAAGAAATCATCTGATACCAATTTTAAATCAAAGCGCTATCTTTGATTTAAAATTGGTATAATATACGATAACGCATAGACGTCACTATGCACAAATATAATCAAAGGTTTTATGCAGATATTTGTTGATGCGGATGCTTTTCCGAATGTGATCAGAGACATCTTGATCAAAGCTTCCTTACGATTGAATGTTCCGCTGATCTTTGTAGCTAATAAACCGTTGCGCCTCGAGAAGTTGGTAAATCTATCCCTGATCCTGGTTCCGGAGGGGCCTGATGTGGCCGATGATCGTATTGCCCAGTTAGTGCGACCAGGCGACCTCGTGATAACGGCCGATATCCCACTTGCCGACCGTGTAGTCACCAAAAAAGCTTTTGCGATGAATCCGCGCGGCAAACTCTATACAGAGCACAATATCAAAGACCGGCTGGCTATGCGGAATTTGCTCAATGAGCTAAGAGATAACGGCATGATGACAGGCGGCCCTGCTGAGTTCAGCAAGAAAGACCGCCAGGCATTTGCCAACCAGTTGGACAGCTTTTTAATCAGTCAGTTGAAATTAGAGAACTCAACGAAATCCCGGATATGAGCCCTAAAGCAAGCTGCGGGGCACTTATTATGTCATTGACATACAAGCGCGGCTTTCATATACTTAAGCAAATAATTCTATATTAGAAGCCAAAAATCAGGCCATGATTGTGAATCACTGCACAATTTTGTGAGCAAGATTTAAGGCATGTTCATCCATTTGCGAAAGGAGATAAAGATGATGAAAAATTGTAAGAGTATCATCGCCGTGTTGGCAATAATCGCTTTGCTTGTGGGGCTATCGTGCTGCCACGAAGGCCCGTTGGAGCGCGCCGGCAAGAAAGTCGATAAGGCAGTAGAAGACGTCAAGAAATAATATCCCTGGCAAAAAGATAGGCCAGGATATAAGCCGCCGTGACACCGCTCTCTCCCTATGTTCCATTACATTACGCTGTGAGGGGGAATATTCAGAACGGGTGGTGTACCCTTTTTACTATTAATTAAATAGGGCGTTGACGCTGTTATTCTGCATATGCTATTGAGAACAAGAACAGGTTTAACGCCCAAGCTATTGCCTTTCGCAAAATTGAGGTATTGCCATAATGCCGTCCGATAAATCGAAGGAAACTTTCTCCAGGAACATTCAGAAACGGATATGGCGAGTCGAGATCACGCCCTTAACCGTTGCTTTGGCGGTACTTGTAGTAGGTAGTGCCTGGCTGCTCATCCAGCTCTCGCCGGTCTTGCTGGTTTTGATCGCCGCCCTCATGATTGTCGGAACGTTAAATCCGGCGGTCGAATGGTTGGAAACCCGCGGTATCCGAAGAGGCGCCGGCATTGCCATCGTTTTCAGTGTGTTCTTGCTCATCGTAATCTTGTTCGTCACCCTTACCTTCCCGGCGCTCATGGCGCAAGTGAAGAACCTGATCGAACAGGAACCGGATCTGAGAGCTCGCCTGGCCAACTTTCTTGCCGGCTATCAGCTCACGGAATCTCTTGCGGATACCTTGCGTAATTTTCAATACGATGCACTGATTAAATCTTCCGGTGCAGCAGTTCTCGCCTTTTCGACACGTCTCCTTGAAATCTTTGCATACAGTGCGTGTTCATTTTTCCTCGCGCTTTACATAATGATCGACCGCGATCGCCTTCGCGGCGCGGTCTTCGCGGTTGTGCCCCGATCGCACCATATACGACTATCTCGCATTCTGCTCAACTTGGAAACGATCGTCGGCGGATACATCCGGGGGCAGGTAATTACCTGCGTGCTCATGGGAGTGTTCATGTTTATTCTCCTTACGGCCTGCGGGATACCGAACGCACTGGCATTCGCGGTATTCGGCGGAATCGCGGATGTACTACCTTTCATCGGTGTTTTTCTCACAATGGGCCCTGCTGTTTTGGCGTCGCTGGCCAAGGGACCGGTCATCATCGCGATTGTTTTTATACTGATGCTTTGTTACGAGGAATTCGAGAGCCGGGTGCTGATTCCGATAGTCTATGGTCGTGCGCTACGCCTGCCGTCTTCAGTTGTGCTTTTTGCGCTAATCGCCGGCGGTACTCTGGCTGGAATAACCGGCGCACTCCTGGCGTTGCCGCTTGCCGCAACAATACTGATGCTTATTGACGAACTGAGAGTTGAGCTTCCCGGCGAGCAAATACAACTCGAGAGCGTGGAGATAAAAAAGACCGATGAGCGCGGCGAGGCAGAATATGAGCGGCGCACTAAAGGCATCCCTGCTGAGCAAGCCGCGGCAGTTGCTGTGGAAATTTCAGGCAATAGACAGAAAGAAGAAAAGAACGAATCACAAACCAAACCCATTGAGTAATCCAAAAAAATCGCAAATGAGGTTTTTAGTTGAATATAATCGTTTGCATTAAACAGGTGCCGGATACAACGGACGTTAAAATCAATCCGGAGACCAACACATTAATCCGTGAAGGCGTCTCCAGCATTATCAATCCCTTTGACATGTATGCCATTGAAGAAGGTCTCCGCCTTAAGGAAAAATTCGGCGGTAAGGTTACAGTTATTTCACTGGGGCCGCCGCAATCCATAAAGGCTCTCAAGGAAGCTGTCGGAATGGGCGCGGATGAAGCAATCCAGCTTTCCGATCGAGCTTTTGCCGGTTCGGACTCCTGGGCAACATCCTACACATTGGCTTTGGCCATCAAAAAATTGGGCAAATTCGATATTATTTTATGCGGTAAACAAGCCATTGACGGCGATACCGGGCAAGTTGGCCCGGGCATAGCGAGCCAGCTAGGCATTACTCAGCTTACCTACGTTTTTAAGATTATCAAGCTGGAACCGGAGATAGGCAAGATTACAGTCGAACGCCTGCTGGAAGAGGGCCGGGAGATTGTGGAAGCCAGATTGCCCGCTCTACTCACTGTGGTGAAGGATATCAATCAGCCGCGCGCGGCTACGCTTTTTCACATGCGCCGTGCATCCTCGCTCCAAATTCCCACGTGGACTGCTGCCGATTTGCCCGGAGCAGACCTCTCCAAATTAGGCCTGAAAGGCAGCCCGACACAGGTGATAAAAATTTCCAGCCCACCCAAACGCGAGGGGGTTTTGGATTTGATTAAGGCCGATAGTGCCGAACAGTCTGCGGCAATACTCGCTGATAAAATCATCGCGGAAAAGATTTTGTAGGAGAAACCATGCCACTTCTGGAAATAGATAAAGACAAGTGCATCGGCTGTGGCGGCTGTGTTGAGGCCTGCCCATTGGGAGCGCTTAGTCTGGTGGATAATCTGGCAGTGGTTGACGAAAAATGTACGGCCTGCGGAGCGTGCCTGCTGGCGTGTCCGGTGCATGCGCTCAATCTGCCGGAGGCGGGTCCGCAGGAAGCGGCGAAGGATCTTGCAGCATACAGCGGTGTGTGGGTCTGGGTGGAACAGTTTCATGGTAAGACAGGCAGTATTTCCGTGGAAATGCTGGGCCAGGGACGACGGCTTGCCGACTCGCGCAAAGTTGCGCTCACCGCGTGTGTGCTGGGACATAATGTGGAGCACATTACAAAAGAAGCCATTTCTTTCGGAGCAGATCGTGTTTTTTGGGTGGATGACCCAACGCTTGCCGCTTACAGCACGGCGCCCTATGCGAGCACGCTGATTAACCTGGTTCGCGAATACAAACCGGAAATATTCCTCATGGGCGCAAGTTCACGTGGCCGCGATCTTGCCGGTTCAGTAGCTTCTGTTCTCTATACAGGTCTTACCGCTGATTGCACCGGTCTGGAGATTGATCCGGAAAAAGGTTTATTATTACAGACTCGTCCGGCCTTTGGCGGCAACATCATGGCTACAATCATTTGTCCCAATAATCGTCCGCAGATGGCCACCGTACGCCATCGTGTGTTTGAAATGCCCGTTGCCGATCTGAAGCGTCAGGGGCAGGTCATTCCAATCAAAACCGCGATGAGTGCAGAGCAAATTACAACGCATGTAGTAGATTCTATCCTGGAAAAAGATGAGGTTAATCTGGCTGATGCCCGCATAATTGTGTCCGGTGGCCGCGGCGTCGGCGGTCCGGCCGGTTTTGAAACGATTCGTAAATTGGCCGAATTGTTAGGCGGTGCCGTGGGATCATCGCGCTCCGCTGTGGATGCCGGATGGATATCTTATGCCCATCAGGTAGGACAAACCGGCCGCACGGTGCGCCCCGACCTCTATATTGCCTGCGGCATTTCCGGACAAATACAGCATTTGGCCGGCATGAAGACATCCAGGGTAATTGTTGCCATCAATAAGAATCCCGAAGCACCAATTTTCAATGTTGCCAATTACGGTATCGTAGGCGATTTGTTCCAGATTGTCCCGGCGTTGACAGAACAATTTAAAAATAAACTGCATAAGTAATATATGCTCAAATTACGAAACAACCATTTAAGACGTATCCTATCTGAGACCTTTGCAAAACTGCATAAAATCAGTAATTTTGTCATTCCGGTGAAAGCCGGAATCCAGTATTATCAAGTTCTTCCTGGATTCCCCCGTATCAAGTACGGGGCAGGCTTAGTCAAGCCCGGAATGACGAATAGAGAAGTTTTGCAAAGGTCTCTGTCTATAATTTTCCTTAGTGCAATATTCTGGAGTATTTTTTCCTTCGTGCCGAAAATCGTTCTGGCGGGTCCACCTTTTGTCACCGATGACCCGGAACCAGTGGAATACAAGCACTGGGAAGTATACCTGGCCGCACAGTACAGGCATGATCGCGACCAGGATTCCTCAACTCTGCCTCACCTCGAAATAAACTATGGTCTAATACCGAATGTCCAAATCCATTTAATCGCGCCACTTACCTATGTTAAGCCGGCAGGATCAGGGGCACAGTATGGTTATGGAGATACGGAGCTGGGTGTCAAGTATCGTTTTATTCAGGAAACGGATTACCTTCCGCAAGTGGGAATATTCCCCATGGTTGAGCTTCCCACCGGTGATTCCGATAAGGGTTTAGGAAACGGCAAAGCCCAATATTTCCTGCCCATCTGGTTACAGAAAAGCTGGGGGCCATGGACAACCTACGGTGGAGGGGGATACTGGATTAACCCCGGCGAAGGAAACAAGAACTGGTGGCAGTTTGGGTGGTTGATTCAGCGGGATATCAATAAAACACTAACTCTGGGCACAGAACTCTATTACAAGACAGCAAGCACCGAAGATGGCAAAGACACTACCGGATACACTGTGGGCGCCATTATCAACATTACCGAAAACCATCACATCCTGTTTTCTGCAGGACAGGATATTAACGGCCCCAATTACCTCTCTGTTTACATAGGTTATCAATTAACATTTGGCCCGAAGAAGAAGGAATAGAAGGTAGCGACTGGATTCCCTTCAGTCCTTTGTGCCACCAGCATTCGCTGGTCTGGCGCCTCCGTGGTATCAGCCTTCAGTCTCTTGTGCCCCGCAGGGGTATCAGTCTAATATCTTTCTTTTCTGTTGAATTATCGAAAATTGCGAGTATATTTAAGCATCTATTTTTAAATGTATTGATGATAGGGCGCTGTTGTCCCTAATAAAATAAATTATTAAATCAATGATCATATACTTAAGGATAAGGGTATGGAAGAACTGAATCGCTTAATATTACATCCAGATTTTGATAAAACAATCCAAGAACTAAGTGACAGGAATGTATTTTTGCCTAATGGAGACGAGGATGCACCGCATGTATTAAATTTTACAACAATAGGACAACTGATCGCTAATATAGAAGAGATTCAACCGTATAAACTTAACGCAAAGAATGGATGCAATAAAGTATCGGAATACTTGTATTCGGCATACGATGAATCAATTATGAAATTTATGGCCATAATTTATGGCCATAGAAGGAGAAGAAAATAGAGATGCTGAATGGGAAAGATTGCTTTCTGTATAAGAAGGAAGTTGACTGGTCGCTTCTCCATGAAGGATTTTCTATCCCTGTTGAGTTTCAGAAATCAGTCCAAGATCATGTCGTGAGGATCGTGCGGGGTCAAAGTAAAAGGATACGATTTGCAATTAAGACACAACTTTTTGATGCGCGAGTAATCAATCAAGCATTTGACGAAAAGAAATATGCGGGACATCCCGATGTATTTCAAGTCAGATACGTCCCGACAAGCTTACTGGCATTGAAGCTCCGTGAGATATTTGAGAAAAGTTATGCGGTCTTGAAAACGTTACGACATGAAGCAAAAAAAGCTGAATGCAGGAAACAGGTGAGGGTTCCGGAAGGTGCGAGAGAATACCTTGTTCTTTATGCCGGCGCGGATGAGCATGAGATAGTTTGTGATTCTATCACATCCGATGATATAGCTATCGTTCGGTTATTTGTGGATAGCAAAGATATTCGAGAAGAAGAATTTGAAAGAGCAGGCGAATACGATTTCAAGGATTTAAGGGCAAGAATAGAAACACGCGAGCAAGTGGTCAGGATTCGACGACTTGACAGGTCGATTGGTGAGAGTCTAAAGAGACTTTATAAATATCGCTGTCAGATATGTGCAGAAAACTTTGGAAAAGAGAGAGGGGTTGATACGGCAGAATCGCATCATATCGAGGATTTTGTAAAATCTCTTAACAATGATTCGGAAAACCTACTGGTCGTTTGCCCAAACCATCATACGGTAATTCACAAAGCGCAACCAGTTTTCGACGGACGACGGCTGACCTTTGCGTATCCCAATGGTTTCGAGGAAAGACTACAATTGAACATACACTTGAAAAGATTGCGATGATAACCATTCTAATTTTTCGAGGAAATAAGCGGATGGCCTTTTCATCGGTGGCATTCACACCCAGACCATAGAAAGTTTCGGTCGGATAAGCTATAACGCCGCCGCGAGTCAGTATTTCTAAGGCGTAAGTTAAAACGGCATAAAACGGCAAATCGATTTATTAAGTAAAGCTGGTTATGCGCAGAACGATATTTCGATTTTTATGATTTACAATTTTGATATCAGCTATGAGGATATGATAAGAAAAATAAAGTTATGCGAAAACTGGGGTGTGCAAATAGCTGACTGTAGATATAGACCACTCGATCTAGATTATGATAACTATAATTCAAATTTGAGACATGGACAAGCTATAGGAAGTTATTATATCCATGATAAATCAGGATGGACTGATAAAAAAGTCAGAGATTTCAGATCTATTGTACGTAGACATAACATATGGATTAGATATGCAAAAGACAATGGTCGACCCTATGATCGTAAAATGGAAAAATGGAGCGATATCCATTCTACATTTAAATTTTTCAAAATGGGTAGACCTCCACAATACGAGATTATTGAATCCTCACTAAAATGGAAAGAACGTATTCAGATTATGAATAAGGTAAAAAGATACTTTAAAATAAATAGCGTATTATCCACATTTGATTTTAGCGGATTTAGTATTAAGAGAATTGATGAGGAGCTAAAAATAATTTTAAATGATCTTAATAATAATGCTGACCATTGTAAAAAGAATAATGGAATAATCAGGGTCAGCGCCCTATTATTTTAGATTTACCCTGACAGACCGATCAATCAAACAGGCCTGATCTTTGCCGCATTGAAACTACGCGTTACTGATCCCTTCTAATGCTTTGCATATTTTATTAAAGCAACAAGATACCTTGATTTAAACTGTTTACTGGCCAGTATCTGCTTTGCAGGAGGCAGTTTAAGAATAACACCAAGCACTGCAGCCATAGCCCGATGGCTGAACAGCACCTGATTATCAAACAAGAGATTCTGAAACTTTCCCCGCTCAATTGCCATGAGCACAATTCGATGAACTGAATTAATCGGTGTAATAACGCGCTCCGTGCGGGATTTCAATTTGATGGCGTCAACAGCGCACCCTTTCAGGCATACTCCGCAACCGAGACATTGATCATGATTCAGCTTTGCTTTCTTTTTTCCCGGTTTATGCGTATGCGGATCACTGGCGGTTACCAGCGTCATAGCTTCTACCGGACAAAGCGAAACACATTTTCCGCATCCGGTACATTTTGCTTCAACTATTTCCGGAATAAAATTTGTTGTATGCACGGGATTTAAGAAACCGAACTTTCGGGCGGCAATTAAGGCCTCGCAGCAACAGCCGCAGCAGTTGCAGATAAAACTTACCCGTTCCTGAACATTTTCCCCAAACTGGACAAGGTTGCAATCCTGTGCCTTATTTAGCAAATCCAACCCTTCTGCCACATCGACTTTTCTGGCAACTCCGTGACGGATTAATGATTCGGCTGGACCATTTAAAGTCATGCAGATATCCATGGGCGCACTGCAATTTTTGCCGACATGTTCCATCTTGTGCCGGCAATAGCAAACTCCAATACCGATTTGTGAAGCTGTTTTTATGACTTCAGACGCCCTTTCGTAATCGAGAACATGAAGAGCATTTTCGTTGGTCAGGACGCCTTCGTTTACAAAAGTTCTTCCCAACTGAGTTTCCCCGTTAAGGAACAGATCTTTTATGAAATCCTCTTCGACATTCATATACTGGTAAAATAGTTCGCCCAGGACTTTTTGATCGATATCTTTCCTGTAACGCATCATGGAGAATTCAAAAAATCCCGCCATGGGCGGCGGCAGAATGTAAGTAGTGTTCCCATCTTCCTCGTAATCGAGCAGAATTCCCCGGTCGGCAAGATCGTTCAAAATAACCCCGGCATCCTTAAGGCTAAGTTTCCAGATGGCGGCAGCTTTTTTATTGGTAAACGGTTTAATAGGCAGCAGGGAAACAAGCCTGGCTTCCTTTTCGGAAAAAAGAACCTGGAGGATTTTAAACAGCAGCTCTGTGGGTGAAGCACCTTGGGGAAATCTGTTTAATCTCTGGGCCAAATCATTGTAACTGCCGGCTTTGATAGTATTGTGATGTGACATTTGATACTCATTTATCTTGTTGTTCAGAAAATACAAGATTTATATATCTCATTTTAGCTCTGATAGCAAATTCCTAATTAAACAGGGTCAGCGCCCTTTTAAAAATATATAAACATTGGTGACGATTCAAATTAATTGACAGAACACGGAAGGTAAAAAATCCTTACTTACGCAGGATAGTTCAACTATCCAATTCCAATGCACTGCTTTTTTGGAACTGGAGTTTCACTAATAAATAGAACTGATCTTCCCGCCAGTAAAACGGACACTTGGTTAAGGTTCAACCATGGCGTTTTAAGGTCTCGGTGGGGTTTGCCGTTGACTATTTCTATACGTCAAAAGCAGGCTTAACTAACTTGCGTTGAAGGAATTTAGCAATGAAAACCAACTGGAAAAAAGTTTTGAAAGAAGTTCTAAAGTTTCTGTCTGGTGCATTTTTTGTCTCAGCCGGGGTAAACTGGTGGATGTATTTTAATCATATTGCCGCTCCATTTTTCGGTACAACGCTGTCACCGGAATTTTTGGGAATACGGGGTTTCATTCATTTTGCCCTATTTTTGATTTGCTTATATTTTGGATTCATAAAGAAATAGCAATCTGAGGGAATTCTGAGAATAGTATACTTAATTATTTACAAGAAAAGAACAAGGGGTTGCAACCCCTTGTTCTCCTTTAAGCTATAAGGTTTGCTGGTTCAATCTTGTAGATTGAACCGAAACATTTCGGAACAATTATATTACTGGTTATACTTGCAGTTTGTGTTGGAACGTTTTGGCGTTTATAGCAAGATCAAATTAATGGCTCAATCAGAATGATTGAACCAACAGGGAAAGCCCGATCAAATTTTGCATGCTTCTTTTTTTGAAGATTTAATCAATCACACAGGTATTGAAAGGGCAGTGCATTTCTGATACCTTCCGTTAAAACAAACCGGGCAAGAGTATTTATGCATCCTGATGATAGACCGAACACTCAAAGAGAACTTTCCATAGATATTATTCGGGGTTTCGCGCTCGTCTGCATGGTTTTGATCCACTTCATGGTTTACTTCGGCAACGCGGAAGCTGTAAACACGTGGCTTTATTTCAGCCTCAATCATATTCTGGGAGATTGGGGCGCCGGCGGCTTTCTGATGATTATGGGAATCAGCCAGGTGCTGAGCGGACGGAAGCGCACTGATCTGAGCAACCGCCTTCTTTTTAAACGGGCACTCATCCGGGGCGTGTTTATTTTCGCAGTCGGCCTCATCATGCTGGCGCTGGCCTGGGGTCCTTACAAAATCTGGCAATGGGACATCCTTACGCTGATGGGATTTGCCACGGTTGTACTTTTTCTCTGCCGCTATCTACCGTCATGGAGTATCCTGCTGATTGCTGCTGTTATTGCGCTTATGACACCCTTTCTGCGCGGGCAGTTGGCCATTGCCCCCATCTGGAACAATAACTTTATGCAGGTGTCGATGATCAGTAGTTATTTCCCCGGCATTCTCTTTGACCCGGCAGGAGCACTCCCGACTGGTTGGAGCGTCAAAGATATCGTTCAGGGATTTCTATTCACCGGTGAATTTCCTGTTTTCCCCTGGATACTCTTTCCTCTCACGGGCTTTGTTCTGGGCCGCCGCATGATCGCAAATCAGATACAAAAAGATTTGCCCTTCCTGCTGCTTTTGGGTGTTGTTCTTGTTGTCTGCGGTTTGGGGCTGGGCTATGCCGGTTCCCTTCGTTCGGGGGTGTCCATTATATCCGGTTACATTGTACCGCTTTCTTTCTATCCGGATTCTTTTCCCATGATCTTCGCTCAGTCAGGCATATCCATAATAGTTATCTTTATCCTCTATTATCTGTATGACATTCGCGGGAAGAATAGCAGGAAGCTCGGAAGGCCTGCCGGTCTTTTTACTTATGTCAGTCGCAATGCGCTCACCTTCTACTTTTTGCATTATCTTTTGATTGGTTGGCCGCTGGCTATCATTTATGTCTTCACTGGCAAATATTATATCTACAATCTGATGGGATCACTGCCCGCTTTTGTTTGCGGGATTGCGGCTGTCGGTTTTCTTGTTCTCGGGCTGAAGATCTGGGAAAAGCACGGCAGCAAATATAAACTGGAATGGTTCCTTGGTGTTCTCACACAAAGGCTTGCATCAGGAGAGCAGGAAAGAAACAACAGATAGCGCCCCATTACTTAGCTATTCTGATTCTGGTGACAGTATGCTTGAACAAGGGGTTGCAACCCCTTGTTCTCCTTTAAGCCGGTGTTGGTTCACTTTTGCTGGTTCAATCTTATAGATTGAACCGAAACATTTCGTAACAATCATCTTTTACTGGTTATATTTGCAGTTTGTGTTGGAACGTTTGACGTTTACAGCAGTATCAAATATATGGTTCAATCAGAATGATTGAACCAGCAGGAGCTGTCCACTGATACATATCAGTTTGATGACTATTCCAAATATGAGACGTCCGGCTTGAATGAGGCAAAAAAGGCACAGAGGAAGTTAGAGGTTTTCCAGGAAGATTGCAGGAAGGCTTTTGCAATGGGCGTCAGGTTTGCAGGTTAGTAATAAATTAACCATGTATTGGAGGAACAGTCTTATGCGTCTTGATATAATAGTATTAATAATCGTTTCAGTAGTATGGATTGCAGTAGAAATATATCTTGTTTTAAGAGATAGCGTGCGCGGAAAGGGAACAACTGCAATAGATCTAAGAACAAGGAATTACAATTTCATCTCACTAATAGTAGCAATAAGTTTGGCGGCAAGTATTAGCTGGATCAAGACATTCCGGTTTCATAGCGGCGGAACATCAATTGTATTCTGGATAGGGATCGTTATACTTTGTCTCGGGCTATTCTTGCGCTACTGGTCAATCACGGTTCTGGGCAAATACTTCAGAACAACGGTAGAACTGGAAAAAGGTCAAAAAGTCATTCAACAAGGACCTTACAAATATATTCGGCATCCCTCATATAGTGGAATTATTCTATTTTGTGCAGGGTTTGGCATTGCCGTTCAAAATTGGCTATCATTAATAATTGCTGTTTCTCTTCCAACGATTTCGCTATTATACAGAATTAAAATTGAAGAAGCAGCTCTTGTTAAAGGAATTGGGACTGAATATGAAGCCTACCAAATGAAAACGAAAAAACTAATTCCAGGAATATGGTAAGACAACTTTCTAATGGGAATTCCGGGCAGGGCGGGATTTCTGAATTCTGAGAACACCATACTAGCTATTTCTTGACAAGAGATGTAGTGGAAAAATATTAGACACAGTTCAAATTAATTGACAGAATAAGGAAGGTCTTATCAAAATATTCTTTAATAACAATGCGATTGTATTTACTCGATAAGTATGATAGTAATATGCATACATTTAGTCGCCTGTGGTTCTTCAGCAAATAATCAACGGCAACGGATAGATGATAGGAATACCGAGGCATAGTTAGCCTGACGGTGTACATTAACATACAAAATCGGGATAAACCGGTTTACTCAACTTAAATTAAGCAGATGATGAAAAAAATGAAAACAAACCACGTCTCTGGCACTAGCTGGCTATTGATAGCCTTGATGATTTTACTGCTGACAATATTTCAGCAGCAACCGGCCGTGGCCGTTCCTATCTCGGATAGTTCCAGCCCTATTCCCGCCGCGGCAATGAAACTTGTTCAGTTCTGTGTTGATCCCAAAGTTGGGCTCGATGCCCAGGCTGTCGCTACCCTTGTGGATTATGTTCTCGAGTCTAAATCAATCAAGGAATCCGATCTCCCAAAAATCAAGGAAGCCCCTGGCGCCTATTATGAATTCGATACCAGGATCAACTTCTCCAGCTTCATGCAATACTCCTATAATAATCAAATTCCATCGGCTCTCACGAGCCCGGCTTCTCTGCGGTATTCCCTATGGACCGGCCTCAAAGGGGAATTACAAAACATGCCCAGCAGCTGGAAATTGGTCCCGCCGGCCGGCAAACCTGTAATCATTTACGGATTACAACACGACGGTATCACTCCAGACCTCACCACCGGCGTGTACTATGAATACGATCTGAAAAAAACTTTCATCCTTCTCAATCACAAGGGACGGCAGGTGCTTATTTCCATTTCCAAACAGATTGATCTATCCGACGTCGGTAAAAAAGGCGTTATCCTGGGAAACGATGAAGATTGGAATTACTATTATTCGGGCGTACCGGGATCGGCCAAAACAGGCCTGGGTTGGGTTAAAGCTTACATCTATGACTTTTTTTCGGTGGGAATTCATGTCGAGTCAGGCTCTTCGCCAGCCACGGTCAGATCCGGCTATTTTCAATGGCTTCGGGCCGGCTGGTCTGGAATCAATTTTGTTCAAACGAGTCATATCATCAAGGGAATGAAACGAAATGCCAAAAATTCAAAAACAATTCTGGAATCGCCAAAATTGCCCGCGCCGAAAGAGATAGTCTCGACTTATCAACGGCTTTCAGCCTTACCCAAAAATGATTTAATGGAAAGATATTCCGCCTTGCAGCAGGCTCGACAGTCCCTGGCCGTCTCGAGCGGTAAAATTGATGCAAAAGAAATAAAAAAACCGGAGTCCTGGGCCAACACCCCTAAAGAACAAATCATTGAAGAATTGATGCTGGAATATTTCAAGATTACCCTGGGCAAGTCATCCTTGTTAGGAAAAAAAGTTGTTTTGGGCGATAATTAATCAGTTATTCCTTCATGTGAGAAAGTTACCGAATTAAGAAAAAATAGGTGATTGTTCTAATTAATTGACAGTACAAAGAAGGTTACATAATAAATACAACGGTCCCTAATAGACTACACAATTTGAATATTTCTAAATACTGGTTTAATGCAAGATCTAAAAAGGCATGAACCAGCTGGCAATGCGTGTTGTTATGTAGAAATAAAAAAGGAGGATGGAAATGAAGAAATTTACAATGGTATTAGTTGTGATCGGAGTAATAGCTCTGGGGATTAGTATAGCTATAGGTTCTCATCATACAGTGAAAATTCAAGAAAAGGCGGGAATAGGAAAATATTTCACCGATACTGAAGGCAAGACACTTTACTGGTTTAAAAAAGATTCTCCTGGGAAAAGCAGCTGTAACGGCCCTTGTTTAGAAAAATGGCCCATATATTACAGGGATAAGATTGCAGCCCCCAAAGGCATAAAAGCGGCTGATTTTGGAACAATCACCAGAGATGATGGAAAAAAACAGACGACTTTCCTAGGCTACCCTATTTATTACTTTATTAATGACAAACAAGCAGGGGAAACAACTGGTCAGGGCGTTAATGATGTATGGTATGTATTTAACCCGGATAATTTCCCCCCAAAGTAATACCGCATAAAGGATGGAGTGTTGTATTTTAGTCAAGTTTTGAACGACAGATATGCTATCCAACAACTCAACGGCCAACGGCGCGGGNNCCCGCGCCGTTGGCCGTTGAGTTCAAGCTTTATAAATAATATTTAAATACTTAGGAAAAAATTGGGAACAATTCTAATTAATTGACAGAACAAGGAAGGTTTCAGTTATACCTCATTGATTGCGCGCTATCCGATATTCACCAAGCCCTTGCAGTTGGTCCACACAGGCGAATCACCTGCTCGACATAAGGGCGCCAGAACCCATACTGCGATAAATTCGATCAGGACCGCTATTTTCTGCATCTTTTTATTCATGATTAACCAGCCTTTTTATTGAAGGACGTATAGGTAAATCCGTGCTTTCAACAATGTCCTCCGCGAGTACTGGTTCAGCTATATCTGAGTCTGCGTTTGGCGGGCTCGTCTTTATATATGCCTTCTTCTGCCTGGCCAACATGCGCTTTGATGCCTTATCTGTTTGCTTCTGCTGCCTTGCTCTTTCTTTTACCTGTGTTCCATTGCTATACCTGGACTTTCCCATTTTCAAACTCCTATTTTTTATCTTTCCTGCAAATGTAAAAGAATATGCTGAAAAAAGAGAGGCGCGCCAAGATAGTATACCTTCATGGAGCGCCTCTTTCTTCTTTACCTAACGTTTAATTAACAGGCTTTAACGTTTTCTGCTGAAGGGCCTTTCGGGCCCTGGACAACATCGAAGCTGACAGCCTGGCCCTCGGTTAGCGTCTTGAAACCAGCAGCTTGAATGGCACTGAAATGGACGAAAACATCCCCACCATCGCTCTTCTCGATAAACCCAAAGCCTTTACTCTCGTTGAACCATTTTACTTTACCTTCTGACATAATTAGGATCCTCCTTTCCTAAA
Organism: Syntrophaceae bacterium; assembly: GCA_003142535.1. GTDB lineage: Bacteria > Desulfobacterota > Syntrophia > Syntrophales > Smithellaceae > Fen-1166. Next base: position 36,703 of record PLMQ01000060.1, read on the forward strand.
ATTTATCTAAAGTCGAATGCCTATATGACAGAAATAAAAAAGCCACCAAGACTCTAAAGAGCATGGTGGCCGCCTTTGCACTTCAAATTGTCATAACTCAACTTTTACTGTACCCTACCGACAAAAGACCAGCGAACAGTACAGGATATGATTGGATCCTACTTTACTTATGACTCAATGTCAAACCCTTATATTTATATAATTTATTCACAACTGGACAGATTTCAGACCCTGGTGTCAATTAGCGTCAGCGCCGATGCAGGTCTTTTGATAATGGTATAACAACAAGAGCTCGTAAAACGCCGGAGACAACATCCTTATGTTCAGCCATAACGATTTTTATTACCCCTTCTTTGCCTGTTATCAAATGACCCAGAGCGCCGCCGTCAATATCCAGAAAGCAGCCGAGCAATCTGGGTGCATGCGCCTGCAGGGCCTGTTCGATATGGCGATAGAAACGCTCCGCGCCATCATTCGAAAATAAAAGCAGTCGCGAAATCCGGTCTCCATAGGGGGCATCTGTTTGCCTCCGAACATTGGCAATTCCTCTTTTTTCACTGGCGAGTTTCTCAAAGATCGGCTCGAAGCCATAGCGAATCCGTCCCTGAAGTCTTGCCTTCTGCAGTGCCATTTTCAGCGGTTCACTCAAAGTAATGACCGGCACATCAATTTTGCTGCCAGTCCAGAGCTTTGTGGTACGCGCCATTAACTCCCGGCGAATAGTTTCGGCAGAGCCGTCTGCTTCCAACTGACGGGGGAAGCGCATATCGGATACGTTCATCTTCTTCTCCTTATGATCGATTGCCAAAACTTGCGGCAAGTTCTTCGAGCTCGTTCCAGCGGGTATACGCCACCGTTAAATCCGCCTCCATTACCTCCAGCTTTGTATTGACGGCCATCACTTGGGCGGGATTATTAGTTTTATAGAAATCCGGGGAATTCAACAATTCCAGCAGTTCTGATTTCGCTTGTTCCATCTTTTCAATTTTTTGCGGCAACTCTTCTCGTTCCTGCGTTTCCTTGAAAGACAGTTTGCTTTTTTCTCTTGGTTGCTTTTCCCGTTTGGCCTTAGCTTCTTTGGGTACTGCCTTAGATGTTTCCTTTATTGCAACGCGCTGCCTCAGCCAGTCATCATAACCGCCGATGTATTCCTGCAACCGCCCTTCCCCTTCCAGAACAATGGTGGAGGTGACAACGTTATTGAGAAATGTGCGATCATGGCTGACAAGCAAAATAGTGCCAGTATATTCCAGAAGACGATCCTCCAGCAGTTCCAGCGTTTCCGCATCGAGGTCGTTGGTTGGTTCGTCCAGCACCAGAACATTGGATGGCGTGGCAAAGAGCCTGGCCAGAAGCAGACGGTTTCGTTCGCCGCCGGAAAGAGACGATACAGATGCTAGAATCTGTGCGGGCGGGAAAAGGAAATCTTGCAGATAACCGACGATATGGCGGGGTGCGCCGTTGATGAAGACCGTATCATTGCCGCCGGCGATATTGTCTCTCACGGATTTGCTCTCGTCGAATTGCGCGCGCAGCTGATCGAAGTAGGCAATCGCAATCCCTGTGCCCAGTTTTATTTTCCCGCCGGAGATGGGAAGTTCGCCTAGCAGAACCTTGAGCAGGGTGGTCTTGCCGGAGCCATTCGGGCCGATAATTCCGACCCTGTCTCCGCGTAGAATTGTGGTGGAAAAAGAAGCGATAATTTTCTTATCACCGTAAGCAAAGCTGATTTTTTCGGCATTGGCCACCAGCCTGCCGGTGCGCTGGGCCTCCGAGATGGTGAACCGGGCGTTTCCTTCCCGCTCCCTTCTTTCGGCGCGCTCCTCGCGCAAGGCCATGAGCGCGCGCACCCGGCCTTCATTGCGCGTGCGGCGGCCTTTGACTCCCTGCCGGATCCAGATTTCCTCCTGGGCTAATTTCTTGCCGAAGGTTTGCCACTGCTTTTCTTCCGCATCCTGCATCGCCTGACGCCGCGTCGAGGTATGTCGTGTAATTACACGAAAAGGAAAAAAGCTTGCCGCGGTCTATTTCCACAATGCGCGTAGCGATTTTTTGCAGAAACGCCCGGTCGTGCGTGACAAATATCAGTGTTTTATCAAAGCTTTGCAGAAAGGCTTCCAGCCAGAGGATAGAATCAATATCCAGATGGTTGGTGGGTTCATCCAGAAGCAGAATATCAGGCTCTGCTAACAAGAGCTCGTGCCAGTAATACCCGCCGTTTTAGTCCTGCTGATAAAAACCGAAACTCGGCGCGTTCATTGAGAGAAGTGCGGGAAATCACGGCTTCGACTTTTTGGAAGTATTGCCAGGCACCCGCAGCTTCCAACTGATGCTGAACTTGTTCTATTTTATTGAGCAGTATTTGATCATCGCTTTTTGCCATCTGCATGCTCAGATCATGATACTCACGCAGCAAATCCAAATGTTTTTGACCGCCGGAGGCGACCACATCATAGACAGTGCCGGGAAGATTCTCAATGTCCTGGGGCATTAGAGCCACACAAACTTCACCCGCGCAAACAATTTCGCCCGTATCGGGGACAATATCCTTATGCAGCAGTTTCATCAAGGATGGACTTGCCCGAGCCATTTCGTCCCAGAAGCCCGATTCGTTCACCCGCTTCCATCTGGAGCGACGCGCCGTCCAAGCAGCTGCGGCCCGCCGAAAGCTCACAGAAATATTATTGATCCATAGTAATGACATAACTTCTCACTTATACCAATTCGCATTCATTCGTCTACCTTTGTTGGTGAACAGCCTACCCGACAAATGCCTGGGTCGTCGGCTCCTCAACTTATTAGTAATACGCTGGATGCCTGCCCGGCGCATGCCGGGTCGCCTCCTCCTTGCCGCCTCAATATCATCTTTGATTTAGAAATGGTATTCCTTCTATACGCGCTCTCGCCCGAGTAGTAAATATTCAGACTCGTCACTGAATATTTATTGTAATGATAATGTCTAATACCATTTCAAAATATTGAAATATTGGGGATGGTGGGGCTGTTGAAAAACATTGATTTCGTTTATGCTTCCCCATACGAACTCCTTATTAAAAAATGATATTTTTCAACAAAGGTTGATAAATCTTTATAAATATCCGAAGCAAAACATTTCGTAATGTAAAAACAATGGCGAAATGGCCTGATAGAAGCTTTAGCCAGCCTCTTGAGATTCGTCACCGCAGCTGTGAGATATACTTGAATCGCCGGATAGATAAACTTCCCTTCCCATGATTAGAATCACGCTGAGGGGGAATGATCGCATCAGTACCTCGTTGCTCCAACGCCTTATAGTTTACAGAATGAGCATAACCCTTATCTGCTGTTACGTGTTTGATCGTTTTGTCTGTAATGATCTCAATCCGTTCGATGACTTCTACCAGTTTCGTTCCTTCATTGATTTCTCCTGTCGTCAAATCAATGTCAACCAATATCCCTGCCTTGTCGTCCACAGCCGTATGCTGTTTGTAGGTCGGCTCCAGATGGTAATTACCACTGGAAGTAGCCATCGTCGCCTCGGGATCGGTCAGGCTGACCTTCTTCGGTTTGTGGTCTCTCGTCCGTGGACGACCAAGTTTGTTAGGTGGAACATCAGGCATCTTATCATCAGCATTATCTTCTTTGTTCTCTCTTATAACATCGTTTGCATGATTCTCTACAATGCTTTCCCATGAAACATCAGCACGGATTAAGGTCGAATCGAGATGGACTGTCTCGCCGCCTACCAAGCCCGCATCAATGCAAGCCTGAACTGTCCTAGTAAATATTGCTCTAAACTTATCTGCGCCCCAGCGCTCCCTGATTCTGCTTAAGCTCGAATGATCTGGAAGCGTTTCTTCCAGTTCGTAACCCGCAAACCAGCGGATCGCTATATTTACCTGGGCTTCACGCATTAGTTTACGATCATGAACGATCCCCTGAAAGAAACCGGCGAGCATGAGCCGGACAGCTGCCTCAGGATCAATACTCGGGCGTCCGTTGTCCTGACAATAGCAATCCTTTACAGCTTTGTGTAACCAGCTTAAATCTAGGACATGGTCGACGCGCTTTAATATGTGATCATCAGGAATAAATTGTTCGATATCCCCTGCAATGAAAAGACTTCGTTTGTTCCTATCTCTCCTTCCAATCATCTGAACTCTCCATGAAAAGTTATGGAGATACTATAGCATAAAAATAACTAAATGTCAATTAATATCATATACTTATTACTGTTTTTACATTGATTTATTGAAGTTTCCTGCTGTCTCATCGTCAAATACTGGATAGATGTTTTTCAACAGCCCCATGGTTCTAATTAATTGACAGAACAAGGAAGGTAACAAAATCACGGCCCCCCAAGCAAGCTTTGGAAAGCCATTCCGCAGCAAACTGTTGGGTATTATATCCCTCCTTATACGGAACAATGATATAGCCCCGCTAAGCTTCGCACGTGGGATTAATTCAGCTTGCAGATATTACTGCACTGCGCTTATAATATCCGAGTTTCATTAATTCGGCTAACAAACTTCAATTCGCTCCGCCCAGCATCCCCATGCATTCGCCGGAGTTCCCTGCCGGGCTTTGCTTTTGGAATTGGAGTTTCACGACCACCGCGTATGCGGGATTGTTCAACTAGCCAATTCCAATGCACTACGTTTTTGGAATTGGAGTTTCACGAATAAATCTCAGTTGGGGATGAATTATGAATAACATCCCCAACTGAGAAGTGGTATCTGTTGTTATAGTTAAATTTTAAACTTTACAGTTACTTTCGCCTTCTTGCCGGTTGTCACCTGAGGCAAGAGCCACTTCTTCATCTGCTCAACAATGCACTGCTGGGCGTTCGCGTCCTTAAGCGTACTGGACACGGCATTAATATTCTTTACCGTACCTTCGGCATTAATTGTCAGCTCCAACGTAATTTCACCCTGCACAGTTTTATCTGTCAAACATTTTCCCAACTCGGCCAAATGTGCCTGGACAACTTTTTGCACATCACTTTTTGTTAAACCTTTTGGCACGATTATATCGTAAAGCGTAATCGCGGCTTCCTTTTCTTTCTTTTCTTCAGCCGCATAGCCGCCTCCGCCGGATGCGCTCATATCATATGCCAGATGCGGGCAGCTCTTTGCTTTCTTAGAATACATCGGCGCGTAACTTCTTTGCGCGGACATTGCCGACGGATAATTGCCGTAGCCTCCCACCGCATAGTCGGAAACGCCCTGAGGTAAAGGCAACGGCTGTTTCACTGTTGTTAATTTACCATCCTTATTGCGCACTTCATTATCCACAGCAACAAATGATGTATAAGCGGTTAAAAGATTATAGCTGAGGCCCAGATCAGTAACTTCCTTGATACGCTTATCGTCACTGCGAAGCTTGTTATAGTCGGACAGAATCAATATCCGATGACGCGCCCAAAGATATTTCAGGGCGGCATTGTTTTTTTCCGGCTTATAATTTCCAACATTCATGGTTTCTGAATATTTCTCCTCGCCCGCAATGCCGCGCAACGTAATTGTTCCCTGCGGTTTTCCGCGCCATTTACCGAACACCAACACCGGCCTCTCCGCCAGGACATCGGGGATGGCAATCGGTTCGACATCGTAGGTTTGGAAGCCGTCAAAATCAATTTTCACCTGCGTCAACACTGGTGACTGAATCATGTTGCGAAATCGCGCAGCCTGAACTTCCGCCACTTCCTGCTTTTCAATAACAAACGCCTCGCCCATACCGACATGCGCCATTCCTTCGATTATGTGACGATTAACAGCGGTTCCAATGCCGAAGGTAAACATATTGGCATTGCCCAGATTTTTGCGGATCAGATCAAAAGCTTCTTCTTCCACTGTAACATAACCGTCTGTGGAAATAACGATTGTCCGTGCAAAATTTTCCGGCTTTTTCAACGACAGGGCACGTTTGAGCGCCGGCAGCAGTTCCGTACCTCCCCCACCTTGCTGATGCTCAATCATACTAATCGCTCTTTGAATATTTGCCGATGTTGCCGGAATTGATTCTTCCGCCATTATCGAAGAGCCACCCGAAAAGAGCAGAATATTGAAACAATCAGTAGGGCGCAGGCCGCCAATCAGATTTTTCACCAGCTTTTTAGAAATTTCCAGAGGGAATCCATACATCGAACCGGATACATCAACGATAAAAATATACTCCCGCCCGGGTATATTGGCATTGGTAATCCTTTTGGGAGGCTGCATCATCAGGACAAAGAAATTCTCTTTTTCGCCCTCAGCCAGAAGCAGACCTGTTTGAATTTTATCACCGTCCAATCTGTAGCGCAGAATATAATCGCGATTGCCGCTATTTGTTTCCGCCTTATCCAGAGCAACTTTCACAGCGGAAAGATTGCTAAAGGTAAAATTAGCTTTATGGGAAGTGCAGTTCAAATCCCTGATCGGCATACCTCCAGCTATGGTAACTGCTATATCAAATGTAGTTGCCGATAATTCGTCCTGATGCAAATAAGGATTTTCCACCCACTTTTCCGCAGACAAGGCAGTTGCTGCAGGTGTATTGGAGTAACGCGGCCCCACAACAGTGGGATAAACAAACTCATAGATTTTGTCTGTCGGCACTAACAGCTCTGTATATTTCATCTCCACTTTGATTTCATCGCCGGGCATGATATTCGCCACATTCATCTGAAAGACATTGGGGCGCTGCTGCTCCAGAAGAGAAGCGCTTTTGCCGGCTTCTTTCGCCTGTTCATAATCCTTACGCGCCTCATCGCGTTTTTTGATCTGTGCCTCGATCACTCTTTTGCCGATGGTCATTTTCATCCCGTAAACAGCGGCACGGGTGGAAGCAGGGAAAATGTAGATTGCCTCGAGCGCCTTTTTCCCTTCATTCTTATAGACCTGTGTCACCAGCACATCCGCAATGACGCCGGAAATATTTACTGCTGCCGTTGTGGCTTTCAGCGGCAGCCTATCGGTGCCCGGATCATCGCTATTGACGAAAAAATAAGGTGAGAGAGTTTTGTCCGCCGTATTCGGCGCCTGAGAAAACGCGTTCGTCCAAAATAATATCGCGACCGCCGCGATAACTACTACCAAACATTTGTTAACCTTTTTCATAAAGAACCTCCTTTTTCTGTTTTTGCCTTTTAGACGTTAGACAAAGGAAGCGTTCCAAAAGTTCCCAACTTTTTTGTCCATGTTAATCATTAGATATTCCTTATCAAAATCAAGATGCTATGCTACAAGAGCATCATGACCATCTGGAAAAAGAAAAGCAAAATTTTGGTAACCTGCCCCAAAGGCGTTGTGCCATACTTGAAGACAGAAATTGAGACCTTGGGATTTCCCGTACTGTATGAATTGGACACGGCAATTCAGACAGAAGGAAGTCTCGCAGATACGATGATCCTCAATTTGCACCTGCGCACCACCCAGCGTGTCCTTTACCTTCTCGAAACACTCCCCGCCGATACACCCGGCGCTCTTTACGCGCGTATGAATGCGCTGCCCTGGGAGGAGCTGCTTCATGAATCAGGCAAGGACGCTTATCTTTGTGTAACTTCGATTGTTGATAATTCTTCCATCACCGATACCCGTTTTGTCAATGTAAAAGCAAAGGATGCGATAGTGGACAGGATTCGCGATAAATGCGGCCTGCGGCCTGATTCCGGCCCGGAAAAAGACAAGGCAGTCATTCACGTTTACTGGAAGAATGATCGGGCTGAAGTTTATCTGGATACTTCCGGCGAAAGATTGGCGCGGCGCGGCTACCGCAAAATTCCTTTGGAAGCGCCGATGCAGGAAACGCTGGCCGCGGCAGTCATTATGGCAACAGGCTGGAAACCGGAAGAGCCTTTGGTCAATCCGATGTGCGGCAGCGGAACAATAGCCATTGAAACCGCATTAATTGCGCTGGGACGTGCTCCTGGATTGCTCCGCAACAATTATGGATTCATGTATATAAAAGGTTTTTCTGACACTCTCTGGCAGGAAACGCGCAAAAAGGCCAAAGATAAAGCTATTAAGAAATTGCCCGGAAAAATTATCGCCACCGACATCAGCAAATCCGCAGTCATTGCCGCGCGGCAAAATGCACAGACCGCAGGAGTGGATCATCTCATCGAATTTGTTGTCTGTCCCTGTGAAAAAACAGCCATACCCGAACAAAGCGGTGTGATTATACTTAACCCGCCTTATGGCGAGCGTATGGGTGATATTAAAAAACTGGAAACAACATATCAGGGAATCGGTGATTTTTTTAAAAAAACAGGCGGCGGTTATCGAGGCTATATCTTTACCGGCAATCTTGATCTGGCAAAGAAAGTCGGCTTAAGAACAAAAAGAAGAATTATACTTTATAACGGCGATATCGAATGCCGCCTGCTGGAATATGAGCTTTATGCGGGTAGCAGAAAAAATTCAGAAGAAAAATAATACAGGATATTTAGCGCTGCCGGTTTTGTAATTTGCCTACACATCAGACGTTTCGTGTAACATGATCTTGTGGAAAGGAAATTCTGTAAATGGAAAAACGAGTAGAGGGAAAATATCCTTCGGTAACAACCATAAGCGATCAAGAGCGTATAGGCCTGGTCAAGGATATTTTCTCCACCATAACCCGCAAATATGATTTTTTAAACCATTTGCTTAGTGCTCGCCGCGATATTGCCTGGCGGAATTTTGCTATCAAAAAGATGCGTTTTTTTCAGACCAACAAATTTCTTGACGTTGCTTGCGGCACGGCCGATTTAGCAATTGGCGCCGCTTTGCAACACCGGCATATTACCGTTACAGGTATCGATTTTGTTTCAGAAATGGTAAAAGCGGGAAAAGACAAAATAGAAGAAAAACATCTTTCCTCGCGCATCAACATCATACAGGGCGATGCTGTCCATCTCCCCTTTAATGATAATTCCTTTGACGTAACAGGGATTGCCTTTGGCATCCGGAATATTCCAGATAGATTGAAAGCGCTAAACGAAATGCTGCGCGTTACTGTACCCGGAGGCCAGGTCATGGTGCTGGAAATGACCTTTACTCAAAACCGGCTTTTCCAATTAATTTACCATGTTTATTTGAATCATATCCTTCCGGCACTGGCCCGGCGTTTTTCTTCCAACTCCGCCGCCTACTATTATTTGGCCGATTCGATTATGAACTTTCCCGCACCGGATGCGTTTGCTAAACTCATGGAAGAAGCCGGTATGGTCGGCATCGAGAAATACCCTCTTACCTTCGGCATTACCTATCTCTATATCGGGAAAAAACCGGGAGTATCTGGTAAATGAATAAAGACAATCTGAAAGCCTGGCTGCAAGCGAGCCGTCTCCCTTTTTTTGTCGCTACTTTCATTCCACTCTTTATCGGCTGGTTTCTGGCCATCAGACAAACAGGACAAATAAATCCGGTCAGGTTTACCCTTGTTCTAATCGCTTCACTCATTGTCCATCTAATCACAAACCTTGCCAATGACTATTTTGATCACTCGGTAGGAACCGATGCCGGAAAATCCATTGGTGGTTCCCGCGTCATTCAGGAAGGGAAAATATCGCCGGAAGTCATGTTGAAAGTTATTGTCATTCTTTATGCTATCGCTTTTGTTATTTCTGTTGTCATCGTTCTGGGCTTCCAGCTTTACCTGCTTGCGATTCCTGTTTTGTTTGCCGCCTTCAGTAGTTATTGTTACGTTGCCCCGCCGATAAGATACGGCTATCACGGTCTGGGCGAACTTTTTGTCGGAATAAATATGGGTCCGATTATGGTCGCCGGCACTTACTGGGTCATAGCAGGGCAACCATCCTGTCTATCTGCGCTTGTCTCCATTCCGGTGGGGCTTATGGTTGCACTAATACTATTTTACCAAAGCCTGCCGGATATGCAGACTGATTTGGCCGCTAAAAAATATACTCTCGCCGTGAAGCTGGGGGAAAAAAATGCATTGTATGTGCTTATTCTTTTCTTTATCTTCATTTATCTGAGCATCTCTGCTCTCATAATAATAAAAGCCCTCTCGTTATTCGGTCTTTTATTTTGTTTCAGCATTCCACTTTGTATCAAACTTATCCGTATCGTCTTTACGACGGAGGATTTTCTCCTGCTTGACCAGTACGGGAAATATGTCCGTATTATTTATTTCATTTGCGGACTCGCCATCATTGCCGGAATATTATTATAGTATCGATTAATAATGAAATCTTATGCCACCTGCTGGAATATGGGTTTTGCGTCGGCAGCCGGAAGAAGTAATTATCAATTGGTTTCCAGTGCTTTTTTATACTCACTGATTAGCGCTTTCTTGGAAGTGCCGAGGTCAATAATATCCCACGGCATAATTTCATCATATTGCTTTTGCCGGTAAACATAAAAATCGGGATTGATGTTTACTTCTTTCATTGCCTGTGACCAATTTCCGTCAAGACGATGGACAGCCAGCAATATTTCGCCTACACGGCGGTCACCCAATGAAAGCAGCGCCTGAACATAATTCCATTTCGGCACATCATGAATAACTTTGAATTGTTTTTCGCGGCCAAAAGCATTTACTATCTTCTTGATCTTCTTGCCGACTATCCTGACATCGGCCAGGGCAGACCATTGCAGAGGAGTTGCCGGTTTGGGAATAAACTGGTTTATGCTGAGCGTTATACTCCGGAATATTTTTTTGCCGCAGGTCCGCTGCAAGACGTGATGCTGCATTTTTTTGGCCAGATCAATGATCGCATCAATATCTTTATCCTCTTCTGTCGGCAGACCGAGCATAAAGTATAAACGCAAATTAGGTATTTCATTTTCTATCAAAAGTTCCGCTGCGTGCATTATATCTTCTTCGTTTATTCCTTTACGCAATAAATTGCGCAGCCGCTGGCTGCCCGCCTCCGGTGCCATCGCGACTGTTTCGATTCCATTGGCCTTGATCAGTCTGACAATATCAGCATTAATTTGATCAACTCTCAATGAACCAATTCCGGCCTGCCCGTTTTTTGCCAAAATATACTCACAGATTTTCAAAAGTTCGGGATGATCGGACACTGCTGTCCCGACTAAACCTATTTTTTTCTTTTCCTGCAAGCCGCGGTCTATTGACTCAAATATTTGTTCGGCGTTACGAAAGCGCACTGGTTTATAAACATAGCTGGCCGCGCAAAACCGGCAATAGCGCGCACAGCCTCTGTTTACTTCGACCAGATACATCTCCTGCATTTCCGTTTCCGGCGTGCTGATGACTTCTTCGGTGCAAAATGAATTTATATTTTTTGCCGGATGAATTTTAATTCTTTTCGGCAAATCAGAGATTAGAGGACTGACAGATTTAATCTTGCTATCCTCAGCATATTTTACTTCATATAGTCCGGGAACGTAGGCATTGCGGAGTTTGCGCTGCAAATTTATAAGCAGGTCATTGCGGCTGATGCCTGATTTACGCGCCTCATCAAACATACGGCAAAACTCCGGCAAAATTTCTTCGGCCTCGCCCAGAATAAACAAATCAAAAAAATCGGCCAGCGGTTCGGGATTAAGTGTTGCCGCGATGCCCCCGCCGATAATAAGCGGGTGAGCATCATTACGATCTTTAGCCAAGAGCGGGATATAGGCTCGATCGAGCATTTTTAATATATGGGGGTAATCGTTTTCAAAAGACAGGGAAAAAGCCAGAATGTCAAAATCAGCAAGGGTTTTTTGGTTTTCCAGACTGAAAAAATCCGCCCGCCCGGTGACGAATTCGGCGTCATCACCGGCTGCGGGCAAAAACACTCTTTCACAAAGAAAGGAAGGTTGTTTGTTGAATATTTTATAAACTGTCTGAAAGCCCAGATTAGACATGCCCGTCCGGTAATGATTTGGATAGGCCAGACATACCGTGTTATATGTGCCCCAGACTTTCTTTACATAGCCCCTTTCCTGCTCCAAAACGAGGGCATATCTATTTTTTAATTTCCATTTCATATGGCTTCCATCAGGCTTTCACAAAATGCCAAGCCGGGATGCCACAATTTCACCGGCATTTAATCGGCCTGTCTGCGTAAAAATGTCGGTATCTCAATATCAACATTTTCCGTCTCGTCGTTAATGCCCATTGTCACAACATTGGCTGCTTCTCTTGTTTTCGTCTGGCGCATAAAAGTCGGCGTGGATAAATCTTCACGCTTGAAACCGCCAAATTGTGACGCATTGGCTGGAACCTGCTTTTTTCTTACTGTATCTGCAAATCCCGTAGCAATAACCGTAATACGAATTTCATCCCCCATGCTTTCATCAATGACGGTGCCGAAGATGATATTGGCGTCTTCATGCGCCTCCGCCTGAATCAGCGAGGACGCTTCATTGACTTCGTAAAGACTCAAATCCGGCCCGCCGGTAATATTCAGCAGGATACCGCGGGCACCTTCAATAGTATTGTCTTCCAGAAGCGGTGATGAAATTGCCCTCTGTGCAGCCTCAACCGCCCGGTTTTCCCCCTTACCAACACCTGTACCCATCAGGGCCATACCCATTGTGCTCATGATATTCCGGACATCGGCAAAATCAAGATTGATCAACCCCGGAATTATAATCAAATCGGAAATTCCCTTGACTGCCTGATAAAGAATATCGTCCGCTTTTTTGAAAGCATCCAAAAGCGACAGATTACGGCCGCCTAAACTAAGCAGTCGCTGGTTGGGGACAACAATCAGCGTATCGACAACTTCGCGCAACTGAGCAATGCCTTCTTCCGCCTGCGTATTGCGCTTTTTCCCCTCAAACTGGAAAGGCTTAGTCACCACGGCCACTGTCAGTGCGCCGCATTCACGGGCGGCTTCCGCAATAATCGGTGCAGCGCCCGTTCCCGTTCCACCGCCCAATCCTGCAGTTACAAATATCATATCCGAATTCTCCAGATAGCGGCGAATCTGGTCGCGGGATTCCAGAGCCGATTTCTTGCCGATTTCCGGATTGGAACCGGCCCCCAGGCCTTTCGTTATCTCCACACCAAGTTGGATTTTGATCGGCGCACTCGATGCCTCCAAAGCCTGGGCATCGGTGTTAGCAATCATGAAATCGACTCCTCTCAGGAAGTAGGAAATCATGGTATTGACGGCGTTTCCCCCGCCACCACCTACGCCGATCACCTTAATTCTCGCCGAATTTTCAGTACAAACATCAGTTAGTTCAAACATGGGCATCCCTTCCTTTCAAAAAAATTCGAAAAACCATTTTTTAATAGCCTTTATTATATTGCCGAATAAACCGCTTGTTCTCCTGTAAACAGAATCACTCGATAATTCTTTACTGCCGTAAACTATTAATCCAACCCCTGTAGTATAAGCCGGTGAGTTCACGACATCACAGAGACCGCCAACACCCGTCGGTCTTCCTGTACGCACCGGCATATCAAAAATCTGCTCCGCCAGTTCATTGATTCCGGTCAAAAGAGCAGTCCCGCCGGTCAGGACGATTCCCGCCGCCAGCAGGTCTTCATATCCCGAACGGACAATTTCCTTCGATGCCATACTTAATATTTCTTCCATGCGCGGCTCAATTATCCGGCCCAGAATCTGCCGCGATACTTCGCGCGCTTCCCGTCCACCGACACTGGGAACTTCAATTATATCTTCCTTGGGAATCATTAATGTAACCGCACAACCGTATTTTATCTTAATTTTTTCCGCTTCATTAAACGGCGTGCGCATACCGGTAGCGATATCCGAAGTCAGGTAGTTGCCGCCGACAGGCAGGATGGCCGTATGTTTAATGCTGCCCTCGGAAAAAATGGCAATGCCGGTATTGGATCCGCCGATGTCGATCAGAGCAACTCCCAGATCTTTTTCATCCGAGCTCAATACTGCTTCACTAGCCGCCAGTTGCTCCAGAGCAATATCGTCTATATCGAGCCCGACTCTGTTTACGGACTTCACAATATTCTGGATGGACGCAACATTGCCTGTAACGATATGGACTTTCGCCTCCAGACGTACCCCGGACATACCTACCGGATCTCTGATTCCATCCTGGCCGTCCACAACATAATTCTGCGGCAGCGTATGGATAATTTCTCTGTCAATGGGAATGGCAATGGCCCTGGCCGCTTCGACCGCCCTTTGCACGTCGCCTTCGTCCACTTCCCTGCCCTTAATGGCAACGATGCCCAACGAGTTTTGTCCCTTGATGTGGCTGCCGGCAATACCGACATAAACCGAATTGATGCGGCATCCCGACATATGCTCGGCTTCATCCACCGCTTTCTTTATGGCTTCCACAGTGCTCTCAATATTGACAACAACACCTTTGCGTAATTCTTTGGCCGGCGATATGCCGATGCCGATAATGTCAATACCGGTATCGGTAACCTCGCCGACGATTGCAGTTGTCTTTGTCGTTCCAATATCAAGCCCGACCAGAACATTGCTTTTTCTGCTCATTAGTCTCTTTCTCCATCCTCTTTTTTATAAAACCTCTGGATGCTTTCTACGTACGGTATTTCTTGCCTTTTTTCAGTGGCTCTGAACGTCCCAGAGCATCTTTGCGCTGAACGGTAATTTTTGCGGCATCACACAAATCAATATAGAGATAACCGTTTTTCAATCCCCTTTTTTCCATATCCGCCATAACAACTTTCAATTGCGTCAATTTATTTTCAAAGCCATCCATGCCTAGCTTCAAATACAGCCCGGAATCAGTGAGCACTGATAATCCGAACAAATCATCCACATTAACTTCCGAGATCAATCCCAAATAGGCATATTGTTTGGAAGCGGCAATATTTTTCAGCAAATTGAGCGAACTCAATAAAAGTCTGGCTTTAGTTATATCTTCCCCTTCAGTACTTGTAAGAACGGGCAAATCCACTTCATCGTTCTTCGCCAATTTTTTAAAAATATTTCCCTCAATATCTATCAGATAGAAATCTTCCTCTTGTTTGACGAGAGCAATGGGAATTCTTTCCCACACTTCCAGCACAATCCTGTTGGGAAGTTCTTTTCCCACATAGACATTTTTTACCCAGGGGTTAGACGATACTCGGCGCACCAGTGTTTCCGTATTCAGTGCCAGCAGGTTTTGCTGTGTCTTAATTCCGGCAAGCGCCAAAACGTCTTTTTCCGTCAATTCCTTTATGCCGCGCACGGAAGTTTCCTTAATTTCAAAAAAAGAAGTGCTCAATAAAAATCCGTAAACATAAATAAAAGAAAGCGCCAGTACAGCAGCTGAAAGGAGTATGCCCGTCGCTTTGAATAATTCAACGATACCGTCCACAAAACGGCGGCGCAAACGGTTCTTTTTAGCTTTAATGCTTGTTTTTAATTTATTTGCCATCAATTCTCACCGATAATGACAACTTCTGTTTCTAAATTAATCCCTTTTTCCTTTTTTGCCATATCCTGAATCAGACTAATCAGCGTCAGAATATCGGCTGCCGTGGCCCGGCTTTTATTCACTATGAAATTGGCGTGTTTGAGCGAAACTTGCGCATCTCCGCAACACTTTCCTTTTAATCCCAATTCTTCAATTATTCTGCCTGCGGGCATTCCGGGTAGATTCTTAAAAATTGACCCGGCATTGGGATATTCCAGCGGGTGTTTATCCTGCCGCAAGCGCATAATTTCGCCGATCTTCTCCTTTATTTGCCCGCTTACGCCTTTTTCCAGTTTAAACTCACCGCTCAAAATTATCGCGTCAGCTGGCAATATTGCACGGCGGTAGCTAAAAGAAATATCTTGCCTCTTCATATTTATTTTTCTGCCTTCCGCAGTGAGCAGCGATAAACTGGACACAACATCTTTCATTTCCTTTCCATAAGCTCCGGCATTCATCCAGAGCGCACCGCCGACACTGCCCGGAATGCCTGTACAAAATTCCAGCCCGGTCAGTTCGTTGGTCAGAGTCAGCCCCACCAATTTCGACAGAGCGGCGCCGGCCTCTGCTCTGATATAGTGGCCGCCATCCGGCAATTGTTTGTAGCGTATTTCCGTGAGCCCTTTCATCAGTAAAATTACCCCGCGGTATCCGCCGTCACGCACAATGATATTGGTCAAGTTTCCCACAGGCAGATAATTTATTTTTCCCTCACTCAAACCTCCGACAATCTGCGTCAGTTGATCTTCATCCTCGATCATAACCAAGGCGTCTGCCCGCCCGCCTACGCAGAGCGATGTGTGGCACGACATCGGCTCATCAAAGAGTACCTTACCTTTAAATTTACCCAGCACTTCTTTAATTGCATTATTACCGGCCATCACCCTTTTACTTTCCTTGCCGCCAGTTGTTTTAATAAAGTTTCACCAATTTTATAGACGCTGCCTGCTCCCAGCGTCAATACTGTGTCCTTAGGTTTAATTGTCTTTAGTAAATATTCAACCGTATCTTCCGCCTTCGCGATATATTCCACATGCGGATGCCCTGCTTTTTTAATTGCCGCACTCAGAGCGGCCGAGTTTACTCCGGCAATCGGCTCCTCGCTGGCCGGATAAATATCATTCAGAATCAAAATATCGGCATCAGTGAAGGCTGTCGTAAATTCAGTAAAAAGAGCTTTCGTCCGTGTAAAACGATGCGGCTGAAAAATGACAATACGCCTTTCTTGCCAAACCTGACGCGCCGCGGCCAGAGTTTCTTTGACTTCGGTCGGATGGTGGCCGTAATCATCAACAACAGTTATATTGCCGATTCGGCCTTTAACTTCCAGACGGCGCTGCACGCCGGAAAAACTCAGCAAGCCTTCTTTGATTGTGGCCATGTCGAGCTCAAGTTCCCGGCTAACAGCTATCGCCGCCAGGGAATTATAGACGTTGAACATACCGGGTACGAGAAGCTCCAGCTCACCCAGTTCATCATCTTTATAAAATAGCGAATAAGTCGTTTTGCGATTTGTAAATTTTATTTCCCGGGCACAATAATCCGCAGGCTTTTCAATCCCGTATGTTATAGTGCGGCGTTTGATCAATGGCGCAATTTCCCGCACATGTTCATTATCACTGCACATGACCGTACAGCCGTAAAAAGGGACAATGTTGGCGAACTGGAGAAATGCATTTTTTATTTCGGTTATACCCGGGTAATAGTCGAGATGTTCACGATCGATATTAGTAATCACTGCAATTGTCGGGGAAAGTTTCAGAAACGATCCGTCGCTTTCGTCGGCTTCAGCAACAATTATTTCGCCGCTACCTAGTCTGGCATTGCTTCCGATACTCGCCAGCTTCCCGCCGATGACCAATGTAGGATCAAGACCGCCTTTTGCAAGAATCGTGGAAACCATGGACGTTGTTGTAGTCTTGCCATGGCTTCCCGAAACGGCTACGGAAAATTTCATTTTCAAAAGTTCGGCCAGCATTTCCGCACGGGGAATGACGGGAATATTGCGACTATGGGCGGCAACAACTTCCGGGTTATTTGCCTTCACCGCCGTTGATGTCACGACAACGTCGGCATTACCAATATTTTGCGCACTGTGGCCGACAGCGATCATTGCCCCCAGCTTCTGCAAGCGAAATGTTGTATCCGATTGCTGGGCATCGGAGCCACTGATTTTATAACCGAGGTTGAGCAACACTTCGGCAATGCCGCTCATACCGATACCGCCTATCCCCACAAAGTGGATACATTTTACTTTACGCTGCATTAATCCTGTTTCTTTATCTGTTCCCATCTGCTTTTTATATTCCTTTTCACTTTAACTGATATTTTTATGGCTGCTTTTGCCCGCAATTAATTCTATGCAGACATCAGCTATATTCGCCGCAGCTCTGATATTCCCGAGGCTTGCTGACCTCTGGGCCATTTCCCCCAGTTTGTTTTCATCTGTCAGAAGACTCTCTATTACGCTAAATAACCTGCTGCCGCTCAGGTCCCTTTCGTTAATCAGGACTGCTGCACCAGCCTCAACCAAAGCCTGAGCGTTTTTCGTTTGATGGTCATTGGCTGCCCAGGGGAAAGGAATTAGGACAGGTACCTTTCCCGCTGCCGTTATTTCCGCAAGCGACGTGGCACCGGCACGGCAGACAATCAAATCGGCCTGTGCATATGCTCCCGCCATATCTTCGATGAAGGGAGTAACCTCGGCTGAAATGCCATACTGCCGGTATGCCTGACGAACTGCCTTCAATTCCCTGACTCCCGACTGGTGTAATACCCGCAATTTATTTTTCAGCGGCTCTAGAAGGGGCATCATTTCTACAACACTTTTATTTATCGCCGCCGCACCTTGAGATCCGCCAAAAATCAGCAAATTCCAGATGTCGCTTTTCTCTTTCTTTTTATCCCGCACAACCGTAAGCACCGACCGCACAGGGTTGCCGCTGACCATAACTTTGGAGCGGGAAAACCAGTCCTGAGTCTGTGCATACGTTACAAATATTTTATTGACAAATTTGCCCAGAATCCTGTTGGTGATACCGGGCACAGCATTTTGTTCGGCTATAACCGCCGGTATTCCCATTAAGCAAGCTGTCAGTATCGCCGGTCCGGAAGCATAGCCGCCCACACCAATTGCAATTTGCGGGCGAAACTGCCTCAAGATGCACCCGGACTGCCACATGCTTTGCGGAATCTGATAAGCACCTTTTAACAAAGCTCCCAACCCCCGTCCTTTAACTCCTTCAATATCAATCGTCCCTAATTCATAGCCCAACTGCCCCAGCAATTTACCTTCAATGCCTCTTTGCGTTCCGATAAAAAGAATTTTTGTATCACCATCCCTTTTTAAAAATTCCTCAGCAATGGCAATACCGGGAAACAAGTGACCTCCTGTACCTCCTCCCGCAATTATAATGCGCACTTTGGGATCCTCATCCGACACAGACATTTTATATTCATTCCACCGGTAATTGTTCTCATCTTTTTCACACCCTCTGGGTGGAAATGTTCAGCAAAATGCCGACCGCCGTCATACTCATGACAAATGATGTCCCGCCATAGCTCAAAAAAGGCAGAGCCAGTCCCTTCAGCGGTATAATACCCATCACCCCGGCGATATTAATAAATGATTCCAGAGCTATTACCATGGTCAACCCCGCCGCCAGAAGCGTCCCAAAAAGGTCTGGAGCTTTCAGCGAAATTATAAACCCGCGTAAAGCAAAAAGTATAAACATGACTATTACGATGGCGACACCGATAAAACCGCTTTCTTCAGCGATAATGGCCAGGATAAAGTCCGTATGCGGTTCCGGCAGGTAAAACAATTTCTGCATTCCATCGCCAATTCCCACGCCAAACGCGCCTCCTGAGCCAAAGGACAAAAGTGATTGAATGATTTGAAACCCGGTATTGCCGGCATCTTTCCAAGGATCCAGAAATGCCGTGAGACGCGCCAACCGATAGCCCTTATACCAGATGAGCAGGGCACCAATGAGAATAAACGCCGCCGCCAGAATCAGCAGGTGCCTGATTTTTGATCCGGCCAGACACAACATCAAAAACATAATTGTTGCTATGATTACTGCTGTACCGAAATCCGGCTCCAGCAATATTAAAGCAATCAAACCTGAAGTAATTGCCGTCGGAATGAGCACTCCTCTGGTAAATAGTTTCAACTGAGAAGCCTTGCGTGATAATAAATGTGCCAGAAAGACCACCATCGCAATTTTAACCATTTCCGAAACCTGAAAGGAGAAAAACCCCATATTCAACCAACGGGTAGCCCCGCCGCGCCTAAGACCGACATGAGGAATAAAAAGTAGCGCCAACAAAATAAAAGATAACACTAAACCGGGATAAGCGAATTTTTTTAATTGTGTATAAGGAATTTTCGTCATCAGCACCATAGAAACCATGCCTATAAAAACGAAAAGAATTTGTTTTTTCAAAAAATACTGTCCGTCTTTAAAGCGCTCCAGCGCAATAATTGAACTGGACGAATAAATCATTGCCGTCCCCACAGTCACCAGAATCATGGTTACCAAAAGTAAAATAATATCTGGAGACTTATCTTCTCTATTAACGGCCACATTCATTAGAGTTTCTCCACCACGTTTTTAAAAAAATTGCCCCGTTCCTTATAATTCTTGAATTCATCGAAACTGGCACAACCGGGAGAAAGCAAAACAACGTCTCCGGAAATCGCATTATTATATGCACTGGCAATGGCTTCCGCCAGAGTCGTCTTTTTCTCCGACGGCACATCATTGCCAATCAGCGAGCTAATGCGGTCGCGCGCCTCACCGAATAAAATTACCCTCTTGGCCTTTTTTATCAGCAACTCCCGCAGAGTATCGAAATCACCATCTTTATCCCTGCCGCCTAAGAGTAAAATAACCGGCTCGGGAAAGGTGTCCAGTGCCCTCACAACAGACCCGACATTAGTCCCCTTGGAATCATCATAAAACCGGACACCTTTTTTCTCGCCGGAAAATTCAATCCGGTGCGGCAACCCGGAAAAATTACTGGCAGCTTCAATTATACTATCCCGGTTACAACCGCAAAAGCGCGCAGCCAGTACTGCTGCCATTATATTTTCCACATTATGCAAACCGGGAATTTTAATCATACTCAAAGGATATTGTTCTTCTCCGCCGTCAAAATTTCTATAAATAAGAGCATTGCCTTTTAAAAATATTCCCCGTTTCACCTCAGCGGCTGAACTAAAAAAGGCAACTTTCGCCCGAATGATATCAGCCAGCTTATCCTGTTCCCTGTCTTCCGAATTGAGAATAGCATAATCATCACTGGTTTGATTGGCGAAAACTCTTGCTTTGATACGCCGGTATTCATCAAACGAACCGTGATAATTTATGTGATCGCAGGTAATATTCAAAAGCATAGCTATGAAGGGACGAAACTTATCAATCCATTGCAACTGGAAACTGCTGATTTCCGCAACAATAAAATCATCTTTCTGCGGAGTCTCCGCATATTCGATTAACGGATTGCCGATATTGCCGCCGACAAATACTTTCTTTCCGGCACGCACCATAATTTCTCCCAGGAGGCTTGTCGTTGTCGTTTTTCCGTTCGTACCGGTAACTGCAATAACAGGAACTTTCAAATACCGGTAAGCCAGCTCTATTTCACTGACCACCGGAATATTTAATTTGATTGCCGCAACCAGAATATCATTATGTGGCGGAACCCCGGGTGACGGAATAACCATGCTTGCACTTTCCAGGACTCCGGCATTATAAGCTCCTGTTTCCAGCCATTCTTTATTCGCTATCCGGCCAAACTTCTTACCCCACTGCGATGGTGATTTTTCATCAACCGCAACAACACGGGCACCCTGCGATCCCAGGAATCGGGCGCTGGCAATGCCTGTTTTGCCCATGCCGATGACAACAATTTTTTTGCCTTTTAAATTCATGCAACCTCTAACGCAACTTCAGCGTGCTTATAGCCATCAAAGCCAGCAATATGGAGATAACCCAGAAACGCACAATCACTTTTGGTTCCGCCCATCCTTTCAGTTCAAAGTGGTGGTGCAGCGGCGCCATCCGAAAAATTCGTTTCCCCTTGGTGAGTTTAAAATAGCCGACCTGAAAGATAACGGAAAATGTTTCCAGAACAAAAATGCCGCCGACAATTGCCAGCAGAAATTCCTGCTTGGTAATAATCGCCACTGTACCTAACGCTCCGCCCAGTGATAGCGAACCGACATCGCCCATAAATACTTCTGCGGGATAGGAATTAAACCAGAGGAAACCAAGGGCTGCACCAACTAATGCCCCGCAAAAGACAGCCAGTTCACCGGAGCCGGCAACGTACGTTATCTGCAAGTAGGAAGCGACCTTAACGTTTCCGGCAAAATAGGCAAACAGAACATAAGTGGCAAAACAGATGATTGCCGGACCGATAGCTAATCCGTCCAATCCATCGGTCAGATTTACGGCATTAGCCGCGCCGACAATAATAAACGTAGATAAAATTACATAACCCCATCCGAGATTAGGTACTACTGTTTTAAAAAAGGGAATGGTCACTTGCGAATTGAAACCAGGCTTCAAATAAAGAATAATGCTCACAAAAAGAGCGATCAGTATTTCGCAGGATAACCTTACCCTCCCGGATATACCCTTGGAGTTTTTCCCAATAAGTTTGCGGTAATCATCAATAAAACCAATCAGCCCGTAGCCGACTGTTACGAGCAAGGCGAGCCAGACATAATCGACAGCAAGATTGGCCCAGAGCAATGTTGATATCACTACGGCAAAAATAATCAAAATTCCACCCATCGTGGGTGTGCCTTTTTTGGTCAAGTGGCTTTTCGGCCCATCTTCTCTGATTTGCTGACCGATTTGCATGTTCTGCAATTTTCTAATAAGCCAGGGGCCGATCACGAAACAAATTATCAGTGCCGTAATACTCGCGTAAATCGTCCGGAAAGTAATGTAACGAAATACGTTAAAGAAAGAGAATGCTGTATGTAAAGGATATAATAAATGGTAAATCAATTTTCATTCACTCCTGCGCAATGAGTTATTATCTGGTTCTTTCCTTCGTTTTTATCTCTGCCAAAAACTTCACAAATTTGCTCTACTATTTTCTCCATCTTCATCCGCCGTGATCCCTTTACCAGAATCCAATCACCCTTTTTTAAATTTTTTTTCAAGTAGGATAAACCGTCTTCAGTTTCCGACAAAAAGAAAATGTTTTGCGGCGGCATGCCGCCTTCTGCTGCCCCCGCCGCCGTCACTAACGCAAAATTTCCTTTGAGAAATACGGCATGGATACCAATTGTCGCCATTAGTATTCCGATTTTCCGATGCATTTCATCGGCTGCATCACCCAACTCCAGCATGTCCCCCAGAAACACATAGCCGCAGTGATGGTTTTTTAAATCTTTCAACGTCATCAGTGCTTCACGGACAGACGCCGGGTTGGCATTATAAGTATCATCCAAAACAAAAGCACAGTTCTGGAGTTTGATCATTTGCATACGTCCGCTCACCGGCTGAAACCGGGTTAATCCTTCGGCAATCATTGTGCAGTCAATACCCACAGCCCAGGCCGCAGCTGCCGCTGCCAGTGCATTATATACATGATGGATACCGGCGATTTTCATTTCAATCCTCCGGGATTTATCCCCGATAACCAGATTAAAACGCACCCCCCTTGCTCCGCTTTTCTCAATGTCTTTTGCCGTTACATCGGCATCAAGGCTCATCCCGAAAGTAACCCGCTTCCCTTTCCATCTTTCGGCAATATTTTTTACTGCTTCATCATCAAGATTAACAACAGCAATACATCCTGAGGCCATATTCAAAAACAGATCGCCTTTTTCCTGTGCTACAACATTTACAGAACCAAATCCCGCCAGATGTGCCGGACCGACATTAGTAATCAAACCAATATCCGGCGCCGCTATCTCGGTTAACCGCTTGATTTCTCCGCGTGTATTTGTCCCCATTTCCAGAATTGCCAGCTCATGTTCTTTTCGTAAGCCAAATATCGTCTGCGGCAATCCGATCAGATTGTTTAGATTCCCTTCCGTTCTTAATATGTTTTTACTTCGCCCTAAAATTGCCGCCAGCATTTCTTTCGTGGTCGTTTTTCCGGAAGAACCGGTTATGGCGATCACCGGAATGGAAAACCGTTTCCGGAAGCTGTGCGCCATATCGCCCAGCGCCCACAATGTATCGGCAACTTTAATTATAGCAGCGTTCTTATCAATCTTAACCTTGTTCAATTTCGCTTCATCATGCACCAGCACGCCGGCTGCACCCTCTGCCATTGCTGCCTGTAAAAAATCATGCCCATCAAAATTATCCCCTTGGAGGGCAATAAAAAGATCCCCTTTGTTTACCTTTCTGGAATCTGTCGTAATTCCCGAGAAAATATTTTCCGCTCCTCCGGATATCAATATTCCGGTTGTTGCTTTCAATACCTCCTCTAATTTAAATATGGGCAAATCAATGTTCATCAATATAATTTATCTATCTCCTCATCTTAATAGTCTGGGCGGCAACAACACGATCATCAAAAGGCATTTTGCTGCTGCCCATAATCTGATAATCTTCATGACCTTTACCAGCAATCAAAACAATATCGTCTATTTGCGCAAAATTTATCGCCGTTTCGATTGCCGTTTTCCGGTCGGGAATTACCGAATAACTATGAGTACCCTTCGCAGAGCCGAGTTCATCCGGCGTAACTTTTTTAATCTTGCTTTTATCAATACCCGCTTCTATTTCCGCAATTATTTCCAGAGGGTCTTCCAGCCGTGGATTATCGGAAGTGACAATAGTTAAATCACTAAAGCTTGTTGACGTATCACCCATCAGCGGTCTTTTGCCGCGATCGCGATTGCCGCCGCAACCGAAAACCGTGATAATTCTTTTTTTCTTGAATTCCGTTAGATTTTGCAACACCTGCTTTAAAGCATCCGGTTTGTGCGCGTAATCAACCAGAACGGTAAAACCGAAAGAAGAATCGATCCTTTCCAAACGTCCCGGCACGTAGGAGAGATTTTCTATTCCTCCCTTAATTGCCGCTTCCGGAATTTGCAAAGCTTTCGCCGCGGCAGCAGCAGCCAGAATGTTGTAAATATTGAACTTGCCGACAAGCGGCGTCTGAATCGAAATAGTAACTCCGGCCAAATCAATCTCTGCTTTTATTCCAGCCAGTGACAATTTATAGCTCACCGTTTTGACAGCATTGTTTTTTTCCATACCGTAGCTCAAAGACGGCAACGCCAAATCCTTCAAAATGATTTGTCCCCACTGATCGTCGCCGTTAATAATCATTTTTTGTGGATGAGCTTTTTTGCTATGCGGTAACACTTCGGTAAAAAATAGTTTCTTCGCCTGAAAGTAATTTTCCATGGTCAAATGATAATCAAGATGTTCATGAGTGAGATTGGTAAACACGCCCAGATCAAAATCGCAATCGTCAACCCTTTTCAAGTCAATGGCGTGAGAAGAAACTTCGGCAATGACATGAGTGACGCCATCATCAGCCATCGCCCGGAGTATCTTTTGCATTTCATATGATTCCGGAGTTGTGTTGGGCGCGGGATATATTTTATTATTGTAACGGTAATTTACCGTGCCTAAAACTCCGCACTTGAAGCCTGCCTGTGCCAGTATTGATTCCAGAATATATGTCGTTGTTGTTTTACCGTTTGTTCCCGTAACACCAACGAGACATAAGCGGGCAGAGGGATTACCAAAATAATTTTTAGCGAGCTCTCCTAATGCCCGCCTGCTGCTCATCACCTTAATTGCTATTACCCCAGATGGAATCTGAATATCTTTTTCATGAACAATATAACGTGCGCCGCGATTTACCGCATCCACAATAAAATCATGACCGTCATACGCTAAGCCCCGAACAGCAACAAACATTGAACCATTCGCACATTTATCCGCCGCATAACAGAGAGTGGTTACCTCGCCTGAGAAATCACCGGAAATATTGATGGTGTCTATTCCTTCGAGCAATTGCCCCAGTTTCATATCTGCCTCAGTTGCTTAACTCAAACTTAACGCTGCATATCCGCTCTTCACCCAACGGACGGCCTGCCTGCGGATACTGGCGCGCTACCCAGCCACTGCCGGATATCTTCAAATCTATTGATCTTGCTTTCGCTTTTTTCATTGCTTCCCTGATCGTCAAACCGAGAAAATCAGGCATGGTTGATTCATCATCCGTCGCGGCATTCTCCGCGTCCAGTGTTTGTTGGGCTGACACAAGCTGCACCTTAGTCGCTTTAGGCCCGTCAAAAACAGGTGTTTCACGAATGCTGGTCTTGAAACAGTTTAATATTTGTTCGCTGATATTTTTGAAAACCGGTGCGGCAGCCACACCTCCCCATTTATCCCGTTGCGGTTCATCCAGAATCACCAGAATAGCAACCTGCGGATCGGCCGCCGGAAAAAATCCCATGAAAGATGTCCTCACTTTTTCCGACGAATAAATACCGCGGACAAAATCAAATTTTTGGGAGGTTCCCGTTTTGCCGGCAACGGCAACATTGACAATGCGCGCATTTTTACCGGTGCCGTCGACAGCACCGACAACTTCCGTCAGCATGTTGGTGAGACGCTTCGCCACGTCGGGAGAAATAACTTTACGCACTACTGTTGGTGTATACAGTTTAATGAGGCGATTATCTTTATCTGCAAAGCCTCGCACAATGTAAGGCTTCATTAAAACTCCGTTGTTGGCAATGGCCGACACGGCGGCAATTAATTGAATTGCCGTAACCGAAACACCCTGGCCAAAACCGATCATCGCTGTATCAACGGGCACCCAATTTTTTACCGGCCTTACCAACCCCGCGGACTCGCCGGGCAGATCTATACCCGTCTTCGCCCCAAAACCAAAACGTTCGATATAATCGTGGAACTTTTCTTTTCCCATCTTTTGCGCAATTTTTGCAGCACCGATATTGCTGGAATATTTTAATATATCAGGGACTGCTAACACTCCGTGACGTTTCTTGTTTGCTTCATGAATAACACGATTTGCTACTTTATAATTTCCATTTTCACAGAAAAACTTATCTGATTCCTTAATAATCTTTTCTTCCAGTGCGCCAGCCACTAAAAAAGGTTTGAAGGTTGATCCCGGGTCAAAATAATCGGTAATCGCCCGGTTGCGCCATCTTTCCGGCAGCACACCGCTGATGTTATTCGGATTAAAGCGGCCCTCATTGGCCAGCGCCAGAATTTCTCCGGTTTTGGGGTCCATGACAATGGCGAGTCCGCCTTTTGCCCCCTTGCTGGATACAGCTTCTTTGAGGTGAGTTTCTACCAGGTACTGAATACGGCTATCAATGGTAAGAACAATATTTACATTTTCATCTTTCTTTGTTTCATTTTTCTCTACCCGCAAAAACAGCTTTTTGCCTTTGGCATCACGCGCCCAGGTTAGCTTTTCGGGCTTTCCTTTCAAGGAATCATCATACTTATATTCCACGCCTTCCAGTCCGTTAGCATCGGCGCCGACAAATCCCAGCACATGAGCGGCGAGTTCCCCATTGGGATAAAAGCGTTTCGGCTCTTTGACTAAAATAATTCCCTCGATATTCGCATTCTCTACACTCGCGGCCTGATCCGGTGAAATTCGTCTGGCCAGCCAGCAGAAACTTTTCGGTTCCGACAATTTTTTGTAAACAAGATTGCGGTCAAGATTGAGCATGGACGATATTTGCTGAGATGCCCGCACCGGATCGGTAATTTTGGAGGGATCCGCACAAACCGAGTCCGCCATAACTGACGCCGCCAGCTTCTCACCATTGCGGTCATAAATAATTCCTCTTTCCGGATGGAGTTGTAGCGTGGTCATATGCTGCTTCTGAGCAAGCGTTTTCAACTTTTGTCCGGAGAGAACCTGTAACTGGAAGGCACGGGATAAGAGCGCAATAAATAGCACCAGAAAAATTATCAAGCCGCTGACAATCCTGACTTTGAGCCACTTTTTTGTATTAACGGCCATATCACTCTCCCGAATTTTTCAAGACAATTACTTGATCTCTTTCAGGATAGGACATTTGCAACTTGCTGCTAGCTATGCTTTCAATTCGCTGCGGCGATTTAAGCATTGCATATTCGAGCTTAAGTTTCTTTTGTTCTTCTAAATTCTGTTCTTTGGCATTTAATACCGCGGCAACTTTGTATTCCAGTTCCGTCATGTGAATGTGTGACCCGACATAGATGAGAGCAACGAAGATCAGCATTATAGTGACAAAGATAAAAGTGGAATATCCGACGCCGGAAGAAGCTTTCTTTTCTTCCCGGACATGCTGAGGCATAATTTGTGTTCCAACAACCTGTGCCATACTTAAACCCTCTGGGCCACGCGCAATTTCGCACTGCGGGCGCGCGGATTATTTTCCGTTTCCATAGATGAAGGGATTAGTGCTTTCCGCGTCAGAACTTTGAGTTTAGTTTCCCTGCGGCAAATACAAATCGGCACATCTCTGGGGCAGGTACAACCGCCCTCCAGAGAGCGAAATTCATTTTTTACCAGACGATCTTCCAGCGAATGAAAAGAAATAATACAGAGGCGTCCGCCGGGTTTCAGCACATCAACAGCAGCGCTGATTGCCAGTTTGATATTGTCGAGCTCATTATTAACGGCAATTCTAATAGCCTGAAAAGTTCTCGTGGCGGGGTGAATTTTTTGGTGGCGAAATTTCGGAGGCATTGCCCCGGCGGCAATGACGGCAAGATCCATCGTCGTCTTGATCGGAGACAACCGTCTTTTTTGCGATATTGCCCTTGCTATTCTTCCTGCCATCTTTTCTTCCCCGAAATCACGAATAATCTTTTCCAAATCTTTCTGGGCAAAGCTGTTGACAATATCATAAGCGCTGAACTTCAAACTGCGATCCATCCGCATGTCGAGCGGCGCCTGTTGACTGAAACTAAAACCCCTCTCGGCCGAATCCAGTTGATGTGAGGAAACGCCCAAATCCAGAAGAATGCCATCAACTTTTTTTATATTTAATTTTTCTAATACATTCCCCAAGTCAGCAAAATTGCTTTTTACCAAAACCTTGCTGGAGCCAAACTCGGCGAGCTTTTTTTCCGCCGCCTGCAGAGCTTCATCGTCACAATCTATACCGACTAAAAAGCCTTCCGTTTTTTTCAGTATCGCTTGAGCATGGCCTGCGCCGCCCAAAGTACCATCCACATAAACACCATTCTTGTTTATGCAAAGCCTATCAATTACTTCTTTCAGCATTACCGGCTCATGATAAAAGTCGGTAACCATTCTCTATATCCCCAAATCAGCTATGAAGTTAGTGGACTTGTCAATATCACCGCCGGCCTTTTTCATTTCCTCTTCAAAGCGATCTTTCGACCAGATTTCGATTACTTTCAGCATACCGGCCAGAACAATATCTTTTTCCAATTTGGCATATTCGCGCAGAGTCGGCGGGATAAGCACACGTCCCTGTCCATCAAGATTGCAATCAACCGCCCCGGACATAAAGAAGCGCTGAAACGACCGCACTTCTTTGCGCAATATGGATTGATGGGCTACTTTTTCTTCAATTACCCGCCATTCATCGTAAGGGAAAACCATTAAGTACCCATCCCAGTTGGTAATCACCATCCGGTTGTCGTACTCCTCCGCAAAGACCTCGCGGAATTTGGCTGGGAAGATTATTCTTCCCTTTTCATCGATATTGTGATGATATTGACCCCGAAATACAGACATTAGTTCCCTCCACAATAAACCACTTTACTCCACATGGCCAACTATAGAGGTGGTATTTGCCTTTGTCAAGCAAAAAATTTAACTTTTTTTCGATTAACTGACTTAAAATCACTAAGAAAACAGGTAAAACAAGACAGAAAAAATTTGATGGAATTTAAACTGGCCACCGCTGGAGATTTTTATGCCGATAAAATGGCTGTTGATACCATTTCGCTTTCAAAGGATAACGAGGCGGCAAGGAGGAGGCTCCGCAGGCGTATCACTAACCCGTGACCTTCAGGTTATACGTTGAGGAAGCCGACAATGCTGCCAACAAAGAAGTTAGCCTGCGAGCGCGAAATGGTATGACCACCTGATAATTACTATATCTGCCTGTATCTTGCATCGGACAGAGATAACCTATTTATTCTTTTTGCCCTTATTCATGCGATAATTGTTAATAGCCTGATTGTGCATATCCAGAGTAGCAGAAAAATAATGGGACCCGTCGCGTTTAGATACGAAATAAAGATAATTAACGGAGGCTGGATGAAGAGCCGCATTCAACGAATCAATACCAGGGTTGGTAATCGGCCCGGGGGGTAAACCATTAATAATATAAGTATTATACGGGGAATTCCTTTTCAAATGCCGTCGCCTCACTTTACCGTCGAAATTCTCTAAATCATATACGGCTGTCGGGTCGCTTTGCAGTTTCATTTTTCTTTTCAATCTATTGTGAAATACAGCCGAGATCAGTGGTTTTTCGGAACTATTTCCCGATTCTTTACCGATTATTGAGGCCAGAGTAACAAAGTCCTGCATGTTGAAGCCGAGATCTTTTGCCCTCTTCTGCATTTCCGGTGTAACTTTTTTCCAAAACTGGGTCACCATCATTCTCATAATTTGACGTGTGCTCATCGAACGGTCAAAAAGATATGTCTCCGGGAAGAGATAACCTTCGATAGACTCAGCTTGAACTCCCACACTATTTAAGAATTCTTCATCTATTGTCAGATTAGAAAAATCTTTTTCATCAATTAACTTATTTTCAGCCAAACGGAAGGCAATCTCTTTAACGGTAAAATCTTCAGGTATGGTAATGCGATAGGTCTTGATTTCTCCGCGCAACAGTTTATCCATCACTGTAGCCGGAGACATCGAAGTGTTGAATTCATATTCGCCGGCACGGATGGAACGAGTTGCCTGCCTGGTAAAAGCCAGAGAGTAAAACAAAAAACGGCTTTTTACCAAACCCGCCTTATGAAGAATTTCCGTAACTTTCAGAAAGCTGGAACCGGTAGGTATATCTACCCCTACAGTAGTATTCTTCTTATCGATGGAGCTGGCGGCATAATTTAACAGCACCAGGAAAAAGATAATCACGCAGCCAACAAACAGCAGGATAACGTAATATGCTTTTTTATTTTTTAATTTTTTCATAATATTTTTAATTGATTGTTTAGTTGTCAGTAATCTTATCGGCGTTATCCAGATAATTCTGAAGAATGATGCAGGCAGCCAGTTTATCTACCATTTTTTTCCTTTTGCGCCAACGCATCCCGGAATTAATCAATATTTCCTCAGCCTCTTTTGTGGAAAGCGTCTCTTGCCATTTAATTACGGATACGCAAAAAGTCTTTTCCAACATCGCGGCAAAACGGTTGACTTTTTCGCATTGGATGCCTTCCGAACCATCAAGCCGGATCGGATAACCAATGACAATTTTTTCAACCTTGTAGTCAGTGTTCAGTTTTTTTAAAATCTCCAAATCATTTTTTTTTGTTTTTCTGATAATCGTCGGCAAGCCCTGAGCGGTAAATCCCAACTCGTCACAAACAGCAACGCCGATTCTCTTTTCACCATAATCCAAGCCAAGTATTCGCAAATAAGACCTCGTGCGAACTGCTTCTAACAATATACTGCGGTATTTTCAAGTTTTATTAGCAATTCCCAAACAGTCTCTTTATCTTTATATATTTAATTTTGTTAGGCAAATATAATGTTGTGAAAAAGTCCGGAGTTTGTTATTTTCCCAGACATGAAATATTTTGTTCTCGGCACCGCCGGACATGTTGATCATGGCAAAACAGCTTTAATCAAAGCGCTCACCGGCATTGATACCGACCGCTTAAAAGAGGAAAAAGAAAGGGGCATTACTATTGAACTGGGCTTTGCCTCGCTGACCTTGCCTTCCGGCCAGACGATCGGCATTGTTGATGTCCCCGGCCACGAAAGATTTATCAAAAACATGGTTTCCGGCGCGGCGGGAATTGATCTGGTAATGCTGGTTATTGCCGCTGACGAAGGCATTATGCCGCAGACAAAAGAACACCTGAACATCTGCTCACTCCTTGGAATCACCTGCGGCCTTATCGCCCTGACTAAAATTGACCTTGTCGAAAAAGACTGGCTGGAACTCGTTAAATCGGAAATAGCCGAATTTCTGCAGGGCTCTTTTTTGGAAGGTGCGCCAATTATCCCTGTCTCCGCCGTTAAACAAGAAAATCTAACCGATCTTATAAAAGCTATTGATGAGACCGTGAACCAAATCACCATAAAAGCGGATGACGGCATCTTCCGCCTGCCCGTGGACCGCGTGTTTACGATGAAAGGTTTCGGCACAGTTGTCACGGGAACGCTTATTTCCGACCACATCAAAGTAGGGGAAGAAATTCAAATTCTTCCCGTGGAGATTAGTTCCCGCATCAGAGGCATTCAAGTACACAATCTACCGGTGGACGAAGCTTTGTCGGGACAACGCACGGCCATCAACCTTCAGGGCATTGAAAAATCAAGCGCCAACCGCGGCGATGTCCTGGTTCGCCCGCAAACAGCCTGGTCTTCACAGCGCTTGGATATTTTTGTCGAATATCTATCAACGAATACTAAAAATCTGAAAAACAGGACGCTGGTGCGTCTGCATACCGGAACAAGTGAAATAATTGCCCGTATCGTTTTGCTGGATGCTGATGAGCTTAAACCGGGAGAAAAAACATTTGCTCAACTGGTTCTGGCCAAAAAAGATGTTATCGTTGCTGGTGATCACTTTGTTTTGCGCAGCTATTCACCGGTGACAACAATCGGCGGCGGTCTGATAATTGATCCGCTTCCTTTAAAGCACAAAAGACAAAACAGCAAAGTCCTCAGCGATTTGAATACATTACAAAACGGAGCATTACCGGAGAGAATTTCTGTAATTATGGAAAGAACGGGATTTACAGGCATTAATCTTCGCGGGCTGGCTTTCCGTCTAGGCGTCAATGCCAAAAAAATTAAAGAGGCTCTGGAAAATTTATTTTCCTGCAAGAAGGCAATTTTACTGGATAGCGAAGATACAACGGTAATTTCTGCATATTATTACAATCAGCTCGAAGAGCTCATCACTAATAACGTTGCTGCCTATCACAAGAAAAACGCTTTGCAGGACGGCATCTCCAAAGAAGAGCTAAAAGAAACACTAGGCCGGGCAATATCACCTAAGTTATTTAATATGGCGCTGCGCAGCCTGAGCAAGAAAGAATCCATTGTCACGGATAAAGATAATGTCCGTCTGGCCAGGCACCAGGTTAAGATTGGTGGAGAGCTTGATTCTTTACGCGGTGCAATTGCCGAAAAATACCGGGGAGCCGGACTGAATGTCCCTTCCCTTACCGATGTCATCAATGATTTTAAAGACCAAAGGGCAAAAGCGCAAAGCATTATCAAATTAATGCTCAAGGATGGCGAATTAATCAAAATCAATGAAGAGCTTTGTTTTGCCCGCGATACCATTAACAAATTGCGGGAAGATTATAAAGCAATGCTGATAAAAGACGGCAAAGCCACGCCCGCCAGCTTTAAAGAATTAACCAACCTGTCGCGCAAATATTTGATACCGCTGATGGAATATTTTGATATGAATAAACTAACTGTGCGTGTCGGCGATCACCGCATTTTGAGGGAAAAATTATGAGCATCACCAACACCAATAAACTATTGCTGGATATTAATTTCAGGAAAGGCAGGTAAATAATTTGAAAACAAAAGAAATTTATCTCAAAAACATCAAGCAGGGAGAAAAAGTATCCTCTTCATTTTTGGTCGCGGAAAAAAACATGGCCTTTTCACAAAAGGGCGCTCCCTATTTGAATTTAAAACTAAAAGATAAAACCGGCGAGCTCGACGGCAAGGTTTGGGATAACGCCTTGGAATTCGATCAACAATTTAAAAAAGGCGACATCATTACCATTGAAGGCAGAGCGGCCAATTATAAAAACGCCATTCAAATATCCATTGTCGGTATTAAGAAATGCAACTGGGATGATATCGAGCCAACGGATTACCTGCCGGGCACTAAAGGCAATGTCAAAGCCATGTATAGTGAAGTGTTGACCTATGTGGAAAAAGTTCAGAACAAACCCCTCCAGGATTTGCTTTACGCTTTCTTTCAGGATGAGAAGACAGCGGAACTTTTTCAGAGGGCGCCTGCCGCCAAAGGGTTTCATCATATTTATCTGGGTGGTCTTCTGGAACATACTCTTTCCGTTGTACGTTTGCTTACAACAACCGCCGAGCATTACCCGAATCTGGACAGAGACATGCTGATTGCCGGAGGATTGCTTCACGACATCGGTAAGATTTACGAATTTTCTTATGACCAGTTGATTGAATACAGCGACGAGGGCAGGTTGATCGGCCACATTGTCATGGGTGTGGAGATGATTAACAAGAAGATCGCCGCCATTGACGATTTTCCGCCGCAGATCGCACTTAAACTGCGTCATATCATTTTAAGCCACCACGGTGAATTTGAATACGGCTCGCCCAAACGCCCGAAAACACCGGAAGCGCTGGTTGTCCATTACATTGACGATCTTGACGCAAAACTTAACGCCTTTCAGACGTTTATCGCTGATTCTACCAATGCCAATCCCGATTCCGACTGGACAGCCTATAACCGTTTTCTGGAGAGGTTCCTTTATAAGGGAAAATAGATACCAGATCATGGAAGGGTAAATTAATGATTGATGCAATCATAATCGGAGCTGGTTACGCCGGAATGAGCGCTGCGGCGCTGCTGGCCCAAGCAGGCAGAAAAGTTATCGTTCCTGGAAGCATCGGGCATGATAGGCGGCAGGGCGCACTCTTACACGGACGAGGAAGGCTATGTCTGGGAGTACGGCGCGCATTCGCACAGGCTTGCGCACATGGGCATCGCCAACGATGTCTTTAAAAGGCTCGGCGAAAAAATCGATTGCCTGCCCGAGGCCAAAGACGTCAAGCTGATATTCAAAGGCAGGCTCTGGGAAAGGCCCGAAGGCTCTTTAGGTTTTTTACAGACGCATATGCTTTCATTCCGGGCAAGGCTCGCGCTTCTCGCTCTGCTGATAAAAATTAAAAAGGCCGATCCTATAGCATAGTATGACAAAACCCTGCTCGATTTTTATAAAACATCATTTCAGAGTCACGAAGTAGAGGCGTTCCTGCCCTTCCTCGGCATGACCATCATGTGCCCAACGCCTAATAAAGTCAGCGCGGGCGAAGTGATTGAATTCCTGCAAAGGGCATTCAAGGCCAAGATCGGCATAGGCAAACCCAGAGGCGGCTCCGCCCAGCTATTCTCCAAGCTGAAAAAACAGATCGATAAAAACGGCGAAATACATCTCAACGAAAAAGCGCAAAAGATAATTATTGAGAACGGCATAGTGACCAATATTAAAACAGACAAGGCAACATACTGCGCCCAAAACATAATCTTTGCCGCCAGCCTGCCGCTTGTGCTGGATCTGCTGGGCAACCTTCTCCTGCCCAAGGCCACGCTCGATTATGCAAATAATATCGAGAACAGCTCCAGCCTCACCATCGACTTTATCACAGACAGGCCGGTTACAAATATACGCTCTAGCACACTCGGTGTTGATATACCTATCTGGGCACGCTTCCAGTCCAATACCGATGATTCGTTTACGCCGCACGGCAAATATATCTCGACCTGGGGCATAATGCTTCCGTGGTATTTTGACGGCGATACGAAAACCGTCGAGCAGACGGAAAAAAGACTCAAAGACACAATCACCACCATCTTCCCGGATTTTCTGCCGATGGTAATCAAAGAAAGAAAGACAGTTGTGCCGGTAATGAACGGCAATGTCCTAACAACAGCCCAATCCAAACCGCACAGGCCGAACATCGAATGCCCTACAATTAAGGGACTTTATTTTATTGACGACACGGTTAAAGGCGATGGCTGTTCCGGCGACATCAGCTTTTCTTCAGCTATGATCGCGGCGGATAAAATATTGGGGGTATAGGAAGGTGAAGCATGGACAGGGGAAGCCCCTTTTGTACTTGTTAAAATCCATATACCGATTCTTTTTCCCTTCTACCATCCAACATACAAGGCATTGATGACCCTTCGTTGCTCCCGGGTTCATGCAGGCCGATCCA
>PLMQ01000029.1 GCA_003142535.1 Syntrophaceae bacterium
AAATATCCCTGCAAATACTCGCCAATAAAACGTACTCTCTGGTCCATAACGGTAACTCCTTCCCAACTCATAGACACCTCCTTCGCGTCTATGAATCATACAAAAAGTGTTACCTATGTACCCAGAACAATCTGTTACCTATGTCCCCGTTCGCTCATATTATTTCTTAAAAATAATATATCGCCATGGGCCACCAACTGAAATACATTCGTCCTTTGGAGCCCATTGTTTTTCAGCGGAAACTATCAGGACATCACCATATTTAGAAGTGCTCTTAGATATCCATTTTGCTCCAAGAAGATGCTCTTTATATAACACCCTCCAGCCATCAGATATGATGAAGAGCGTAGAACTGTGACTTGTCGCTTGTTGGTTAACGTAAACAACGAGATATTGAGTACCATTTTTACCAACTAGTTCTAAAGCGGCAGCACTAGTCGAATACCTCGGTAATTCCAATTTTAAAACGACATTATTATCTGAATCAATAATTGAAAACCATGGAAAAAGGGAAATGCCAACTCGATATTGCTTCCCAGTAAAATTGAATTCTCTGAAGTAGTAATACTTATCTCCTTTAATATTTGCTTCAGTTTTTATTAGCTGCTCTTGATCTTTAACATATATTTTTGTTTTTTCATTTATTATGGATTCTTGAATTTCCTTTTTTGTCACACTAATTTCGTTTATAGCCACTTGAGGCGGGTAGTATACCCCACCACCACCGCCCATAGAGCAGCCAATTAATAAGGAAACGCAGATAGTGGAAACTATAATATATTTTTTAATCATTTTTTTATTATAACGAAAAGCTGAGCCGGAGCAAGGCGTGAGCCTTGCGATCGGCTCTAGCGACGGGTTAGTTTTTTTTATAATAATTATCCACTGCCTTTGCAATTATTGATTTTCCATAGTCTAGAATTTCTTCTTCATTTCCAGGTTGTTTCTTAAAACAAAACCATAACTGAATTTCTATGTCGGTTGTCTTCTTAGCTCCATCAATATACTCTGTTATAGACTGTTCAATATTAATATTTTTAATGTTTTCATCTGAAAGATTAGGGAATTTAGTTTTCAGCATTGTTTTAAAATTATTTTCTAGAATACTATTTGATATAGTTTTCGCTTCTTGAATAGTTCCATTTGCTGGCAATTTAATTATTCTTCCCTGACAAAAATAACCACGATCACATGACATGCATAACATCATAGTTAAAAGAAACAATGTTTGTAGCAATCTTTTCATTTTCATAATCTTAAACTAACGAAAAAATCAGCGGGAGGCGGGCGTAGCCTGCCGATCCGCTGTATTGCCCTTGTTATCTGTTTTTTGTTTTAGTGCAATTTTATATAGGCCTATCGTTCTGGTTAAGTAATTAATCAAAAGCATAACGACAATGAAAATAATTGCTACATTTACAACAAATATGCTTTTATAGCCAAGTTTAATAATGATGGAATCAGATAGGATAAACGGGATTGTTCCAAGAAGAAATGCGATTTTTAATAAATAATGCTTCTGTTTAAAAGCCACAAAAATGATTAATACAGGAAATAGAAACATAGAAAAATTACTCGCAGTTTTAATAATACCGTCAGCAAATAAAATGGGCTCAGATAAAACAATAGAATAAACTTTGTTCATATTTTCAGGTAGCGCACGCAATTCCATGCCGAGCACCAACGAATAAATAAAAAGAAATATTGTTGGGATATAAAAATCTTCTTCACCTGTTATATTCTTCATATCATATCCTTACAGATAACGAAAAAATCAGCCGGAGCGCAGCGATCGGCTGGATTGCCCTTGTTGGCCTCTATTTTCCAAGCTCTTCTGGCTTTAGATGTTTCTCGATTGATTTACTAATTCTTTTAAACTTCTCACGGTAATCAGGGCCTGCTCCGCCACCAATAGCCCAATAACCATCGTCTGTAAAAACTATTTTATGTTGAATTTTACCGTATAGAAACTCTGACTCGACCACAAAATAATCACTCCCACGTTCAATAACACGATAAGGTGTATCATCGATGTAATCGTCCAGAATTGAAACACATTTCACGACATCACACTCCACGCGTAACTTGCCAAGTATGCGCGAGAAAATTTCCAATTGACGTTCAGAAAATTTTCCAGTGCTTTGTAAATATGCCATTGTTGTTTCTTTGTCGGAAACAAATGTGCCGACCATTCTTTGATCATGTTTTAGAGCGCAGCCGAATAAAATAATCCCAATAAGTATAAATAGTAGTTTTTTCATTTTTTTATGGCCAACAATTAATATACGTAATACATAATTCCGCTGTTTTTCAACAGCGCTATTGATTTAATGCTTAATTTTCTACACGAATATTTGATTAAAATCAAATAATTATTATTGAAGTATTACGTAAAAAGTGTTTATTATCAGCAAATGCGTAATACGTATAATCAATGATTATTGGCAAATGATGGTCTGGTTGAATTATTTACAGCAGTGGGAGTGTAAAGATGAATCATATTTTGCCTGAGTTTCAAAAGTTTATTGCCCAGCGTAAACTTGCTCCGGGAAACCAAATCCCTTTTTATGCCAACTGGGTAAGCAAGTTCCTGCGGTTTTCCAATACACGACAAGACAAACCATTGGATTTAAGAATACAAATGTACCTTGATGTTCTGAAGAAAGACAAAAAACTGCAAGATTGGCAATTCGAACAGGCCGATAATGCTGTTAAACTTTATATTCATCATTTCCTGTCGAATAATACATCGGCGCTTTCACCAGCTATGGAAACGACAACTGAAAAAAAATTCCCGGACGTTAAAACAGTGCAGGAAAAAATTCGCGAGATACTGCGCATCAAGCATTATGCCTACAGCACGGAGCGGACATACATAGACTGGTTTGGGCGCTTTCATACTTACCTGACCGACGTAAAAAATAAAGATTGGCAAACCCAGGGCGCTGATGAAACGGATGTCCGGGATTTTCTGGGTTACCTGGCGATCAAACAGCGCGTTTCGTCTTCTACGCAAAATCAGGCCTTCAGCTCGATTTTGTTTTTGTTTCGCGAGGTTCTCAAAATCGATCTGCGTGATCTCAGTAAAACGGTGCGTGCCAAAAGGGGGCCAAAGGTGCCTGCAGTGCTGACGCAAGATGAAGTGCGTAGTCTGCTGGAACAATTAAAAGATAAGGAACTTCTTTTGGTTCATGTTTTATATGGCACAGGCATGCGACTGATGGAAGTTGCCCGATTGCGGGTGCAGGATATTGATTTCGGATTGAACTCAATTATTGTTCGGGCAGGCAAAGGCGATAAAGATAGAATGACGGTTCTTCCGGATGCTGTTAAAAATAAACTCGCAGAGCATCTGGCCGCAGTCAAAAAAATCCACGATCAGGATTTAGTTAAAGACTATGGCGAGGTCTATCTGCCGGAAGCTATCGAAATAAAATATCCGCATGCAGCCAGGGAATGGCGCTGGCAATATGTTTTTCCCGCCGCCGCTCTCTCTGTTGATCCACGTTCCGGCAAAGTGCGCCGTCACCATATCAGCCCCAGCTCTATTCAAAATATTGTCGCGGAAGCTGTAAGGAAGGCTGGCATTCCCAAACACGCAACTGTACATACATTGCGCCATAGTTTCGCCACGCATCTCCTGATGAACGGGGTAAATATTCGAGAGGTTCAGGAGCTTTTAGGCCATAAGAATGTTGAAACAACAATGATCTATACGCATGTGCTCAGAAACATGTCCAAAGCGCCGAAAAGTCCGCTCGATACATTGCTTTCACAAAAAGAAAACGCAGAATAAGAACTGAAAACATCATTTAAAGCAAAAGATTAATTTTAAAAATAGTTGCATTATGTACCCAAATCGGTTACAAATGAACCCATAATGAGTACAAGTAGATTATGAGCGGAAATGATGGTTAATAAAGATTATCTATCGGAAACTCTATTCGGCAAAACACGCCGTAGTGTTCTTTCTGTGCTTTACAGACATGTTGATGAATCTTTTTATCTGCGTCAACTGGTACGGGTGGCCGGTGGCGGAATGGGAGCGGTGCAGCGGGAAGTTAAGGCTCTAACTGCAGCGGGGATAATTGTGCGCACCGGAAAAAACAGGCAGACCTATTATCAAGCAAATTCCTCAAGTCCGATTTTCGGTGAATTGAAAAGCATTATTATGAAAACAGCAGGAATGGGCGATCTGATGAAAGTTGCCCTTACACCCCTTGCTGAACGGATTCAGCTTGCGTTTGTATATGGTTCTCTCGCTCGCGGTGATGAAAACAAGCGCAGTGATGTAGATGTTATGATAATCGGCGATGTAACCTTTGCCGAGGTTGTGGAAAGTATCAGTACTGTTCAACAAGAAATAAATAGAGAAATTAATCCGACAGTCTATCCAGTTGAGGAATTTCAGAAAAAATTAGCAGCCGGGCATCATTTTATTAAGTCAGTGTATGAAGGTGAAAAACTTTTCTTAATTGGAGATAAACATGACCTTGCAAGAATGGCAGATTAACGGCTGGCTTTTGCCACATAAAACAAGTCGGCAGGAAATTGCGGATTTGCTTGCTTTGTCTGATCGGGATTTAAAAGATTGCCTGGCTCCGGGATTGAGCGCTGATTGGCGTTTAAACATTGCCTATAATGCTGCTTTACAATCAGCTACGGCAGCGCTCGCGGCAGCCGGTTACAAAGCAAATCGTGATTCCCATCATTTTCGGATCATTCAATCGCTGGCATTTACAATTGGTTACTCATTGAGCATGGTCACGCAATTTGACCATTTCCGTAAGAAAAGAAACAGCGGTGGCTATGAACGGGCAGGTGTTGTATCTGATCAGGAAGCGAATGAAATGTACAACTTTGCCAAGCAGTTACGTCAGGATATCGAAAATTGGTTGTGCAAAGAACATCCACATCTTTTCTGAATAAGCTAGCTTTACAATAAAAATACTCAGCCCCAAAGTTAGGTTAAGCAACTAAGTGAAGAGAAAACAAAAAAAACCTGTGGAAATTGATTTCAATCCGGAATTCCAGCACGCGCTGGATCTGATGGAAGATACGCCCAAGAACCTTCTCATCACCGGCCGGGCAGGTACGGGCAAATCCACTCTGCTTAATTATTTCCGGGACAACACGGGCAAACATGTTGTCATTCTGGCGCCCACCGGTGTGGCGGCCGTTAATGTTGCCGGACAGACTATCCATTCCTTTTTTCATTTCAAACCGAATGTTACTCCCGCTTCCATCAAGAAGAAAAAGAGCGAAGGAAAAGAAAAGACGACTATTTACAAAAAACTGGAGACTATCGTCATTGACGAAGTTTCCATGGTGCGGGCTGATTTGCTCGATTGCGTGGATAAGTTTCTGCGCCTCAACGGCCCCCACGCCAAACAGCCTTTCGGCGGCGTGCAGATGATTTTTATCGGTGATCTTTATC
The DNA here is from genome assembly GCA_003142535.1 of Syntrophaceae bacterium. Taxonomy (GTDB): domain Bacteria; phylum Desulfobacterota; class Syntrophia; order Syntrophales; family Smithellaceae; genus Fen-1166. Next base: position 5,438 of record PLMQ01000029.1, read on the forward strand.
AGTTGCCGCCTGTCGTTTCCGGCGCAGAGCGCGAAATTTTCCGATCGCATTATGCCAGCCCCTATTTTTTCAGCGCTAAAGTATTTCCGGAGTTGGCGCTGGAATTTATTGAGCTGGAAAAGGTCTATCGCCAGAAAGATGATGAATTTATCCGGCTTTTGAATACTATCCGCAACCGCACGGTAACAGACGAAGATCTGGCGCTGTTCAACCGCCGCTGCGATCCTTCTTTTGCCGCCGCCGCCGATGATTTTTATCTTTCGCTCACCAGCACCAATGACCTTGCTGCCGGTATCAACGAGCAACGGCTGGCTGAACTGCCCGGCAAAATCTGGAAAGCGGAAGGCGCGATCGATGGCGATTTCGGCAAAGAATATCTGCCGTCGGCGGTTGAGCTGAAGCTGAAAAAAGGCGCGCAGATTATGCTGCTCAATAACGATTCTTACGGCCAATGGATTAACGGGACAATCGGCAAAGTGAAAAAATTTGAAAAAGACGATGAAGGCGAAGATGTTATTGTTGCCGAACTGGATAACGGCGAAACGGCGCGAATTTCTCCCTATACATGGAAAATATACCGTTTCTTTTTGAAAAACGAAGAGCTGCGCTCGGAAGAGGTCGGCTCTTTCCGCCAATATCCGGTACGACTGGCCTTTGCCGTAACCATTCATAAAAGCCAGGGGAAAACATTTGAAAAAGTGGTCATTGATGTGGGACGCGGCACATTCGCCCACGGGCAGATGTATGTCGCGCTATCCCGCTGCACTACGTTGGAAGGAATTGTACTCAAGCAGCCCTTAAAGAAAAGCCATATCTTGATGGATTGGCAGGTAGTAAAATTTTTAACCGGCATGCAGTACGCCAGAGCCGCCCTCACGTGCAGCCGCGAAGACAAGTTGTTGCTACTACATGAGGCCATCGCGCAAAAGAAAAATCTGGAAATAGTTTATCTCAAGGCGCAGGACGAAAAATCACAACGGACAATCCTGCCGCTGTTTATAGGCGAGATGGAATATAAGGGGTATCCGTACCTGGGGCTCGAAGCTTATTGCCTCACGCGCCGGCAAAAACGTATTTTTAATGTGGATAAAATCCTCGAAATTAAAAATCCGGCAGGGGGCTGTTGAAAAATGCTCATCTGCTGGTTCCCACCTTTAGGCGGTGTTGCGCTGCAAACCGCATCGCTCAACGTATATCCATATACGCCTCGCAGTTCGGTTTTTTGCGCGCCTTGCATCTAAGCATTTTTGAACAGCCCCTAGTGAGTTTTTCAATAGTCCCGGAATGACGATTTTGAGTACTATGTATTAAGCTTCTTCAATAGCCATGCCATGTTCTGGCCGAGGGTTTTCATTGTGGCAATGCCTTCTTCATCTTTCAGCACCTCGCCGGGCTCACGGCCGATGCCGATGCTCCAGTAGCTGGAACCCGGCATGACCATCTGCATATAGTGCAGAAAATTAACACCTAAGCCGGTTTGCGCTGTTGTAGAATCTTCTCTATTCGCTTCTTTATCAGATGGTTAAACTCAGGATGCGTCAGAATGTAAAACTGTTCCACGATGATCGCTTTGAAAACTAAGTCGGCGACCTGCTGCGGCGACAGTCCGGCCTGTGCGGCTTGACGCATGTCCTGCATGATGGACTCGAATTCCGGACTCATCGGTTCTTTATCGGGTTCACTTTGTAGTTCGGGGGGACGGTTTCGTTCCGAATCCATAATGCGTGTATTTACCCATGCTGGACAAAGAACGGATACTTTGATTTTAGCAGTCCGTTGGGCGAGTGAGTAGTACAGTTGTTCGGACAGCGCAACTACGCCATGTTTTGTTACTTGATAAGGGGCGCTGGGTTGATAAGGTAACAAACCTGCTATAGAAGCGGTATTGACAATATGGCACTCTGCATCCTGCGCCAGCATTATGGGAACAAAAACGCGAAGTCCGTGAATGACCCCCCACAGATTCACGCCCATCACCCATTGCCAATCTGCCAGTGTGCTTTCCCAGATTGTACTGCCGGCGCCGACTCCGGCATTGTTAAACAGCAAGTGCGCTGCGCCAAAGGCCTTGAGTGTCTTTTTCGCTAATGCCTCAACATCACCCGCTTGGGATACGTCAGTCCTTACAGTTAGTACAATCGCGCCTGCCGCTCTCAACTTTTGCTCAGTCTGAGCTAAAGCTGGTTCCTCAATATCAGATAGAACTACCTTCATTCCCTCTTGAGCACAACGCTCGGCTATTCCGCGCCCGATGCCACTAGCTGCGCCTGTGATGACTGCGACTTTGCCCTTGAATTCTTTCATGGTCTGTCCCTTTTGCCCAACAATTAATAAACAAACTTTGCTTTGTCCGACATCTTGAGTATCAAAACAAAACAACTTCTCTTTTCTGGAAAGGAAAAGATTCCATAATTACCAGTGTCTATTCATTTACATCATTTCGCGATTTTAAAGCTTTTAATCGTGAAACTCCAATTCCGAAAGCGAAGCCCGGCGCATGCAGGGCGGAGCGTATAACCTAATAACCTGACCACCTGATACCCTAAAGGGCACAAGAGGTGACAAGAGGTCACGCGAGGTCACAAGTNNAAGTAACCTAAAGGTCACAAGCTCAAGTTTGCCAGTTGAACAATCCCGCATAAGCGGAAGGTATAATACCCCAAAGAAAGCTTTGGGGTATTATACCTGTGATGCATTAAGTTTCTTCATCAGCCATGCCATGTTCTGGCCGAGGGTTTTCATGGTGGCAACGCCTTCTTCATCTTTCAGCACCTCGCCGGGCTCACGGCCGATGCCGATGCTCCAGTAGCTGGAACCCGGCATGACCATCTGCATATAGTGCAGAAAAAGGTTCATGGAATTAAACGCAGGAATCGCTCCGGCTCGTCGGACAGCGACAACAGATGCCCCCACTTTTCTTTTCAGCATATAATCATTGGCACGGGCGACAAAACCGCAGCGCTCAATAAATGCCCTCATACCCGAAGAAACATCCGAGAAGTAAGTCGGTGATCCTAAAAGGATGCCGTCTGCAGTTTCCATTTTCTCCAGCAGGTCGTTGAGCATGTCTTTTTTCACTGCGCAGCGGCGGTCTTTATTTTTAAAACATTGATAACAAGCTCTGCAGCCATTTATGGTTTTTCCGGCAAATTGAATTAGTTCCGTTTCGATATTTTCCTTTTTCAGTTCATCGAATACCAGATTAATAAGTATCGCCGTATTACCGTCTTTCCTGGCGCTGCCATTCAATGCTATAACTTTCATAATCTTTCTCCTTTTAATTCTCACTTGATAGCTTCGTTGGAGCTTGCTTTCAGGAGAATAGGAAAGGCGCAATCCCTTGTCAAGCTAATTTGTAGCGGGAGCAGGTATCTTTCCCCGATATTCATTAAAAATCGGCTTGCCAAAAATTCCTTGACAAAAAACACCGCATGGTTAAGATTCCCTCAGTCTGAGCGGGCGTAATTCAGTGGTAGAATGTCAGCTTCCCAAGCTGGACGCCGTGGGTTCGAGCCCCATCGCCCGCTCCATAATGAATCCCAAGCTTCAGAAGCGAAGCGTACTGAAGCTTGCTGGATGAATTATCCCCGAAGCGCAGCGGAGGGGGATAATGACTCCTTAATAATATAAACGCAGTGCAGCAATATCTGTTAGTTGAATTATCCCGCGTAAGCGGGATTAATGATACAGCTTTAGAAGCGTAGCGCATAACTTAACCATCTAAAGGTGGCAAGAGGTCACAAGCTGAAGCTTGCCGGTCGAATTATCCCGCACAGCGGAAGGTATAAATTCCAAGGCGCGCTTTGAAATTTATACCCGTGATTAACTACTTGACAGCTTTCAGGCCGCATAAATAATACTTGCATTGCCTGTTGTCGTATGCTAGAAACTTAGCGAAACCATCGATATAGTAATTTGATGAGTGGGCCCGTGCCCACTTTTTTATTTTCTGAGCAATTATGTATGATGATTTAAAAGAAAAAGTAAGAGAGCTGGCCGAACCTATTGTCGTTGCCGAAGGTATGGACCTGATCCATGTCGAGTGCCTCAAAATGCATACCGGTTGGATTGTCCGTCTTTATCTGGATAAGGAAAACGGTGTTACGCTTGATGATTGCACCGGGGTCAGCAATCAGCTCGGGGATATTCTCGATATTCATGATTTGATTAAAAGCCGTTATACGCTGGAAGTTTCTTCTCCGGGCCTGGACAGGCCGCTATCACGCGATCAGGATTTTGTGAAGTATAAGGGTTCTAAAGTAAATATTAAAACGGCGTTAAAAATTGATGGAGTAAAAATTTTTCACGGGATTCTTGAAGATTTTACTGAAGAAACCGGCCGGAAAGTAGTTCATGTAAATGTTTCCGGGAGAACGTTCCTAGTTCCACGGGGCGAAATTGTCAAAGCTAATTTGGTCGATAAAGAATAAAATATTATTGATTGCGGAATTAATGCCGGCAGGCTGAAATTCGATAATTATGTCAGCGAAGATTAAAGGGGGAATTTGTAAATGTTGCCAGAACTTAAACGTCTGATCGAACAGATGGGTAAGGACAGAGGTATCGACAAAGAGATCATTACCGAAGCTCTCGAGGCGGCAATGCTTACTGCTGCTCGTAAAAAATTAGGTCAAAATGTTGATATTGAAGCTCATTATAACGATGAGGCCGGAGAAATTGAAGTATTCCAGTTTAAAACCGTCGTTGATAAAGTGCTTGATCCCGAAACGCAAATTGCCAAAGAAGAAGCAAGAAAGACGCTTGATGAAGGAGCCGAGCCCGGCGACAGCCTGGGAATGAAAATCGAAACAGCTTCGTTTGGCCGTATTGCCGTGCAAATGGCCAAGCAGATTATCATTCAGCGGGTCAAAGACGCGGAGCGCGATAATATTTTTGATGAATACAAAGACAGAAAAGGCGAACTGGTCACCGGTTTTGTCCAGAGATTTGAAGGCGGCAGCATTATTGTCAACCTGGGACGTGCAGAAGGCGTCGTGCCACCGATAGAGCAGATTCACCGTGAAACTTACAAGCGCGGCGAAAGAATCCGTTCTTATATTGTTGACGTAAAAAAGAATTCCAAAGGATCGCAAATACTATTGTCGCGCACCCATCCCTCCTTTTTGAAAGCGCTTTTTGAGGTGGAAGTTCCCGAAATTTCCGAGGGGTTGATTGATATAGTCAGTATAGCCCGAGAGCCGGGCAAGAGAGGCAAGATTGCCGTCAGAGCCAAGGACAAGGATATTGATCCTGTGGGCGCTTGCGTCGGCATGAGAGGTTCCCGCGTCCAGAGTGTAGTGCAGGAGTTGCGGGGCGAAAAAATTGATATTATTCCTTTTACGGAAGATGCGCCAAAATATGTAAGCAGCGCTTTATCTCCGGCCAAAGTCAATCGCGTATTTGTTGACGATGAAAACAGGACAATGACGGTAATTGTACCCGATGATCAGCTTTCTCTGGCCATCGGTAGAAATGGGCAAAATGTCCGGCTGGCCGTAAAACTTACCGGATGGAAAATTGATGTGAAGAGTGAAGAGATGGCCGCCGCGAAAAATGAAGAAAGCCATGAATCACTGGAGAAAATTACCGGCATAGGGCCGGCTATGGCCGAAAAACTTTTCAGTAAAGGAATTAAAAGTATTGCCATGCTTGCCGCGGTTGAATCGGAAGTGCTATCATCTATTCCCGGTATCGGCGAAAAAACGGCTCAGCAATGGATCGATGAAGCAGGGAAGATTTTGGATGAGGAAGCAAGCGATAAAAAGACTGCTTAATATTTTCAGTATGGATAAATTTAATTCAGGGAGTTTCGTGCATGCCTAAAAAGCGAGTTTATGAGTTGGCCAAAGAACTGGGCCTCGAAAATAAGGATCTGATCGCGCATCTGGAAAGAATCGGCATTACTGTCAAATCCCATTCTAGTTCTTTAGAAGATGACGAAGTGGAAAGAATACAAAATGAATTGCTCGCCAAAGAGCCGAAGAAAATTGTGGAGCAAAGAATCAAATCCACTGTTATCCGCCGCCGGGCAGTTCGGGCTCCCGAGGAAGTACCGGCCGATGAAGAAGAAGCCATAGAAGAAACGCCGCAGGAAACAGTTGAGGCGGCAGCGGGAAAGAAAACCGCCGATGGGAAAAAGGAAGAATATCATAAACCTCATGGCGCTGAAACAGCGCATATTCCGGCGAAAAAAGATAGCCACAAAGGCGAAGCAAATGCGGATAAATTAGAAACAAATACAGAACACGGAGCGGAAACTGCGCCAGTGGAAAGGCCGAAGCCGCAAATTATTCCTGTCCGTCCGCCGGTATATTCTAAACATAAAATCACAAAAGCTGAGCCGAAAAAGGATATCCCGGTGAAATCGCCTTTAAGGCCTGGTGAGAAAGTAGGCATTCCCCCAGCGGAGAAGCCCGTCAAAAGAGAATTTGATAAATCCAAGAAGAAGGGCGGCAAGGCGCCAGTAGAAGTATTTATCGAAGAAGAGAAAGCAGCACCGCGCCGCAAAGTATTAGAGAAAAAAATTGAAAAGAAATTACGCAAGCAGGATGAAGACAAGGAAGTGAGTTTTACCAGATGGCGCGACGAGAAAAAAGTCGCTCCCGTCAAAATGAAGAAAACAGAAATTACTGTTCCCAAGGCGATTAAAAGACGCATCAAAATAGGCGAAACAATTTCCGTCGGCGATTTGGCCAAGAGAATGGGAGTCAAAGCCAGTGATGTAATCAATAAACTGATGGCTATGGGTGTCATGGCCACGATTAATCAGTCCATAGACTATGATATTGCCACTTTGATTGCCGGAGAACTCAGCTTCCAGGTGGAACCGGCAGAAGTTGAATTTGACGAATCCATATTAAAAACACCGGTGGATCCTGAGAATCTCCAGCCGCGCGCGCCGGTTGTCACAATTATGGGACATGTTGATCATGGTAAAACATCTCTGCTGGACGTCATCCGGCAAACCAATGTTATTGATGGAGAAGCCGGCGGCATTACTCAGGCCATCGGCGCCTATCATGTTAACATTAACGGCCGCGACATAGTGTTTCTTGATACGCCGGGACACGAAGCATTCACAGCCATGCGTGCCCGCGGTGCGCAGGTAACTGATATTGTCGTTCTCGTTGTCGCTGCCGATGACGGCGTTATGGGACAAACAGTGGAAGCAATCAATCACTCCAAAGTAGCCGGAGTGCCAATAATTGTGGCGATTAATAAAATTGACAAGCCCGGTGCCGAGCCGGAAAAGATTAAGCAGGCGTTGACCGAACATGGCCTTTTGTCTGAACAATGGGGCGGCGAAACTATTTTTTGTGAAGTCTCTGCTAAAAAGAAAACGGGCATCGAAAGCCTGCTGGAGATGATACTTTTACAGGCCGATGTTCTGGAATTAAAGGCCGATCCCGATCGTGCTGCCCGCGGCGTAATTATTGAAGCTAAATTGGATCGCGGCCGCGGTCCGATTGCTACCGTCCTGATTCAGCAGGGTACTTTGCACGAAGGAGATGCTTTTGTTTCCAAAACAGAATTCGGCCGTGTGCGGGCAATGAATAATGATCAGGGACGGCGCATCAAAGAAGCCAAGCCGTCCACTCCGGTTGAAGTCATCGGCTTTTCCAGCGTTCCCCAGACAGGCGGGGAATTCTTTGTCGTCGAAGATGAGAAGAAGGCGCGCAGCATCGGTGATTACTGGTTAAGAAAAGAAAGAGAAAAGGAGCTTTCCGCTTCTTCCAAAATTACGCTGGAACAGTTGTATCAAAAGATAAAAGAAGGCGTAAAAGATTTCAATGTTATCATTAAAGGTGACGTCCAGGGTTCGATTGAAGCCATATCCGACGCTTTGCATAAGCTATCCACGGATGATGTAAAACTGAAAATTATTCATAGCTCGACCGGGGCCATCAGCGAAACCGATGTTATGTTGGCTTCCGCTTCCAATGCCATCATTATCGGATTTAATGTGAGGCCGGATGCGCGCGTGGTGGAAATTGCTCAGCAGGAAGGCGTAGAAATTAAACTTTATGACATTATTTACAATGTCATTGCTGATGTGCGGGCGGCAATGGAAGGCCTCCTGGAACCGGAATACAAGGAAGTCGTTCAGGGCCGGGCAGAGGTGCGTGAGCTGTTCAAGGTGCCGAAAATCGGGACAATCGCCGGTTGTTATGTTACCGACGGCAAGATAACCCGCAATGCCGGATTGAAACTCGTCCGCGACAGCGTAGTTGTTTTCGATGGGAAAATCTTATCTTTGAGGCGTTTTAAAGATGATGCCAAAGAAGTGCAAACAGGTTTTGAATGCGGTATTGGCATTGATGGATATAACGATATTCATGTTGGCGATATCATAGAAGCTTATATAACCGAAAAACTGGCACGCAAGCTCTAATGTATGTTTTTTCAATAACTGGTGATTTCTATGGTTATTGGCTACGGAGTTATAAATTTAAGAATTCCGGAAAGCAGTTCTTTGAAGGGGAAAAGGAGCGTCTTAAAAAAAATTATAAAAAGGACGCAAAACGAGTTTAATGTTTCCATTGCGGAAATTGGTGATCTCGATAACTTCCGGTTTGCCCAGATTGGCTTCGCCTTTGCTGGCAATGATTCGCGCTTCGTTAACGGCAAGATTGATCATCTATTAAGATTTGTCGATGATCTGCGGGTAGCTGAAATATTAAACAGTAAAATAGAAATCATGGTTGTCGCCGATTTTCTGGAAGCGGGCAAATGGGATACGGGCAAATACGATGAACTTTAAAAGGGCGGATAGAGTGGCCGAGCTGATTATGGCCGAAATGTCTGATATAATATTGAAGCAGGTCAAAGACCCGCGCGTCAGTGCGGTAACCATTACTGCGGTGAAGGTGACCGATGATCTGCGCAATGCCAAGATTTACTTTGTGGAAATGGGCAAAGATGAGTGTTCGGACGAGATCAAAGCCGGCTTAACCAAGGCCACGAGCTTTGTCCGCCGGGAACTGGGAAAGAGATTGCAGTTGCGCTGTGTTCCCGAAATAATGTTTGTTCATGATAAGTCCTTCGGTTATGGCAGCCGTATCGATAGGTTGCTGGCTGACATCGCGAAACAGGAAGAAAAAAATGGTTAATGAAATAATTGCCGCCATCAGGGATGAGGAAAGCTTTCTTATTACATCCCATATAAGATTGGATGGAGATGCTTTAGGTTCGGAGCTGGCTCTTTATCTCCTGCTGCGTGATTTAGGGAAAAAAGCGGTCGTTTATAATCAGGACAATACGCCAGCTCATTACCGGTTTTTACCGGCGGCCAAGACAATAGTTCATGAACTCGGCGATATCGAACAATATGACGTAGCTTTTATTCTTGATTGCAGTGAATTGGAACGTGTGGGCGATCAGGCGGAAAAAATCGGCAGGATTAAAAAACTGATCAATCTTGATCACCATATTTCCAATGGCGGTTTTTGCGAAGTAAGAATGCTTGATGCTCAGTCCAGTTCCACGGGAGAATTGCTTTTCCGGTTGATGCAGGAAATGCGCTGCCAGATGACTAAAGACATTTGTACTAATTTGTATACAGCAATTATTACCGATACCGGCGGATTTCGCTATTCCAACACGCACCGGGAGACGTTTTTGGCTGCGGGCAGTCTTGTGGAAAACGGGGCTGATCCGCAATGGATTTCGGAGCATATTTATGAAAGCGATCCCCCTGCCAAATTAAGGCTCTTAGCAAAAACAATGGAAACCCTGTCGCTTGATGCGGATAGAAAGATTGGTTCCCTTATTGTGACCCGGAAAGCGCTGCAGGAAACCGGGGCATCAGTGGAGCTGACCGATGGCTTTGTTGATATTCCCCGCAGCGTTCAGGGAATTGAAATATCGGTGCTTTACACTCAGATAGACGAAAATCATTTTAAACTGAGTATGCGCTCCAAAGGAAAAGTAAATGTGGAAAAAGTAGCCAAAAGGTTTGGCGGCGGCGGGCATGTTAATGCTGCCGCTTGCCGTATCGAAGGAAATATTGAAACAGTTAAACTTAAAATACAAGAAGCAATCGGAGCAATGTAGTTTGCTATGAATGGTGTGGTAATTATCGATAAACCTGCGGGCAAAACATCGCATGACGTTGTCAGTGCAGTGAAAAGGATTCTGGGCGTTAAAAAGGCCGGCCATACCGGTACTCTTGATCCGATGGCCACCGGCGTGCTTCCCGTGTGCCTGAACGAGGCAACGAAACTGGCAGGGTTTCTCACTGCTGATAGCAAAGAATATCGGGCGATAATGTTATTAGGCGTTAAAACCGATACGCAAGATACGGAAGGAAAAATTACCGGACAATCCGACAAGGTTGTGACGCCCGATGAAATAAAGGCAGCATTAGCCGGGATGGTGGGGAAGATTAAGCAGGTGCCTCCCGCCTATTCAGCAGTTAAATATTGCGGCGAGCCTTTGTATAAGTGGGCACGCAGGGGGGTAATGTTAGATGCCACGCCGCGGGAAGTAGAAATCCAATCTATTATCGTGGAGGATATATCTTTTCCCCGCGTTACATTTAGTGTTGTCTGTTCCAAGGGAACATATATTCGAACCTTATGTGCGGATATTGGTGAACTGCTGGGTTGTGGTGCCTGTTTGTGCGGCCTGCGCCGGTTACGCAGCGGTTATTTTTCGGAAGATATGGCCGTTTCATTGGATAATATGTCCGGTGCGGATAAAAAGGGTGAACTGGCAGCAAAAATATTGCCCATGGCCAAACTGCTGCCGTTGCTGACGGCGATTGAGATAGAAGACAGTTTTGTCGACAGATTGCGCGATGGATTTCAGCCTTCTGTGGAAGCAATGAAAGCGCATGTTCTTCCTTTTCTTGAAACGGGAGATATGGTAAAGTTCATCAGCCGCAGTGGTTGTCTTGTTGCCCTGGCGGAAATGATTGCGCCGGTGAGCAATTTCCCGGAAATTGATGAGAAATGTCAGGCGGCCAAAATTGTGCGGGTATTTAACAGTGTTCAAAATTAAAAGCAAAAATATGACAAATAAGAAATTGATTAGAGGGAGGAAAAAAGCGTGTTAACTACGGAAAAAAGGAAGACAATAATTGGAGAATATCGGCTTCATGAACAGGATACGGGATCTCCCGAAGTCCAGATTGCCCTGCTGAGCGGGAGGATCGAATATCTGACCGATCATTTTAAATCGCATAAAAAGGACCATCATTCCCGCCGTGGCCTTTTAAAGCTTGTCGGTCAAAGAAGAAGGCTTCTCAATTACATTAAAGATAATGATGTCGAAAGATACAGAAGTATAATTAAACGTCTGGGACTCAGGAAATAAGAGAACATTTAAGGGCGGAAGGCAATAGTTGATCCGGTTGACTAGAGGCAGTTAATCTGTCTGATTCAACCGGCTATTGCATTTCGCCCTTAAACTCTGATTACCAGCATATATGAGGAAGATGGAGGAAAAGTAAATGAGTAATGTATTTAGTGCGGATTTTGCCGGTCGCAATATTTCCCTGAAGACGGATTATGTCGCCGGTCAGGCTGATGGTTCGATATTGGTTTATTATGGGGATACGGTGGTTCTGGTAACCGCAGTTTCATTAAAAGGGGCAAGAGAGGGAGTTGATTTTCTGCCTTTGACTGTGGATTACCAGGAAAAGACTTTTGCCGCAGGTAAAATTCCGGGAGGATTTTTTAAAAGAGAGGGACGACCGAATGAACGTGAAATTTTAACGTCCCGTATAATTGATCGGTCAATTCGTCCCCTGTTTCCCAGGGGATATTATTCGGAAACACAAGTTGTGGCGTCTGTGCTTTCGGTGGATAAAGAAAATGACTCTGATGTAACGGCTATGCTCGGCGCCTCAGCAGCATTGGAAATATCTAATATTCCGTTTAAGGGGCCCATTGCCGGGGCGCGCATAGGAAGAATTAATGGCGAGTTTGTCTGCAATGCATCTGCCGAAAAAATGCAGGAAAGTGAATTAAATATTTTCCTGGTGGGCAGAAAAGTAACCCCCAGTAAATCGGGTCGCAGTTATGATGTTGATTTGATCATGATGGAAGGGGATGCCAAGGAAATAGCCGAAGATGTAATTATTGATGCAATAAAGTTTGGTCTGGAGGCAATCCGGCCGGCCATTGACCTGCAGGATAAAATGCGTCAGGCTGCGGGCAAAGAAAAAAGGCCGGTGGAGAAAGTTGTGCCTGATAATGAACTTACGGCAAAAGTCAGCGCCGCCGCTCTGGCTGGTCTCCAGGAAGGCTATGGCATGCCGCGCAAACTGGAGCGTTACAGCAAACTTAGTGACGTTCGCAATAAGGCTATCAAAGAGATTGGCGGTGATGATTCCGTCATGTGTAAAAAAGTGGCGGGAATCGTCGAAGAATTGGAACGGCGTATTTTACGCGATATGATTATCAAGGATAAGAAAAGAATAGACGGCAGATCATCCGCCGATATTCGGCCGATAAGCGCTGAAGTGGGAGTTTTGCCACGGGCTCATGGATCAGCTTTATTTAACCGTGGAGAGACACAGGCTTTAGTCGCCCTGACTTTAGGAACGTCTTCCGACGAGCAGCGGATGGATTATATAGGAGGCGAAGAGATGAGATCATTTCTTCTCCATTATAATTTTCCGCCTTACAGCGTGGGTGAAGCCAAACCGCAGAGAAGTCCGGGAAGAAGAGAAATCGGCCATGGTGCTCTGGCCAGAAAAGCTTTAGTGCCTGTTTTGCCTTCAGCCGATATATTCCCCTATACTATCCGCCTTGTCTCGGAAATTCTGTCATCAAATGGTTCGTCTTCCATGGCGACAGTTTGCGGCGGAATTCTATCGTTGATGGATGCCGGTGTGCCTGTTAAAGATATTGTTGCGGGCATTGCGATGGGACTTTTAAAAGAAGGCGACGATGTAGTTATTTTATCGGATATTCTTGGCGATGAAGATCATGCCGGCGATATGGATTTCAAAGTATGCGGTACTGAAAAGGGTGTTACCGCCATGCAGATGGATATTAAAATTGACGGTTTGACAGAGGATATTTTAAGAAAGGCTCTGGCACAGGCACGCGAAGGCAGAGTCTTCATTATCGGTAAACTAAGGGAAACTTTAGCTAAGCCGAGACCGGATATTTCTCTTTACGCACCACGGATTACCACTGTCAAAGTCAAGGCCGATCAGGTGCGTGCCGTTATCGGCTCCGGTGGTAAAAATATTCGGCAGATTATCAGTGAAACCGGAGTTACCATTGATGTTGAAGATGATGGGACCGTAACTATTGCCTCCAGTGATGCCGAGGCTGCAGCCCGTGCCGTGGCTATGGTCAAGTGGCTTACCGAGGAGGCGGAAGTCGGGAAAATCTACCGTGGTACGGTAAAGAAAATAGTTGATTTCGGTGCCTTTGTCGAAATTTTACCCGGTACCGAAGGTTTGCTGCATATATCGCAAATTGCCAAAGAAAGAATCAACAAGGTTACCGATGTATTAAAAGAAGGCGATGAAGTTATGGTGAAGGTATTAGAAGTTGATAAACAGGGGAAAATCCGCCTTAGCCGTAAGGAAGCGCTGGGAGCTGAAGTAAAATAAATCAGCCGGATTTAAATTTTAGCAAGTCCAAAAACCGTTCTGTATCCTTCTAATTAAAAGTACAGAACGGTTTTTTGGCAATAATAGCTAAGCGGAATAATTATCTCTTTCTTGATCTCCAACTATAAAATTTATAGGCAGACAAGTGAAAAAAATTAAAATACATATCCGGAAACTGGCAGGCAATGAAGATCTCTCTTTGCCCCGATATATGACGAATATGGCTTCTGGAATGGATATATTTGCTGCCGTTGCGGAAGATGAAATAATTGAACCAGGCCAGAGAAAAAAGATAACTACAGGAATAGCTATTGCCTTGCCCGAAGGATATGAAGCGCAGATAAGGCCGCGTAGCGGACTGGCGATAAAAAGCGGGATAACGCTTTTAAATTCACCCGGTACAATTGATGCGGATTATCGCGGGGAAATTGCTTTGATTGTAATTAATCACGGGAATGAATCTTTTGTTGTTCAGAGGGGTATGCGTTTGGCACAAATGGTTGTGCAAAAAATCTGTCAGGTTGATTGGGTCGAAGTCGATGATTTAAACGAAACTTTGCGAGGACAGGGGGGCTTCGGCCATACTTAAATATTAGGCAGAACAGCAAAATTGTCTTAGATTTTGCAATTGTCCTTAAACAATGATATAAAAATCATCAAATTGCCATTTTATTAGCGGAAGTTATGAAAAAATTCAAAGTCAAAAAGACAATTAAAGAAATTAACGAAAAGATCAAAGAAGGGCGGGCCGTTGTAGTCACGGCTGAAGAAATGATCGAAATTGTCGAAAAAAACGGCGATGTCGAAGCTGCCCGCAAAATAGATGTCGTCACTACCGGTACTTTCGGACCAATGTGCTCCTCGGGAGCTTTTCTTAATTTTGGCCACACTTCTCCCCGCATTCGAGCTTCCAAGGTCTGGTTGAATGATGTTCCCGCTTATGGCGGAGTGGCTGCCGTTGATTGCTATATAGGTGCAACGGAAGTTGTTGAAGGTGATCCTCTCAATAGTGTTTATCCCGGAGAATTTAATTATGGCGGTGGTCATGTTATCGAAGATCTTGTTGCCGGCAATGTTATTAAATTACGAGCAGAAGGTTATGGCACTGATTGTTATCCGGCGCGTAAATACGAAAGAAATATTACGATAAATGACTTGCGCGATGCCGTATTATTTAATCCGCGCAATGCCTATCAAAACTATAACTGTGCGGTAAATTTATCCGATACAACAATATATACATATATGGGAATGCTCCGTCCGCGGATGGCCAATGCCGCATATGCGACGTCGGGGCAGCTGAGTCCCTTGTTTAATGATCCCTTCTACCGGACAATCGGTATCGGAACGCGGATATTTTTAGGCGGAACACAGGGATTTGTTGCCTGGCCCGGTACTCAGCATAATCCCAATGTGCCCCGTGGTACCAATGGTGTACCCAAACAGGGTGCTGGTACTATCGCCGTTGTGGGTAATTTAAAGGAAATGAATCCGGAATGGCTGGCGGCAGCAAGCATTTTGGGCTATGGCGTTTCATTATATGTAGGTATCGGCATTCCTATTCCTATTCTGGATGAAGAAATGGCGCGCCAGACAGCGGTAAAGGATGAAGACATTTATACGCAGGTTTATGATTATAGTATGGATTATCCGAAGGGCGTAACCAATCCTCTGGCTGAAGTCAGTTATAAAGATCTGCGCAGCGGAGCAATCATCATAGACGGGAAAAAAATTATTACCGCACCCCTTTCCAGCTATTACAAGGCAAGGCAAATTGCTAATATTTTGAAAGAATGGATAGAAGGGGGCAAGTTCATTCTGGGTGAACCGCAGCAAACTTTGCCAATCGCGTAAAATAAATATTTAAACTCATCGTTAAAATAATTCTATGGAAAAGCATCAAAAAACTTTCCGTTCCCCTATTTTATTCGTGAAACTCCAATTCTAAAAACGTAGTGCATTGGGATTGGCAAGTTGAATCCGCCTGCGGCGGACTACGCAATACCGCGAAGCGGAGGGTATAATAGCCAAAAATTGATTCAGGGTATTATACCCGTGATTCTATGTATTTTGCCTAAAAAGAATATCTGAACATATTAATATTATTAATAATAATTTAATATATTAATCATTATTAATTAATATTAAGTGATTTTAATGATTATTAAACATTTTTCTTGACTTTTATTTAAAATTAATGTCTTTTAACTATCAAATGAGGTAAATCTTTAAGTTATGGAAGAGAATATACGGAAAAATCGAGTAAAAAATTTTAGAGAAGCTATTCCTTTGAGCATATCCGAATTGGCAAGAAAGGCGGAATTGACTCCACAGACAATTGCCAAGATGGAGAAAGGCTTGCCGACAAGAAAGAATTCGGAATTGAAAGTAGCCAAAGCGTTACAGAAAAAGTATGAAGAAATTTTTTCTTGAAAAGGCGCCGGATAAAGTATGATTATTTGTTATGCGGGAGTGGGAGGATTGCTTCCATATGAAAGTGGGCAGATATTTGGTTGTCTTTTTGCTTTTAATGGCTATCTTGATAACTTTTGGCAACAGGGGACTGGTTGATAATTATTTAATGAGTAAAAGGCTGGTTCAGCTAAAGACTCAGAACAATGAAATAACTATAGAAAATAATGATTTGAAAAAGAAAATAATTTTATTAAGAAACGATTTATCATATATTGAGTCGCTAGCCCGCAATGAATTAGGTATGGTTAAAAAGGGAGATATGGTTTATCGCTTGTCCAGGTAATAAGGTAAGCAAGCTTAGTTTAAAGGCATAATGGTGTCCTGATGTTAGATTTTGAAATCTTTTCCGGTTCCAAAAAACTTGTCGGATTAGACATCGGCTCAAGTTCATTGAAATTGGCCGAAGTCCTCTCTACTTCACATGGTTATGTTCTTAACCGGTTCTTGCAGATTCCTTTACCCAAAGGAATAATAGTTGAAGGTATCTTAGCCAATCCCCGCGATCTATCCCTGAAAATTAAAGAGTTGTTTAAGGATTCAGGTTGCCGGGGCAGAGGGGTAGTCACTTCCCTTTCCGGGAATTCCGTTATTATTAAAAAAGTGACATTTGCTCAAATGGATGAGACAGAATTACGTGATTTAATTCGTGATGAAGCAGGCAAGTATTTGCCCTTTGATAATATGGACGATGTTAATTACGATTTTCAAATTTTAGGCGATAATGACTTTAATCCCAATCAAATGGATGTAATTATTGTTGCTGTCAAAAAAGATATTGTTAATAGTTATCTCGACGCAATTTTAGCAGCCGGCCTCAATGTAACAATAATGGATGTTGATTCCTTCGCTCTGGAAACCATGTATGAAGCAAATTATGACTTTGAGAATAATGAAATAGCGGTTATTGTTAATATTGGCGCAAGTATTACCAACATCAATGTTATAAAGAGCGGTATGTCTGTTTTTACCAGAGATTTTACCTTAGGCGGTAATTCGATCAATGAAGGTTTGCAGGATAAATACCGTATAACATTTGAAGAAGCAGAAAAAATTAAGGTTGAAGGTCTGCCGGGTAATGACCAGGATAATATGGAGTTGCGCAACAGCATTCTGGATTTTGCAGAACCTATTTGCTCCGAGATAGAAAGATCGATTGATTATTTCCGTTCAACTTTTGGCGGGGAATATATTAAGCACGTGTTTCTGTCCGGAGGCTCGGCGAGAATTCACGGTTTAGCGGCCAATTTGTCACAAAGACTAAATGTAGAAACGGAAATTATTAATCCCTTCTTGAAGATTGGTTACAATCGAAGAAATGTTGATGCCAAAGCACTCGATAGTATCAAGACGGTTGCAGCTGTTGCCTTGGGGTTAGGTTTGAGAAAAATAGGTGACAAATGATAAAAATTAATCTTTTACCTTACCGCGAAAAGGAAAAAAAAGAAAATATTGCCCGTCAGATATCTATCATTGTAGGCTCATTTATCGTTTTTGTATTGTTGCTCATATTCCTGCAGCTCAACTTATCTTCATCTATCAACAGTCTGGAAAGTCAGATAAAAGAATCTGAGAACACTCTGAAAGATTTAAATAAAAAAATAGGTGATATTGAAAAATTTAAAAAAGATAAAAATGAATTGGAGCAAAAGCTCGGAGTAATTAAAACTCTGGAGGAAAATCGCGTAGCCCCGGTAAAAACTTTAGATGATCTGGCTGCGGTTGTTCCTCAAAAAAATATCTGGCTTGTTAAATTAACGCAGAAGGATCAGCAGTTGACAATCGAAGGAGTCGGGAGTGACAATATCGCTGTTGCTGATTTCATGAAAACAGTTGAAAATTTTGACGCAATCAAATCAATAGATTTGAAATTATCAAAAAAGACAGAGATTGGCGGCATTACCTTGCAGCAGTTCACTTTTTTGTGTGTAATGAAAAAGGGATTCTAGTTTATGGCCTTTACATTAGATGATATAAAAAAATTATCTCCACAAGCCAAGGTGATAATTATCATTTTCGTAATAATAATTATCGGCTATTTTGATTGGTTTTATTTTTTATCGGACGCTCTAGATAAAAAATCAACATTCAGCAAGAAGCTGGAAGAAATAAATGGACAGATTAAAGAAAAAGAAAAAATCGCTCTGCAGCTTAATAAATACAAAGCAGATGTTGCGGCGTTACAAGAGAATTACAAAGTCGCTTTACAAAAACTTCCCGACCAGCGGGAAATTCCCGGCCTTTTCCATTCTGTGGCCCAGGCGGGCAAAGAAGCCGGAATCGAGTTTTTGTTGTTTGAACCTAGGGCTGCTGTTCCCAGAATGATGGATAAGCCGATTTCCAAAGAAGAACCTAAGCCGTCTGATCAAAAGCAGACTGAAACAAACACAGCAGCCGGTTCAAAACCACCAGACGGTAAAAAATCTCCACCGCAGGCACAGGAGCCTTTTTATGAAGAAATGCCGATTAATGTGGCAGTATTAGGTACTTTTCAAAGCATTGTTTACTTTTTTGAAAAAGTCGCCAAACTGCCGCGTATCGTAAATATTTCGGATATTTCTATGGGTGATAGAAAAGATGTAAAAGGAAAGGGCTATGTTATAAATACATCTTGTACCGTAAAGACGTACATGTTTATCGATAAAAAAGAAAAAACAAGTGAAAAAACAAAATGAAAAAGATAGCGCTGACATTTTTAATTGCCTCTCTATATTGTTTGCTTACAGTAATGCTTCTTTTTGCTGCTGATGATAAGAGTGCATCGCCTATTGTTCCTGCCGCTGCTCCAACACAGGCGCCGGAATCAAAAGGACAGATAGCCAAAGCTGTTCAATCTTCTGAAAACACATACAGCTATAATCCGTTAAGTAAGCCGGATCCTTTCCGTCCTTTTATCGATGAAGAACTGGTGACCCAAAAAAAGGAAGAAAAGAAAGATCTGAGTTCCATCTTTCCTTTACAACGGGCTGAGGTCGATAAATTCAGGGTAGTCGGGATTTCCGGTGATGATCAACGCCGCATAGCTGTTGTGGAAGATGCCACGAAAAAGTTTTATCCCATTTTTATTGGAACGCATATCGGCATACATAATGGAAAGGTAACGGAAATATTACCGGACCGCGTCATTGTGGCAGAACATGAAAAGGACAAAGTAAAGAGAATTATTTTGAAACTTCGTAAAAATTAAAATGAGGTAAAGATATGAAAAATAATTTATCCAAAATATTTATGGCCTATATAATAGTTCTTTGGATGATTGTTTGTGTGCCGATAAGTATTTCTGCTGCCGATACTTCTGATCCAAATAAGGGCAAGGTTGTTGATAATAAGACAGAAGCTATTGTAAAAGCAGGGTATTTAGAAAATGTGTTATTAACTAAGTTGTCGGGAAAAGAAAGGATTACGCTTGTTGTATCTCAGCAACCGATTGTTAATGTCGATAGTCAGGCTGATAATAGTTTGCTGATCAAACTGGAAAATATGATTGTTCCGGAAAATTTACGCCGAGTCCTTGGAGAAAATGAATTGAGCAATATTATCCGGTTAACGCCTTTACAGCAAGAAATAGACGGCAAGCAATGGATTTATCTGACTGTTAATTTAAAAGATACGGTTCCATATGCTGTAAAACAGGAAGGGCAAAATATTTATGTTGATTTTAATGTATCTGTTTTACCGGAAAAGAAGCCAGTTGCTGCGACAAAGCCAACGCCGGTGAATGGGAAAAAACAAAAAAAAGCGGAGAAGAAAGTAACGGCAAAAGCTGATGCAGAAATTGTTAAGGCAACAGAGGTTGCTGAAGAAAAAGAAGAAAAACAAATTAAACCTAAAAAAGAAGCAATAAAAAGATATAAGGACAGGGTTATATCCATTGATTTTCAAGATGCAGACATAAAAAGCGTTTTACGCTTGATGGCTGAATCCGGCAATGTCAGTATCGTTGCTGGTGACGATGTGAAAGGCAATGTTACTTTGTCAATGAAAAATGTTCCCTGGGAACAGGCGCTCGATGCGATTTTGGATGTACATAGTTTATCCAAAAAGCAAATGGGTGGTGTAATCAGCGTAATGACGTTGGAGAAAAAGAAAAAGGATGAAGGCGACAAAGTAAAAGCAGAAGAAGATCAGCAAAAAGCGGAGGATCAACGCAAGGCTAGAGAACAAAAATTATTGGCTGAAAAAGGTAAATTAAAACAAATACTAATTGAAGCAAAAATTGTAGAAGCAACAGAGGAGTTTATCAGGAATATAGGTGTAACATGGGGTTTTATGAATAACTCATCAGTCGGCACTTATGGGCTGGGAGTAGGCGGAGGATCTAGTTCATTGCAGACAGGATCGCGAAGTCAACCTTATCCGGATTTAATTCCATGGACAAATGCTTCGACAACCACGGCGGCAACTATGGCGGCAGTTAATTTTCCTGCTGCTTTGGCTTCCCCGACAATTGGCTTAGTTTTTGGCAGCGCTGCCGGTTTTTTGGAAACGCAGTTAGCTGCTTTAGAATCTACCACGTCGGGGAAAATTATTTCTTCGCCGAAAGTAGTAACCATGGACAATGTGAAAGCCACTATAAAACAAGGTGATGAAGTTCCTTACGTTACGCCAGCATCGGGTACATCACCGGCAACAATTACCTTTAAAGAAGCTGTATTAAAATTGGAGGTAAAGCCAAGAATTACTGATGAAGGAAGAATATCTATGGAAATTAA
The DNA here is from genome assembly GCA_003142535.1 of Syntrophaceae bacterium. Classification (GTDB taxonomy): domain Bacteria; phylum Desulfobacterota; class Syntrophia; order Syntrophales; family Smithellaceae; genus Fen-1166. Next base: position 26,195 of record PLMQ01000029.1, read on the forward strand.
AGCTAGCGATGATGTTCCTGATTACGCGCAAGGTGCCTTACTTCAAGGAAATCCACCAATCCATAAAAATGAAGTGGAATCAACGGTTGTTATTCAAGATGGTGATACAGTTGTTATCGGAGGGATTTTAAGAAGTCAAGAAAATAAAGGTGTGACCGGTCTTCCTTGGCTGCAAAAAATACCAATACTTGGATGGCTGTTTAAAACAGAAAGCCTAGATAAGACCCGAAAACAGCTTTTAATTTTCATTACGCCAAAGATATTAAAATCTGAAGGCTTTAGTGAGAGTGCGGAGAAAATAATAAATTAAAGGACTCCGTTATTAGAATATCAAAAGTACAGTGGTGAAAATTGAATATTTTTTTACACGTTAAAGATTAGTTTCAATCGAGCTTTATGATGGATGGTGTGAATGAAAGTCTGTATAAATAAAAAAATATTTTTCATGGTTTTCTGCTTTTTTTTAATGATGAATGCCTGTACGAACACGCCTTGGCATAAGGAACAAGCCGAATTATTTCTCAACAAAGGAATATCATCTATTGGACTACGCCAATATAATCAAGCCCTAAAAGAATTGCTGGAAGCAGAAAAATACTCTCCAAATAATTATAAAATTCACTATTTCTTGGGCATGGCCTATCACGGCAAAGGTTTAAAAGACCTGGCTATTAAAGAATTTAAAGAGGCGATTTCTTTGAAAGATGATTATTCTGAAGCCCATAATTATTTGGGGACACTCTATTCTGATGCGGAGCTTTGGGATCAAGCTATTGATGAATTCGATAAAGCTCTGGCTAATCATCTTTATGAAACGCCAGCGATAGCACTTTATAATCAAGCCTGGGCTTATTACTCCAAGAAAGAATACCAAACGGCATTGACTAAATACAGAGAAGCTCTTGACAGGGAACCCATAACCGTGCTGCGGCCGCAGATTGAAAAAAATATCGGGTTGGTATACTTTGATCAATCAAACGCAGTAGAGGCCATTCCGTATTTCAAGAAATCGGTGGAGCTGAATGCACATCTCTATGATGCATACTTTTTTTTAGGTGAATGTTATTTAAGAATTAAAGATAACGCAAATGCCAAAAAAGCGTTTCAGGCGGTAATCAAGTTATCGCCTCAATCTTCTTATGGTCAACGGGCCAAAAATTATTTACAATCTTTGAAATAGCAATCACGGGTATGAACCCCAAAGAAAGCTTCGAAAACCGATTCCACGTCAGACTGCCGGGTATTTTTACCCTCCGCTGCGCGGGATTGCGTAGTCCGCCACAGGTGGATTCAACTTACCAATTCCGAAAAGCTGTGATTTCGGAATTGGAGTTTCACGAATAAATATTAAACTACGTGTCTCGTAGTGGGTGTAATGGCAAAAAATGTG
>PLMQ01000022.1 GCA_003142535.1 Syntrophaceae bacterium
GGTATAGAAAACCTTGATGCTGTAGTTGCCGGGTTAGTTGTTGAGAAAACAAAACCCAACAAAGAATTCCCCACTCCTCTTCAGCAAAATGTCCCGGCTTACGCAATATTCGCGATGTTTTTTATTGCCATTCCCATGTCCATCGGTTTTTTAAAGGAAAAAAAAGATGGTACTCTCCAGCGTCTTTTCACTTATCCGGTAAACACTAATTTAGTTATACTGGGGAAAATTATTCCTTATTATCTGATAAACATTTCCCAATTTATTTTAATGATGTTGGTCGGTGTTTATATTATGTCCCATATCATCAGCTTTTCTTTTAATCTGGGAGAACATCCCTGGCATATGCTGCCGGTCACAATGGTTGTTGCCGCCGCCACAACTGGTTTTGGCGTGCTTGTTGCGGCGCTGGCACGAACGCCTGAACAGTCTTCGACACTTGCGGCAACAGGAGCCATATTGATGGGCGTTTTCGGCGGAATCATGATGCCGCATGTGCTCATGCCGCTGGTCATGAAAAAACTGGCGATGATTTCGCCGATGTATTGGGCGCATCAGGCGTATCTTGATATTTTTTTACGCGATGCGGCATTTAGCACAATCTTACCTAAATTAATTGTATTGACACTATTTGCAGGAATCTGCTTTTATATTGCAGGAAGGAGAGTTCAATGGATGTAAATCAAGCACTAAAAGATTTGAATGTGTCGTCACGGGAAGAATTGATTTTCAAGCTCAAAGAGTTGATCATCAAAGCTTGTGATGTGAAAGATGTAAAGCCCGAGGATATTCCAACGGACGTACCGTTTATTAACGGGCCGGGGCCGCTCAAGCTCGATAGCCTCGACGCTATGGAAATTGCGATGGAGTTGAGATATCAGTTCGGGGTGGAATTGAAAAACGCCTCGACTGCGGCTAAAGCCATGCAGTCGTTTGATACACTGGCTGATTTTGTCATCGAAGCACCAAAGGTTAAAAAGTGACGAAGAGTAATATCTGTATTCGCGGTTGGGGGGCAGTAACAACTTTAGGCTGGAGCGCCGATGAGACCGCGCGTAATTTAATTGCCAGTCTTGTTCATCTCGCTGCAAAATGCAAATCATCACACTTGATCAACCGCGATTATAAAGCTTTTGAAGTTCCTTATTGTGAAACTCCAATTCCGAATGTGAAACATATCGGAATTGGCGAGTTGAACAATCCCGCGCAGCGGAGGGTTCATACCCGTGATTCAGGCAATGCGATGGATAAATCATGGGCAATGCTCGATAGTGCAATTACGGAAGCCATTAATCGTGCCGGACTTACCACAGATGAGATCGCTGAGTCCTCTTTGCTGGTGGGAACAACGGGCGGCCTCTTCATTCGCAATGAATATGAGTTTACAGAAATAGTGCGCAACAATCCCGATAAGGAATCGCCGGCTATTGCCTGCCGCAACCGCGGAACCGGTGAGGTAGCCGATTGGATTGCCCAAAAGTATGGGATAAAGGGCATGGCCATGACTTTCAGCATGGCTTGCGTATCGAGTTCGCACGCCCTTGTTGTGGCCGCGCAACTGCTGGAGCAAAAGAAAATCCGCAGAGCAATTGTTGTGGGCTACGAGCCGCTTTTGAACCTGACGCTGCACGGCTTTGCCAGTCTTCTTTTGTATGATGATGAAAAGTGCCGTCCTTTTTGCAATAAACGCTCCGGTATGCAAATTGGGGAAGCAGCTTCAGCCGTTATTCTGGATAAGGGTACGCCATCACCGACAAGCAAAGGGAAATATATTTTTGCCGGAGGCTATTTATTCAACGATACAAACAGCCTGACTTCGGCTGGGGTTGATGGTGAACTGGTTAAAGATGTTATTCAACATTCTTTAGATATGGCAGGGGTATCAGCTGAACAAATTGTAGCAGTAAAAGCACATGGGACAGGCACAAGGGACAACGACCTTTCGGAAGGGCGGGGGATGGTAAAGCTCTTTGGCGATAAGTTGCCGCCGGTTGTTTCTCTCAAAGGTGCTATGGGCCATACGCTGGGTGCGGCGGGCACTGTGGAAACAGCAGTCTGGCTTTCGTGTTTGGAAGAGGGGATAATACCCCGCAGTTTCGGATTTGAAGAAGTTGATCCTGAAATCGGTTTTACGCCGTCACAGGTAAATCTGCCGGTAGGGGATGGTGCGTATCTTTTCACCTTCTTTGGCTTTGGCGGGACGTGTACGAGTTATTTGATAATAAAAGAATGATGACAATTGAATTATGATTCAGACGAAAAAAGAAAAAAATAATTCAGCATCAGCGATGTCGGTGATTGCAGTAAGCTACTTAGGGCCATCACTTATGCCTAATCTGGATGCGGCATGGGATGAGGCGCAATTGCCGGTGAATGCCGATGAACTGGTGCAGAAAATGATGGGGCAGCCCATGCGTCGTGCCGGGCGTTTTATCAAAGTGGTGTGCTGCGGAGCTTTGGCCTGCCTGAAAAGCTTACCACCCGAAGATGTAAAAGGGAAAAAAATAGGAATATTTCTCGCGACAGGTTTGGGCAATGTTGACGAAATACTGCCTTTCATCACTCAGGTCTTCAAGCATGAAGGCGGTTTCCCCAGCCCCAATCAGTTTGCCAATTCCGTCAGCAACGCCGCTGCTTTCTTTCTGGCGCGGATTTGTGAAATAAAGGGAGTGGTGCTCACCATTTCTCAGGAAGAACTGTCTTTTGAATCAGCGCTGTGGCTGTCGCAGAGTTATCTCTTGAGCGGCCAGATAGATATGGCGCTGGTTGGCGGATGTGACGTATTTACGCCTTCAGTTGATGATTATCGTGCGCGCATGAATTTATCTGCAGATAATTCCCGTAATCTGCCGGTAGGCGAAGGCAGCTCGTGGCTCTTATTAGGTGGTGATTCCGAAAAGAAGTTGGGTAAAATACTGGCTGTAAAATTCAGCGATGAATTGACTGCCCTGCAAAATTATTCGGCAAATGAAAAGATAGAAAATGATTGTAAAGAAATTCTTACAATGGTGGCGGCCAATGACGGTTTTTCTTTAAAAGAGATAAAACGCTGTTTGCTGCCCGGTTTTCGTTTGCCGAAAATTGATGAAAAATTATGGTACGAACGAGGATGGAAAATAGATGACTATCTGCCCCATTGTGGCATTCATCCGACAGCTGCGGCCTTTGGCATTGCCAGGGCAATGCTGGCCGGGAAGAGTTCGCTCTATGTCCATTATAATTGCCATGCTTCAGGCAAACAGGCATTGGTGGCCGGAATAGTAAAGTAAACCTTTCGAAAGTGTAATCTTTGTGTCATTCCGAGAAGCGTAGCGCCGAGGAATCTTATTCTTTACAGACCATAAGATTTCGCATCCGCCTTCGACGGATTCGAAATGGGTGTAATGGCAAA